>CAYSFQ010000066.1:0-12938 GCA_964430575.1 uncultured Desulfobacteraceae bacterium
ATTCCTGGGAGGCAAAAAGAGACGCTGCGGCCAAAGAACGTATGATCCTGCTGGGCCACGAAACCGAAGAATAAGCAGCGACGAGACCCCTGGGAGACCCCTGGGGGGAGAATACGCTTCGTCAGGAGCAATTGTATCATGGCGTTACGCCGCAGAAAAATTCAGTTCAAGAAAGCAAAAAAAACTGCCAAAAGGAAAAAAAGAAAGGCAACCATTCGCAGAGAAGCAGCTTTGTCCAGCATCACCAATCGGCTTGCCACGGCACAGGCCCTGCAAGCGCCACTTTACGAATGTTGGGAACAGGAGGGTTTTTTCGAACCGGATGCCGGCATTGGAGCTGTTGTGGTCACACGGAAAACGCCGGGCGACCAAATCCTGATGGCAGTGTTTTTACTGGATGTTTTCTGTTTGGGCGTAAAAAACGCCGGTTGTATGCTCATTAGCGAGAGCGACTACCGATTCAGACTGGAGCACATTGAAAATACGCAGGTTTTAAAAGAGGTTCACCCCGCCTGCGCCAGAAAACTGGTGGAAGGGGCTGAAGCCTATGCTTCGGATCTGGGGTTTTATCCCCACAGGGATTACGGGGTTGCGAAAAAGATTTTCGGGGACATTGACAAGGCATTGTGTCCTCGTTCTTTCACATTCGGCCGGGAAGGTTGTTGATATTTTCATGCGCTCAAAAGGCCATTCCCCTTGACGTACCGGAAAAAAATAATGTAAAAGCATTGAAAAATGCAACATGATCTTTATCATTTGATGGCGCAGGCGCTGCTGGAAGCGGAAAAAGCCTATCTGAAGGGGGAAGTTCCTGTTGGCGCGGTGGTGGCCGACCCTGAAGGACGCATTTTGTCACGGGCGCACAATCAGCCCATATCACTTTGTGATCCCACAGCACATGCTGAAATCCTAGCCGTCCGAAAGGCCTGCCGGGTCAAAGGAAACTATCGGTTGAACCGCTGCCTGCTGGTAGCGACCATAGAACCGTGTCTCATGTGCATGGGAACGGCCATTCACGCAAGGGTGTCCATGCTGGCCTTCGGAGCACACGATATGAAAGGCGGCGCTGCGGGGTCTTTGTACGATCTCTCCCGGGATGACCGCCTCAACCACCGCATTGAAATCGTATCAGGCGTAATGGAGGACGAATGTCGGGCGCTGATGAGACGTTTTTTTCAAGCCCGCAGGGGAAAAGGCAGTAAACCCGACAAAGGAGAGGTACCGAAGTGGCCGTAACGGGGTCGACTCGAAATCGACTTGTCCTGTTAATAGCGGGGCACGTGGGTTCGAATCCCACCCTCTCCGCCAGGGTTTTCACGGTGG
This sequence comes from uncultured Desulfobacteraceae bacterium, assembly GCA_964430575.1. Lineage (GTDB taxonomy): Bacteria > Desulfobacterota > DSM-4660 > Desulfatiglandales > Desulfatiglandaceae > NaphS2. The sequence goes on from CAYSFQ010000066.1 coordinate 1,324, forward strand.
ATCGGTTGTTCGTTTGAGAATAAAACAAGGAGAGATGTCCGAGCTGGCTGAAGGAGCGCGACTGGAAATCGCGTGTACTGCTAACCGTGGTACCGAGGGTTCGAATCCCTCTCTCTCCGCCATACACTTGAATGTGCTGTCTTCACTGAATTTCGCTATCCTCAGGATTTCTCGAAGGGCCGACCCGCCCGACTTTCCATAGGTTTTTTTCAGTCCCTCGTGAGTTATAAAGAGATGCCTTACGAAGTTCTTGCCAGAAAATGGCGTCCCCAGGTTTTTGAGGATGTCATCGGCCAGGAGCACATTACCCAGACATTGGTGAATGCCATCAGGACCGGCAGGCTGGCGCACGCCTATATTTTTGGCGGGCCCAGGGGTGTGGGGAAAACTTCCGTGGCCAGAATTTTTGCCAAGGCCATCAACTGTACTCATGGGGAACCGGGAATACCCTGCAACCAGTGCCGGAGTTGCCGTGAAATAACCGCGGGTAATTCCATTGACGTGCAGGAAATTGATGGCGCTTCCAACCGGGGCATCGACGAGATTCGGGACCTTCGTGAAAACGCCAAATACATGCCTTCCGCCAGCCAGTACCGCATCTACGTAATAGATGAAGTCCACATGTTGACCCTTCCGGCCTTTAACGCTCTTTTGAAAACCCTGGAAGAACCGCCACCCCATGTGAAGTTCATATTTGCCACCACCGAAAGCCACAAGGTTCCCATCACGATTCTTTCCCGTTGCCAGCGATTTGATTTCAAGCGGATTCCCCTGCCCAGGATTGTGGCCTGTCTGGAAAAAATCGCCACACATGAGGACGTCAGCATCAGCGCCACGGGTCTTTCCATGATTGCCAGAGAAGCGGAAGGGAGCATGAGAGATGCGGAAAGCCTTCTAGATCAGGTGATATCATTTGCCGGGCAGAGCGTTCTGGACAGCCAGGTGCCGGAGATCCTGGGCATCATTGATCGCGGTCTTATTTTCGAGTCGTCGTCCGCTGTCATCGAAGGTTCTTCATCCCGGTGTCTGGCGGTGGTGGAAAAAGTATACAACCAGGGGTACGACATCAAAGAATTCTATCGTGCGCTGATGGCGCAGTTCAGGAACCTGTTGGTCAGCCTGATTGCCCCTGAAGAACAGCTCATCGACATGAGTGAGAGCGACAGAGACGAAATCAGACGTCAGGCTGAAATGGCCGGGGAGGAAAAGCTGCAGGTTGTGTTGAATTTTCTCATTGCCAGGGAAGACGGTCTTCGATTTACCACCTATCCGCGCCTGGTACTGGAAACCACCATGATTAAGCTGTGCAGCCTTGGCGACTACCTGTCATTTGGCGATATCATGAAAAAAATTGCCGTTTTGGAAGAGCGGGTAATTTCCTTTTCACCCGGGCAAACTCAGGAAAACGGGAAAACCCTATCAGAAGCTCCCACTGGCTGGTCCCCGAATGACAAAGATGTGGCGATTGGTGAAGTTGATACGGGTGAAACACCCAAGGAGGAAATTGAAGAACCCGGCCCGGTCAACTTGAAAAAACCGCCTGACTCATCTGACGCTGGAGAAAAAACCTGGGAGGATTTCCTTCAGTTTGTTTTCGGTAAAAGCAAAATGCTCTACACCGTCCTCAAAGACTGGCACCTCAATAAACTCACTGAAGATTTATTGGAAATCGAAAACGGCAATCATAAATTTTCTTCCGGCTATTTTGAAGAACAAGAAAAACTTGATCAACTGGCGGGGTATTGTCGGACGTTTTTTCAAAGGGATATCCGGGTAAGAATCAAGGTTAAACTGCAGGAATCGAACCTCGAAGAGAACAGCGTTTCAAGCGAGAAAAAAAACACCAGCACAACCGAATCAGATGAACTTCCACCTGAAGTTCGAGATGTGGCGCAAAATGTTCTGGATTTGTTTGAAGGCAAATTAATCAATAAACAATGAACCATCAAGGAGGAATCAAATGAAAGGCATGCCGAACATGGGGCAGTTGATGAAACAGGCCCAGAAGTTTCAATCTAAAATGGCCAAGATTCAGGAAGAACTGGGGGAGAAGACCGTAGAGGCTTCCGCCGGGGGCGGTATGGTTTCCGTGGTGGCCAATGGGAAACAAGAACTCCTCTCCATCAAAATCGACCGTGAAGTGGTGGACCCGGAAGACGTGGAAATGCTGGAGGACCTGGTCATGGCAGCGGCCAATGATGCGCTGACACAGGCCAGGGACATGATGAACGAGGGGATAGGGGCGCTTACCAAGGGGATGAATATCCCGGGGATGCCCGGTCTCATGTAAAGTGGGTTCGTCTGATCTGATCATTTTATGAGCCATCAACGGCAGCAGACTTAATTCATGACAACCATTATTGAAGACGACCCATGGGAATTTATCCTGAACCTTTAGTTGAACTGGTTGATCAATTTTCCAAACTTCCAGGGATTGGTCAGAAATCTGCCACACGTATGGCCCTTTTCGTTTTACGAAGCAACCGGGGGCTGGCGGAAGGCCTGGCCCGGAGTTTAATCGAAGTCAAAGAAAAGATCCGCTTCTGTTCAGTCTGTTTCAATCTGACCGATGAAGATCCCTGTACCATCTGCCGGAACGATCAGCGCGCCGATGGGACCATCTGCGTGGTCGAAACCCCCGGGGACCAGATGGCCCTGGAGGAATCCGGCGTTTACAGGGGCAGATACCATGTTTTGCATGGCGTGCTCTCCCCCCTGGACGGTATCGGCCCTGAAGACCTGAAGATCGACAGGCTTCTGGGGCGGCTGGAGAGGGAGAAAATTGAAGAGATTATTCTGGCAACCAATCCCACCACCGGCGGTGAAACCACGGCTTCCTTCATTTCCGGATTGCTTTCGGAAAAGAATCCCGGGGTTAAGATTTCAAGGATCGCCCTGGGGGTACCCATGGGGGGTGATCTCAAGTTCATGGACACCATGACCCTCCAGCATGCGCTTAAAAGTCGTGTTCAGATTCCGCAATGATTTCAAAGACCCTTCTTAAAGAATTGTCCGGTATCATCGGCAAAAAGTATCTGATGACCACCCAAAAGGATATGGTCGAATTTGCCGCCGATGCCACCAAAATAGCCCACATGCCCGATGTGGTGGCGTTTCCTGAAAACAGCGAACAGATCTCCCGCATCCTTCGCCTGGCAACGGAGAATGGATTTCCCGTTGTTCCCAGGGGGGCGGGTACGGGGATGAGCGGGGGCGCCGTACCGGTTCATGGCGGCGTTGTGCTGGCCATGGATCGCCTGAACCGGATTCTCTCCGTGGACCGGGACAACTTAATCGCCAAAGCTGAGCCTGGAGTCATAACAGCCGATCTTCAGCAGGCCGTTGAGGCGCAGGGCCTTTTTTATCCGCCTGACCCGGCCAGTTTGAAAGTCTCAACCCTCGGGGGAAATATAGCGGAATGTGCCGGTGGGCTTCGGGCCGTAAAATACGGGGTCACCCGGGATTATGTGTTGGGTCTCACAGTCGTATTGCCCACCGGGGAAATCATCAAAACAGGTGTGGAAACCCGGAAAGGTGTTGCGGGTTACGATCTGGTTCGGTTGATTGCGGGATCTGAAGGAACCCTTGCGGTCATCACCGCCATGACCCTTCGCCTGGTGCCGAAGCCCGAGACCCAACGCACCATGGTGGCCTTTTTTGAAAATGTGTCTCTGGCAGTCCAAACGGTCTCAAAGATAATCCGCAATAAAATTGTTCCCGCCATTTTAGAGTTCATGGACCGGCTGTGCATCGATTGCGTAAGGGAAGAGATGCACCTCGATCTGCCGGAGAATTCCGGCGCCATGCTGCTGATCGAAGTGGATGGCAACTCGGACTTGGTGGCCCATCAGGCGAGAATCATCGAGGATTTATGCGGGGATGCCATGGCATTTAAGGCGGCAAAAAACCCTGAAAGTGCAGAGGAGCTTTGGGAGGCGAGACGGAATGTATCGCCATCCCTATACAAGTTAAGGCCCCATAAAATCAACGAAGATATTGTGGTGCCTCGAAGCAGCCTGGCGGAACTGGTATCATTTCTGGGAAGGGTTTCCATGGAATACAGTCTCCCCATTCCCGCTTTTGGCCATGCCGGAGATGGAAACATCCATGTGAACGTCATGCTTGACAAAGAAGACCCCGTTCAGCTGAAAAACGCTCACACCATTGTCAGGGCGCTCTTTGAGAAAGTCATTGATATGGGTGGCACCATTACGGGTGAGCACGGGATCGGTATTACCAAAGCGCCCTATCTGGAAATGGAAATTCCCGTTGAGGGCATTCAGCTGATGGCGCGTATCAAAAAAGCGTTTGATCCGGAAGGCATCCTGAATCCGGGCAAGATCTTTTCCAGGGATTTATGACTTCGGTTTTCCGGTTTTCTGGTTTGAATCTTCATTGAGTTTACCCATCAGCTTTTCCATGGTTCTTCTTGTGGCCCACCGAAAAAAGATTCTTGTGTAATCGGCCCCTGCCAGATACATTCCCAGAATGAAAACCAGATGGGACAGGCCATAGGTCAGAGGACCCCCGATAATGGCAATCATCGGCTTTTCCAGATGGATTGAAACAACTCCCAGGAACGCCACCGCGGGCCAGCCGATGATGTAGCTGATTCCGATGGCCACGATACCCGCCATGGCTCGGGGGCTCGGTCTTTCCTTGAAGGGGCTCAAGTCAGCCTTGTCGGCGATGGCCTTCTGCACAAACCTGGTGGCGGCTGCTTTTTCCAGAATTTTTCGGGTAAAGCGATTCATTCATTTCGCCGGAAAATCTAATATGAAAATGGTTTTATAACCCTAAACCTGCTATATAAGCAACCATAATGAAATCCATTAAAATCCATTTCCCCTTTCTGATCGCTACATTGGCCGTGATGGCGGTGCTGCTCACAATCGCCCTTTTTCGCATGGAAATCGACACGGACATCACCAAATATCTGCCGCAAAGCGATCCGGTCATTGCTGATGCCGAGCATGTTTTCAAAAATCATCCCATCCAGGACCGTTTGATTATCCATATCGGCCTAAAAGAGGGAAATGTGCCGCTTCTGCTGGCGTGCAGTCGGTTTGTGGAGCAGAAACTGACGCAAAGCGGCCTCTTTAAACAGGTGGGCATTAAGGACTTTCAAAAGGTAATGCCGGACCTTATGGCCCACGTTTTGAATAACCTTCCCGTCATGTTTGATGAAACAGAACTCCAAGACAAGGTGGCGCCATTGCTGACATCTGAAAAGATCAGTAAAGTGGTAAAAGATAATTACAACAAACTGCTGGATCTGGAGGGCATCGGACGTTCTGCAACCATTTCAAAAGACCCCCTGGCACTCTCCAACACGGTTCTGGCCAGCCTCTCCTTTCTGGCGCCGACCAATAATATTCGATTCCATGGGGGGCAACTCATTTCTTCAGATGGAAGGCACCTCCTTTTGATTGCCACACCCTTGGGATCAGGAATGGATACCGCATTGGCGCGTAAACTGTCTGCGCTGTTGTCGAGTACCGGCCGGGAATTGGCCGACCGATTCGGAGATGCTGAAAATCGGGTTGTTCTGATACCCATGGGCGCCTATCGAGCGGCACTGGACAATGAAATCATCGCCAGGCAGGACAGCGAAAGGGCGATACTTCTGGCTAGCATAGGGATTGCGTTGCTGCTGATTTTTGCTTTTCCAAGACCCCTTTTGGGGCTCTTTGCGTTTCTGCCGGCGCTTTTCGGCTCTGTGACCGCGTTGTTTGTCCTTGCCCTCCTGGAACGGTCAATCTCCATCATGGCCTTAGGGTTCGGGGGTGCGATCATCGCCATCACCGTGGACCACGGCATCGCCTTTCTGCTCTTCCTGGACCGCCCTAAACCCACAAGTGGACGGGTTGCAGCCCGGGAAATATGGTCCGTGGGTCTGGTGGCAGCGCTCACCACAATGGGGGCGTTCGGTGCCCTGATTTTTAGTGACTTTCCTATTTTTGAACAGTTAGGCCGGTTCACGGCCCTGGGTATAGGATTCTCTTTCCTGTTTGTTCATGTGGTTTTTCCGCTGATTTTCCCCGAAATGCCGCCGGGCCCCCAACGATCTCTGCCGCTTAGAAAAGGGGTGCAAAAGCTTACCGGCCTTGGTGTGAAAGGTGCCTTTGGGGCGGTTGCTTTGATGATTTTCATGATCTTTTTTGTGCGGGCCGAATTCCTTGTCAGTTTAAGTGCCATGAACACCGTCAGCGAAGAGACCCTTGCCGCTGAAAGAACCCTTAACCGGATCTGGGGAGAAGGTATTTTTGAAAACATTTTTCTGATGACGAAAGGCGGGGATGTTTCGGATCTTCAGTCCACGGGAGACAACATGCTGCCTTTGCTGAAACAGGATCTTGCATCAGGCGTGCTGGTTTCGGGATTCATGCCGTCCATGGTCTTCCCCGGGGAAAAAAAGGCCATGGAGAATCTTCTGGCCTGGCGGTCTTTCTGGAATCCAGAACGGGTGGGGCAATTGAAGGAAGACCTGAAAGAAGCCTCCGCAAGGGTTGGGTTCAGGCCGAAGGCTTTCGAACCCTTTTTTGAAACCCTCTCAGATCACGGCTACCAGGTCAAATCCACGGAAATCGGCCCGGAATTCTACCCTATGCTGAGCATTACTCAAAATTCCGAAAATTCCCAGTGGGTCCAGTTTTCAACCCTGAAACCCGGGCCGGCCTACGACGCCTTGGCCTTTTACGACCGATACGGACAATATGGCAAAATATTCGATCCAACCTTCTTTTCCCAGAGGCTGGGGGGGCTTTTATTTTCAACGTTCTTGAACATGTTATTGATCATCGGTTTAAGTGTCATTGTTCTGCTTTATATCTACTTTCTGGACTGGCGCCTGGTCCTGGTTTCGCTCATACCTGTTCTTTTTGCGCTGGTCTGTACCCTTGGGACCCTGAACCTTGTGGGGCATCCCCTGGATATCCCCGGATTGATGCTTTCCATCGTCGTCATCGGCATGGGGATTGACTATTCCCTGTTCATGGTAAGGGCCTACCAGCGATATACCACTGAGGATCATCCATCTTTCCAATTGATTAAGATGACCGTTTTCATGGCATCATTCTCCACCATCATTGGTTTCGGGGTTTTATGCTTTTCCCAGCACGCCCTTCTCAGAAGCGCGGGATTGACGTCACTTCTGGGAATTGCCTATTCCCTGGCGGGCGCCTTTATCATTTTGCCGCCGGTTCTCAAATTCCTGTTTCGCAAACCCGCGGAAAAGGCCGGAAAGGCTTTGCCCCTTCACCGGGCAGTCCTCAGGCGATACCGAAATCTGGAGGCCTATCCGAGATGTTTTGCGCGCTTTAAAATGATGGCGGATTCCATGTTTAAAGAGCTTCCCCAATTTTTTGATGATGACTTGAACGTGAAGACCGTTTTGGATATCGGTACCGGTTACGGTGTGCCGGCCTGCTGGCTCCTGGAACGATTTCCGGAAGCAAAGGTTCTAGGCATTGATCCCGGTGGTGAAAGAGTTCGCGTGGCATCCATGGCTGTGGGGAAAAGAGGCCGAATAGAGCAGGATGCAGCCCCCCATGTTCCAATGGTGCCGGCACCGGCGGATGGGGCCATCATGCTGGACATGGCCCACTATTTATCGGATGATGTTCTGGCTCTCACCCTTAAGCAGCTTCACATGAATCTCAGCCATGGCGGATGGCTTCTGATTCGTGTGGCTGCGCCCGCTGAAGGCCGTTATTCATGGATGTGGAAACTGGAGGCCCTCAAATCCAGACTTTCCCGAACTTCCCTGTATTACAGGCCCACTGACATGCTGGTGGAAATGCTCACAAGCGCCGGTTTCCAGATGAAACGCAACACCCCTTCCGGCTCAAGGGGAGAATCCATCTGGTTGATGGCTGAAAAAGGTTGATGGATAATCCCATGTGGTCTAATTCTCTTTCACCCGCCCATTTACTGGGATTCACGTGTTATTTTGCCGTGTTTGTGCTGGCCTTCTTTGATGTGTCCCTGGCGGTGGCGCCCCTGCTCCTGTTCGTGGGTCTCTGCATGGTGGCGCCTTTCCTGCCGCAATTCAGCTTTTTTCTCCCCATTATCAGCCGGGGAAATTCAGGTCAAAAGGCCGTGTCTATCACGTTTGATGACGGTCCCGATCCATTTACCACCGAACCTCTGCTGGCCCTTCTCGACCGGCATGGGGTCAAAGCGACTTTTTTTGTTCTTGGAAAAAAAGCAGCTGCCCATCCTCAATTAATCAGAAAAATACTTAAAAAAGGCCATTTGCTGGGAAATCATTCCTACAGCCATGACAATTTTTGTATGCTCAAAAGCAGCAAACATCTGTTTAAAGAAATCAGCGCCGCGCAGAAAGCTCTGGCCCGGTTTCACGTCAGGCCTCTCGCTTTTCGGCCACCCGTGGGCATCACCAATCCAAAGCTTTGGCGGGTGCTCAAGGAGCTGGGAATGGTCAATGTAAACTTCAGCTGCCGGGGATTGGATGGGGGAAACAGACGGCTCAATGGGCTTTCAAGGCGTGTGCTCAAACATTTGCAAAGTGATCATATCATTGCGCTCCATGATGTTATGCCGAAAAAACATGCCGCCATGAAGCTGTGGCTGAACGAAATTGATAAAGTGCTTCAGGGCATCAAAGACCGGGGCCTGAAGATTATCCCCCTCTCAGAGCTCATCGGACGACCGGTGATGATTGGGGCACCCGATTCAAACGAAGAAAGGTCTTTTTGGACAACTGAAAAAAAAGCTTGACAGGAATCTTGATACCGTTTATTTAAATAAACAACTTGTTAACCTTTATTTGCTTTTAGGAATCCCATGACCTTCCATCGCTTTGAATCATTCTTTGAGCGCGTCACCGCGGCAACCCAAATTCGGTCTCAAACAGAATTGGCTGCGGTTCTGGGGATAAACCGCTCCGCCATAACCCAGGCCAAAAAAAAGGGGACGATTCCTGCCAACTGGGTCCTTGGGCTGTCACGGAAATTCGGTTTGAACCCTGACTGGCTTGAGAGGGGAACCGGTGACCCGAGGGAAAACAAAATCGGCCATGACCCTGAATTCGAGAAAATTCCGAAAGTCAATGCACGCCTTTGCGCAGGCGACGGTTCTTTTGAGGTGGGATCGAATATCCAGGGGTTCTACGCGTTCAGGAAAGACTGGTTGAGCCGAAAAGGAAACGCCGGTTCAATGGTCCTGATGGACATCTTCGGCAACAGCATGGCTCCCGAATTAAAGGACGGGGATACGGTTCTGGTGGATGAATCCCAGAAAGCGATTATTGCCGGTGCACTTTATGCGGTGGGCATTGAAGACACGGTGATGGTCAAACGGGTGGAAAAACATCCGAACAACCTGGTATTGCAGAGCGACAACAAGGATTATGCCCCGATTTTTCTGCAGGAGGCTGAAATGAACATGGCCCGCATCATCGGAAAAGTGGTGTGGGTAAGCAGGGAATACAGATGAGGAGACCTTTGCAAAACGCTCCCTTTTGCCCAATCTCGGCGTCAGGCTTACCCGTTCTTAATAAAATGGGTCAATCCTCGAAATATCTAGGTATATTCCTGCGGTTGAAATTATCGCCTTCCTTGACCTTGAACAAAATTGAGCATTTTTCAAAGGTCTCACTGAAAAAACTGGATATTTTTTTGCCCGAGATGTTAATATGGATAAACGAGCCGCTATTTAAATGTACAGACGGAGGTGTGGAAAATGCAACAGAGATTTTGTGGGTGCGGATTTCCCGTATGGGTGCAGTATCGTTTTTCAGGGTCCCAATGCCGGCCGCTGTTCTGGTCAAGAGGCGATGCCAACAGAGAACACCTGAGAAGGTGCCCCTGCTGTTTCAAAATGCTCAATATCAACGAGATTCCTTAAACCCGGGGCTTTCTAAAGGGCAGGCTTTTCCGGTACTGTTTCCTTTTTTCTTCCAATGTTCCTTCTGAATCTGGTAAATTCATTTGTCGAAAAACTGAACAAATGACAGATGACGCGTAACGAATATGGAGGACCCATGACAGGAAGGCCCGCCCGGACATTTCGAAAGGACATTTCCGACCCGGAATCTTTTGTCATTACGCTGGAACTGGTTCCGGGCGAGCAGTCCCGGGGCCGTTTTGTTGATACGGTGATGGCAATTGCGGAAAGCGCCCTCGCAGACGGCAGGGTTTCAGCTGTGAGCATCACCGACAATCCGGGTGGCCACCCCTCCCTGAGCCCGGATGTTCTGGGAAGAGACATCATCCGCAAGGGAATGGATGTGATTGTCCACTTCACATGCCGTGACCAAAACCGGGTAGGTCTTGAAAGCCGTGCCCTTCAGCTGGGGCACATGGGAATTCGAAATATCCTGGCGCTTACCGGTGATTTTTCGGGAGAAGGGTTTGCCGGAAGAGGTGCCCCGGTTTTTGATCTGGATGCCGTCAGCCTTCTCGTCATGCTCAAGATGATGGGAGAAGGGACGTTGGCTTTGGATGATCGGGAAAATTTTTTTGTGGGATGCGCGGTTTCCCCTTTCAAACAGACGCAGGAAGAAGTGTTTTGCCAATACGCCAAAATGCGAAAAAAGGTGGGGGCTTCGGCCCGTTTCATCATTACCCAACTGGGTTATGATGTCCGTAAATTCCATGAACTGCTCCGTATTCAAAGAGAGTGGAACATCCAAACCCCTACCCTGGGGTCGGTCTATGTTCTGACGCCCGGGGCGGCGAAAATCATGGTCAGGGGGCGGGTACCCGGCGTGGTGGTAACCCCTGAACTGCTGAAACAGGTTCAGAGGGAATGGCAGAACAAGAAAAAAGGGCATCTGGCGGCTGTTGAACGCTCGGCGCGACTGGCGGTGGTTCTCAAAGGCCTGGGGTATAAGGGAGCCCATTTCGGAGGCATCAACCACAAGTTTGATACCCTGGCGCAAATTCTGGATCGTATGGAACAGATCGAGCACCGGTGGCGGGACTTTGTGCCCGAGTTCGATTTTCCGCAAAAGAACGGATTTTACCGGTATTCCCGGGATCCTGAAACCGGACTTTGCGGTCCGGAATTGAGTCCTTCAATGAGCACCATATCATCCGGGGAAAAAATGCTTTTTGGGGTATATCGGGAGGTTCACCGCACCTTTTTCAGCCATGATGCGCTGTTTTCGGGCATATACAGGAACCTCTGCGCCAGACTTGAGAAACGACCCTTTGGGTACCTTTTCACCAAAACCCTGGAAGACATCTCCAAAAAGATGCTTTTTTCGTGCCGGGAGTGTGGGGATTGCAGCCTTCAACATCTGGCATTTTTCTGTCCGGAATCCCAATGCCCCAAACATACCCGTAACGGCCCCTGTGGCGGGAGCCGGGAAAGCCGTTGTGAAGTCAACCCGGACCGCCCTTGCGTGTGGTTCAGAGCTTACAGGCGCTGGGCAGCAATTGGCAGGCCAGATAAAATCTATCAGGGATTTATCCCGCCCCGTAATTGGGAACTGGACCGAACCTCCTCATGGATCAATTTTCACCTATGCAAAGACCACCAGGGATCACCTTCAATGACAGCACCCACGGGCCAGAGAACATGAGATTTCATCTACAAATCACAGTGCTGAAGCACGTGTTTGTATCCGTTGATGAATCATAGGGTTT
>CAYSFQ010000067.1:0-12893 GCA_964430575.1 uncultured Desulfobacteraceae bacterium
ATTTCATCATTTTTTTAGCTGAATCTACCAGGGAATTTGAATAGGATACATTAAAGCTAACGTAGTAAAAAGACCGAACATGACAAAAATCATCACTAAAATGTTGGAAGCTCGTCCAGAGGTTTCGGCCGAGTATCTATTTGTTGACGTTTTACACAGTAGATGATAGCGGGTCGCATCGAAATTCGTTTTAATGATTTTACACAAGGAGAACTGCTATGATTCCGGAATTCTTCGAGTTTTACAACCCGACCAAGGTGGTTTACAGCCCCGGTATTGCATCGGACTTCCAAGCCGAGGTTGACCTTTTGGGGGCATCGAAATACTTCATTATATCCGATAAGGTTATCAGTGATCTCGGTCTGGTGAAAAGGGTGGTGGACGGGCTTGAATCCACGGGTATCCAGGTTACCGAGGTGTTTCTGGATGTGCCGCCTAATTCTGAGGTAAAAGCGGTCAATGCATGTGCCGAACAGGCCAAAGCCTCAGGCGCTGAAGGGCTGATCGCTGTAGGCGGGGGAAGCGTTATCGATACAGCCAAGGCCGCCAACATCTTGATCTGCGAGGGGGGCGATCTTGTAGAGGACCACTCCGGCGCCCAGACCCTGACAAAACCGCTGAATCCTTTGGTTGCAATACCAACGACTGCTGGCACCGGCAGCGAGGTAACCATGGTTGCGGTTATCTATGATGAGGAAAACAGTGTGAAGATGGCGTTTACCGACAAATTCCTCCTCCCCGATCTGGCTGTCCTCGATCCTGAAATGACGACTTCAATGACACCAGGACTAACGGCATCTACGGCCATGGACGCGATGACCCACGCAGTGGAGGCCTATGTGGGTCTCCAATGGTCGCCCGTCTCCGATGCCCTGGCATCCGGAGCCATCGAACTCATTTGCGGAAACATTGTGCAGGCCACCCGGAATGGGAGCGACATCGAAGCTCGAGGGAGTTTGCTGGTCGCTTCGGCCATGGCTGGCATTGCCTTTTCCCATTCAATGGTGGGATGCGTGCATGGCATGGCCCATGCGGTTGGCGGCCTCTGCCAGGTGCCGCACGGAATTGCCAACGGGATACTCCTGCCCCACGGTCTGGAGTACAATTTTGAGGAGATCGTGGAAAAATTGGCAAGGCTTGCGTCTGTCATGGGTGAAGAGGTATCCGGATTATCACCAAATGACTGCGCCAGGAAGGCCATCGAATCAGTGAGGCGGCTGACCGGCAAGTTGAATGAGATGGGCGCTTTACCTTTAAGGCTGAGAGACGTGGGAGTCCCCGAGGAACGGCTGCCGGAAATTGCCGAGTCAGCGGTTATGGACGGCACCAGCTTTTACAACCCGCGAGAGGTAGTTGCTGAGGAGATATTGGTTTATCTTAAGAACGCATATTAAACACTATTCATAGGAACGGGGGGAAAAGATGGGACTTTTTGAAAGCTCTGAGAAGTATGAAGAAATGCTGGGTGGATTTTTTAGGTTGCTCGCTGACACGCCGGCCATTGCCGATAAGCTGCTTGCTTCAAAATTAATTATCAGATTTAGTTACAGTGATCCGGACGTGGTATTATTGATTGACTGCTCAGGGGAGAAGATTGAAGTAAGGGCTGGAGACACCGATACTAAGGCTGAAGTTAATATGACCATGAGCGCGGACATCGCCCACAAATTTTGGTTCGGCAAAGTGAACTTAATGGCTGCCCTGACCCGGAAGCAGATGGTGGCAAAGGGACCGATTCCAAAAATTTTGAAGCTTTTGCCTGCAATAAAACCTTCCTATGCCATGTATCCCAAATATCTCGATGATAACGGTTATGGGGAGTATAATATTTATTAGAGGTTCAGAAGTTCAAAGGTTCAGGAGGTATTCCATATGGGCGGTTATGCAGGAAGTATACTTTATGTCGATCTGACATCCGGGAATGTCGAAGCAAGGCCCTTAGATTTGGAATTCGCTAAGAAATATATCGGCGGCTTGGGGTTTGGGACCAAGATATATTTGGACCTCATAAAAGGGAAACCTGATTTCGACCCCCTTTCCGCGGACAATCCCTTCACGCTCATGACCGGGCCATTAACCGGTATGAGAACAAATGCAGTGGCCAGGTGGACTGTGGGCGCGAAATCCCCGCTCACCGGACTGTGGGGCGATTGCAACATCGGCGGTTTCTTCGGCGCGCAATTGAAATTCGCGGGCTATGACGGTATTGTGATTACGGGTGCGGCGAACAGTCCCGCTTACATCTATATCGAAGACGCAAAGGTCGAGATAAGGGATGCACAGAAGTACTGGGGAAAGGACGTCTACACGGTTACCGATGAGATGATCGCAGATCATAAAACCGGGTCTAAAAAGTCAGGTCAGGTCTTTGCAATAGGCCCTGCCGGTGAGAATCTTGTGAGATTTGCATCCATCATCAACCATAAGGGACACGTGGCCGGACGTACCGGATTAGGTGCGGTATGGGGTTCAAAGAAACTCAAAGCCATCTTTGTAAGGGGAACCGGAAAACTTGAAGTGGAATATCCTGACAGGTTTGATGACCTCCGTTCAGAGCTCAAGGAGCTTTATGACGGAAATATTTCCACTGAAGGATTGCGTGCCTTCGGGACCGCGTCGCATATGGATATCGGCATCATATCCGGTGATATCCCCATGAAGAATTGGCAGCAGAGCGAGTGGGATCTCTTTGACGAATTAGGACCCATAGAATACGACGAAAAGATTCTGACCGGCAACAGCACGTGCTATGCCTGCGGGGTGGCGTGTAAGAGAGAGGCGGAGGTGAAGGAGGGAACATTCGAATTTGCAAAAGGGCCGGGTCCCGAATATGAAACCATCGCCACCTTTGGGACCATGTGCCTGAATTCCAGTTTGGAATCTATCGGCAAAGCGAACGATATTTGCAATCGCTACGGTATGGATACCATCTCTTGCGGATCCACCATCGCCTTTGCCATAGAATGCTTTGAAAACGGGCTGATAGATGAGAAAGATACCGATGGCCTGAGCCTCACATGGGGCGATTCCGAGGCGATTGTTGCCATGGTGGAAAAGATAGGGGAGAGAGAGGGGATTGGCGCGATCCTGTCCGAGGGGAGCGCCAAAGCGGCGGAACAGATCGGCGGCAACGCTCCGGATTTCCTGACCACGGTCAAGGGGCTTGAAGCCCCCATGCATGATCCCAGGGGTGCGCACGGTCACGGTCTGGCATATGCCGTCTCGTCCAGGGGGGCGTGCCATTTGGCGAGCCTCGTTTTTCCGGTGGAGGGTGGCGGCATGTATCTACCCGAGATCCCGGAACTGGCAGATGAAATAACCGGAATGAGCAGTGAGGGTAAGGCGAAACTGAATGTTGCATGCGAGGATTACGGCATGTTTTTTTCCCACTGTGCCGGGTTCTGTAACTTGGGCGCGATGATTCTGAATGCTACCCAGGCGGTGGATATGGTAAATCATGTTACCGGATTTGACTACACCCTTGATGAGGTGATGCGATTAGGGCGGAGGATCTGGTATCTAAAGCGGGGTTTGTCCAACCTGTTTGGGGGCAGGGCAGAGCACGATGTTTTACCGAAGAGGCTCATGACCATCATGGACACGGGCCCCACAGAGGGAAGTATTCCTGATATGGATCTGATGTTGAAGGAGTTTTATGAGCTCAGAAGGCTCAATGAAGAAGGGGTACCAGAAAAAAAGGTGCTTGAAGAACTTGGTTTAACAGAATTGGCAAAGCTTCTTTATGAGCGCCATAGCTAAAGTAAAATAACTGGTGGAGATCTGAGAATGGAAATCAGTGGGACGAGCAATCGGATTCTTGAGGTTAACCTCACACAAAAGGATGTGAAGGAGATTAAGGTCCATGAAAAAGACCGAAAGATGTACCTGGGTGCAAAAGGCCTTGGGCTGAAACTTCTTTATGACCGTTTGACCCCCGGCATCGACCCATTGGGTGAAAACAACTATCTGGCGTTTATGATGGGGGTTTTCATGGGGACCGGAGCACCCTGTTCGGGACGTTTTGCCGCTTTGACAAAATCCCCGCTCACCGGAATCATGCTGGCTTCTTCATGCGGCGGTCCTTTCGGCATGGCACTCAAGACCGCGGGCTATGACGGGCTTCTGGTGACCGGCCGATCGGAAAATCCGATGTGTCTCATTATCGATGAGCAGGGTGTGAATTTTGAAGATGCATCAGCCTTCTGGGGTATGGATGCGGAAAAGACCCAGGAGTCGCTTCAAGCCGACTCCGCCAAAGTGGCTACGACGGCCGGGAATGACAAGAAATGCGGTATTCTGGCCATCGGGCCCGCCGGAGAAAACCGGGTTCCCATCGCCAATATCCGCTCCGGAGACCGATTTCTGGGACGTGGCGGCATGGGGGCCGTCATGGGTTCCAAGAACCTGAAGGCCATTGTTGCCAAAGGCGGGGCCTTCAAAATTGTCCCCAAAAATCCGGATCGTTTTGAAAAGGTCAAAAATAAGGCGACCGCCTATATGAACCGAAACAACCCTACCATTGTGTACCGTAAGTTCGGCACCAGTTCCAATGTGGACTGGTGCAACAGCGCGGGCATTCTTCCGGTGAATAACTTTCAGGATGGTCACCACGATGCAGCGGATAACGTGTCGGGAAGAGCCATGCAAGCGCGCTATCAAACCCGTCACCACACCTGTAAACCCTGCACCATCCTTTGCGGACACAAAGGGACTCTCGAGGATGGGAGTATTCATTTGGTTCCCGAATACGAAACCGTTGGCCTGCTGGGGCCTAACCTGGGGATTTATGATCCGGATCAAATCGTGGAATGGAATGACCTCTGCGGACGTATGGGCATGGATACCATCTCCACGGGAGCCGTTCTGGGGTGGGTCATGGAGGCCGGAGAAAAAGGACTCCTTCGTACACCCTTAAGCTTTGGGTCTCCGGAAGGGGTTACCGAGGCCATTTCCGACATGGCCAATGGGAAGGATTTCGGGCAGGAGATGGCCAGGGGCACCCGGTGGTTGAGCGAAAAATACGGAGGCCGGGAGTTTGCGGTGCAGGTCAAGGGATTGGAGATGGCCGCCTATGATCCCAGGGGAAGCTGGGGTCAGGGGTTGAGCTATGCCGTCGCCAACCGCGGTGCCTGTCACCTGTCGGCTTATCCCACCGGTCTGGAAGTGCTGTTTGGATTGCTGAATCCTTATACCACACGGGCCAAGGCCAGGTTTGTCTATTTTTTCGAAAATCTTTATTCCGCCATCAACTCCCTTCAGACTTGCCAGTTCACGTCTTATGCCTATGTATTGGAGCCCCCCATCGTAAAGTACACGCCGAAATTCATGCTGGGACTGACCATGCAGTACCTTCCGGCTGTGGCCATTATGCTCATGGATGTGTCGATTTTTTCCAAGCTATACAGCGCTGTCACGGGCATCCGCATGTGCCAGTGGGAAATGCTCAAAGCGGGCAGTCGTGCCCACACCCTGGAGCGGCTCATGAACACCCGTGAAGGCATTCGAAGAAAGGATGATACACTGCCTGGACGGTTCATGAAGGAGGGTCGAAGCTCCGATGAAGCGCACCACACGGTACCCCTTTATGACATGTTGGATGATTATTATAACCTGCGCGGTTATGATTATCAGGGCATCCCCTCTGCCAGGACGCTGCGCAAGCTGGGAATTGAAGTAAAAGATCCGGAGCGTTCCTTTGAGGGTAGTAAGGGTTTCAGACTCGCCGTCCCCCAGGGAAAACGGATGAAGCGTTTATACCTGTCCATTATGTTGTGGTTTGTGGGGCGGGCCATGCAGGCGGCGGCAAAAGTGGATAAGGGGGTCAAAAAGGAATTTGAAACCATTCCCGCGGGATTTCGATTTTCGCTGGGAGTGGCGCCCAGGGGGCCTGCCATGGTCATGGAAAAAACCGCCGCCGGACGGGTCAAGTATGTGGGGTCAAAACCGGGAGGCAAACCCCTGGATTTGAACATCAAGATTAAGCACCTGGAAGGGGCGATTCTTCTGTTTACCTTCCAGGAATCAACCGCCATCGCTGTTGCCAGGGACCGCCTGGTGGTGGAAGGCGACGTGCCACAGGCATGCACGGTGGTGCGCATCCTGGACATGGTGGAAGTGTTACTGCTACCGAAAATAATCGCTGGACTTGCGGTTAAACGGTATCCTGCCTGGTCGCCTGTAAGAAAACACCTGGGTCGATGTATGGTTTATGTTCGCGCGATTCTGGGGTTTTAGCCCCCAGGATTTTACGGGGTTGCGGCCCAGCTGCTGCCCGGAATGGTTGAAACCCCTAGGGGCAGACCTGCGTGTCTGCCAAGGTTATCAGGAGCATGAGATATGGTCGAACCTGAAAACAATACATTTCTAAGCGCCGACTCCGCCAAAGTGGCTACGACGGCCGTGCCGGTGAAAATAAATGCGGGCCGAAAGGCCCTGGCCCATATACCCTTTGAACTGGCCGCCATGGGAGCCGAAAGACCCTTGTTGATCACCACAAAGGTTCTGGGGAAGAAGAGAGCAATCCCCAGGGTCATTGATGGATTGAGGAGTTCCGGTGTGCCCCTTGGGATTTACGATGACGTTGGGGAGCACGCACGCCTGGAAACCGTCCTGCGCCTCGCTGAACTGTTTCAAGACGGCGGCTTTGACGCCATTATTGCACTGGGAAGCGGCTCGGTTATGCATACGGCTAAAATCCTTAACCTGGCGGTGACGGAAAATACCCAGGACCTTGTGCCCTTTACGGCCAAAGGGGATCGGACAATAGCGCGTCTTAAACCCTACATGGCAATACCCGCTTCAT
Source organism: uncultured Desulfobacteraceae bacterium (assembly GCA_964430575.1). GTDB lineage: Bacteria > Desulfobacterota > DSM-4660 > Desulfatiglandales > Desulfatiglandaceae > NaphS2. The sequence goes on from CAYSFQ010000067.1 coordinate 6,803, forward strand.
CGGGCGATGGATATGAAACGACTTCCATGGCTTTCGTGGACAATTTGGCATTTTCATCCCAGCTGCTGATGCCCGATGTTGTGGTGGTGGATCCTGAGGTATTTTCTCCGGAAGACCCTCTAAAGGCCTTGTCCGGCGCCATATCGGCCCTGACCCATGCGGTGGAGGGGTTTGTGGGGCCGGGAAAGAACCCTTTTGTGGATGCTTATGCCCATACGGCCATCCAGATGATCGTGCATCATATCGCCAATGCGATCGGTGGTGGTCGGCGATGGAAGGCTGCCCGGTCTGCGGTCGCTGCTGCGGAAACCATGGCCGGATGCGTTTTCTCCAATGTGAAGCCGGGGCTGACCCATCTTTTGGCATTGGCCGTCGGTCAGAAGGCCACTTGCTCCCATGGGCTCTGCATGGGAATCCTGTTGCCGTATGTGTTGGATCACCTGTCAACCCGTGATGATTTTTTTGTGGATTCTCTTTTGCTTCCCATGGCCGGTCCCGAGACCTTTGCGATCACTTCCAGTGAGATCAGAACCGGGAAAGTGCTTACCTTGATTCAGGAGCTTCAGTTTGAGCTTTATGAATCTACCCAAAAGAAGCTTCCCATGACCCTCGAGGATGTGGGCATCAAAAAGGATCAGTTAAAACCCATGGCTGCTTCGCTGGCGGATTGCACGTCAAACGACGTCAATGGGGAAGGTTGTCTGATGATTCTTGAACGGGCCCTTACAGGGGATCCCATTGATTTGAATTAGCGGACCCGGCCGCCCGGCCGTCGTAGCCACTTTGGCGGAGTCGGCTCGTAGCTTCGCTACTTTGGCGGAGTCGGCCTGCTACACACCAGAAAAGGATTGAGAAAAAATGGACTTACCGGCCTATTATGAATTCTGTTGCAGGGTAAAAACCATTTCGGGACATGATGTTCTGGAGAAGATCCCTGAGATACTCGGGGATCTCAGGGCTCGTTTGCCCCTGATTATTACGGACAAAGGGGTTTTTGAAGCGGGTCTTATTGATGTGGTGACATCGGTGATGAACTCCAAGGTGAATATCGGATCCGTTGAAGCCGATGTGCCGCCGGATTCGGATTTGACCGTGGTCAACCGCCTTGCCGGCGTCTACCGTGAAAAAGAGTGTGACGCCATCATTGCCGTAGGCGGCGGTTCGGTTCTGGATACGGCCAAAGGTGTCAACATCGTGGTTTCGGAAAACGCCTCCGATTTGATGGCATTTACCGGTGCCGGTGCCCTGAAGCGGCCCTTGAAACCCCTGATTGCCATCCCCACCACATCGGGTACCGGTTCTGAAGTGACGCTGGTGGCGGTGATTGCCGATCATGAAAGAGAAAGGAAAATGCTCTTTACCAGTTATTTCCTTCTGCCTGATGTGGCGCTCCTGGATCCTCGAATGACCCTGAGTCTGCCGCCAGCCATTACCAGCACCACAGCCATGGATGCTCTGTCACATGCAGTGGAGGCGTATACCTGTCTGGCCAAAAACCCGCTGAGCGATGCGTTTGCCAGGGCTGCCATGGAATTGATGCGCGACAATCTGTTTAAAGTGATGGATCAGCCCGACGACAAAGGGGGGCGCCTCTCCCTGGCGGTGGCGGCCAACCTGGCAGGTGTCGCATTTTCAAACGCCATGGTGGGTATGGTCCATACCCTGGGCCATTCGGTGGGGGCGGTTTGCCGTGTGCCCCACGGCATGTGCATGGCCATACTGCTTCCCTACGGCCTGGAGTACAATCTGCACAAGAATGCCCAGTTTACCTCGGAGCTGTTGCTGCCCTTGGGAGGAGAGCAGATATATGCCAGAACACCGAAGCATCGGCGCGCTGAAAAGGTCATTTCATTGATTCGTGACTGGAATGATCGGCTGTTTCATTTAACGAAAGGGAAACACGCCCGATGTTTCAAGGAAGTCACGGATCCGGAGGGCAATGCCATGGTTCCCCGGGATAAACTCAAAGACATCGCATTAAAGGCCATGGGTGACGGGTCTATTTTTTACAACCCGGAGGAGATGGATGTGGATGATGCCATGATGGTTTTGATCCATGCCTGGGAGGGAACACCTTTGAATCGGGATTTGATCCGGAAAGGGTGACCACAACCACCATATCTTGGGGTTTAATCGGGAAAAGAGAAAAAAGAATTTGGAGGTCGGGATGAAGTGGAGAACTCTGTGGTTGGGAATCGGCCTGTTGTTTCTGTTGGCGACCATGAGCCTATCAGCGTGTATTGACAAATCCAAATGGCGTGCCAAGGAGCTCGGGGGGCCCCCAAACTGGCAGGAAGATTTTGGAAGACCCGATTACGATTAATGATGGTTTTCCGGCCCGGCCGCCGCAGCTGCTTTGGCGGAGTCGGCAAGATCTTCATGACCGTGTTCTGAATGGATCGTTAATGATATGGAGAAGATGTTTTCAACCCTTATCCGCACGCTGGTGGACGGCACACAAAAAACCCCTCCTTTGGCCGGATTTGATGTGGGTGATCAATTCATTCCGGACCAGGGCCGGGATACGGATGTGGCGAGAAATATCAATGCGGCCTTTTTAATTCTGCTTTCAGGATGTGATCACGCACTATACAGCGTTGCAGAAAAATATCTTGATGCTTTTGAGGCGGAGGAAAAATGGCAAAATATTGTGCGGTTTATGAAAAACGGTGCGGCATTGATCAACGACGAAATCCAGAACCTGTGCCATGAGGACGATGATTTTAAGAACGCCCTCGAAGAGACAGGGCGTTTCTGCGTGCAGCAGGAACCATCCTGGGGAGTCGGCTCACTTAAGAAAATCTGGGAGGTACTCTTTCCTGAGGGGGCCGACTGCCTTTTGGATCAGGCGGAAAAAATCCTGTCTCTCAGAGCCAATCGACATGTTCATATCACAGAGCCCAATGCTTCACCCATTGACAAGCCCTCCCGCCAGATGCTGTTTCTTTCCAATCTGCTGGTGACAACCCCTGGGGATTCTGATTCGCTGGAGCGTTTGCCCTATGGATCCCGGATGGTCGAAAAGCTAAGGCAGGTCATAACGGAAAAGCAGCGCTACTGGTTTGATCACCCCATTCAGATCGGCGTTTCAAATGATAACAATGAAGCCATCTATGGTCTCAGAGGACTTGACAACGCCATTTCATTTGAAAAAGAAAGGGGGGTTGCCCAGCCGGCGGACAAATTGACCTGCCTGTTGTCCGTATCCGTTACCCATGACGGCCTGCATGGGATTGTCAAAGACTACTTAAAAGAAGTCTATGACAGCACAGAGCCCTTTCCGAACCTCAATATTTATTTGTTCTCCGAAAATGACACGGATCAGATCACAACAGAGATCCTTCTGCCCGCAATGGAAAAATATCTGGGCGTTAGAGATGCCGGCTCCCTTCGCAGGGTATTCGGTGTTGACGGTGAATATGGCCGCCATTACAGCTTCCTTAAAGCCATGAGCGCCTTCTGGCAGGTCCTGATCGATCCCGTCGTGAAAGGCTCTTTTAAACTGGACCTGGACCAGGTATTTGACCAGGCGGCACTGGTAAAAGAGACCGGCAGTTCCGCCCTGGAACACTTCAAAACGCCGCTTTGGGGGGCGAAGGGGGAAGATGCGGAAGGGAACCCTGTGGATCTTGGACTGATGGCAGGTGCCCTGGTCAATGCGGACGATGCTTCGAAGGGGCTCTTTACGCCCGATGTGCCCATCCCTGACCCCATTCCACAGGGTGAGGCGTTGGTTTTTTACAGCCCCCTTCCCATGGGCATTTCAACCCGTGCGGAAATGATGGCACACTATGATACCGATAGGCTCGACGGCATTCACAGCTGTATCCAACGCGTCCATGTGACCGGCGGAACCACTGCAGCCCTCATTGAAAGCATTCGCAGGTACCGCCCTTTTACGCCCACTTTCATCGGTCGCGCCGAAGATCAGGCCTATCTGATGGGGTCCCTTTTTACAAAATCCGACAGAAATCTGCGGTATCTCCACAAACCAGGACTGGTCATGCGTCATGACAAAGCGGTTTTTGCCGGAGAAGCCATTGAGGGCGCAAAGCTGGGAAAGTATATGGGCGATCTGGTCCGCATCCTTTTCTTTTCGTACTATGTGCAGGCACTGCCGTGGCCATCCAATGAGATCAAGAAAATCATGGATCCCTTCACCGGCTGTTTTGCATCAAAACTGCCTTTCACTGCTGTTTATCTGAGGCTTTCATTCCACCTGGCGGAAATGTTTGCCCATGATGATGAACCCGTGAACGTTGAAGGGATTCAATTGCAGAAACAGGGGGTGGAGCGACTGGAGAAGGTCATTGGAGAGCTGAACCAGACACCCAATCCACTGATAGGGAGGTACCAGCAGGAGAAAGAAGGATGGGACCTCTTTTATGACCTGTTGGACCACTTGGAAGAGGCTTTGGCAAAAGGCGATGCGTTTGCCCTGAATCTAAGGGATCGTGCTAGAAAGCTGGTGGAAAACTGCCGCGTATAGGAAAAGCTATCGTTGTCCTGTTTCGATTGCGACCTTTTAAAACACCCCTGATCATTAAGAAGCAACTTGTAGAAAAACCTTGTAAACAAGAAAAAGGAGAGAAAATATGGATCGAAAAGATGTCATGGAATTATTCAATAAAAGACCACGAGTTGGAACACTGAGTACATCCAATAAAAGCGGCGATGTGGATGTTGCTGTTTTTGGTTCACCTCAGATGGTCGATGAGAACACAGTCGTGATGGGCATTGGCAAAAATAGGACGTTTCAAAATCTACAGGAAAATCCTAAAGCTGTTTTTATTGTTATGGAGCCTGGAGAAACCCTCATGGATTGGAAAGGGTGCAGGGTGTATCTGCTGGCACAGACCATCGAAACCTCTGGTGGCCTTTATGATGAAATTAAGGCAAAAATTGCGGCGGCAGGAGGCGGCGGCGAAGCTGCAGCGAAAATGATTCATGCAGCGATTCGATTTCAGGTGACCGACGTCAGGGGGCTTATAGCCCCACCGCAATAAATAGATATGTTCCAAAATTCCCTTCTATATTTATGGGTATCTTTCTGAATTATGGACGTTGGGGAAGTGAGTGTGCTTTTTTAGTACCTAAAACCCTGTTACAAAAAAACAAGAAAATTTTTTGACGGAGCTGTAGGTTATCATCAAATGCGGCTTTGCAGCGTTTTTGCTACCGGTAGTTTTTCCACATTTTCGGTTACGGCGTAGTCAGCCTTAGAAATCCGCTGATGCAAAGTTGGAGTCTTATTCAGGAAATGGTGAGGGCCGTGGGATATCTCAACCCCCGGTGCGCCCGGCTGAATAATGATATCACACATTTTCCTCGGTTGGAATAGCAAATACATGACATTTCCACAAAACCGACAGCCTGCGTATGTTTTGGTCAGGCCAGAATAGAGTTGTTCGTCTTTCGATGCCTTCCCGGGTTTTGTAGAGATCGTAAATGGCAATGATTTGGAGGTGTGCCTTTCAACTTTCAAACGGAAGAATAGAATCAGCCTTCACTTTCTTAGTCTCTCTGTTTTCTGAGTATTAAAACCGGAGCCTGTACCTCCACCAAGACCCATTTTTTTGTATTTGGGTCATTTTTTCTGCCATTATGCGGAGACACAGGAGTGGTGTTTGAATGCGATTTCGGTTGACAAAGGCTATCTCTTGGGTATTAATAATATTGAGTGTTATTCATTTTCAATAATCTGTAAATAATTTAATGACATAACCCTAACCTTCTTGAGGAAACCATGAAAAATTGTTTCCAGAAGGTACTGGATAATAAAGCCTCCGCGGGATATTTATACCCGATTGGGGGCTTTTGTATTTTAGATACCGTTAATCCGAAACCCACCCCTACCGCTTTTAACCTCGAAAGGGGGCAATCCCATGGCTACAAAAGACTTTAAACGGAAGCTCAGTGCTATCCTCAGTGCGGATGTGGCAGGTTATAGCCGACTTATGGGTGAAGACGAGGAAGAAACTGTCCGCACCCTGAAGGCCTATCGCGAAGTCATGGGTATCCTGATCAGTGAACATCGGGGCAGTGCTGAAGCACGTGTTTGTATCCGTTGATGAATCATAGGGTTTTGATG
>CAYSFQ010000068.1:0-12704 GCA_964430575.1 uncultured Desulfobacteraceae bacterium
CGTTTACCCCGCTCTCCGCCTCAACCTGAGGAAGAAAATTGAAATCCATCGCAATCGGCGCTTGCACACCCACATCCGGCGAAACCGGCACTTCTGAAACAATTTCATGGGTTTCTATGTTTTCGTTCATGACAACTCCAAAAAAAGGGCATATTCCAAAAAAAGCCGGATCCACTTTGACAAGTCTATTGGCGGCATCGACGACTCTTTTGCCGAACATTCACCGGGCGATAATAGAGACCTTCACTTTTTTGATCAATACTTTTCTCATATTTTTTTTCGCCCAGTCATTCCTGATCCTCATCCTCTGGGTATTTGCTAATAGAATTTGAATTCATGATGTGCGGCAACATCCTAAAATGGTAATCCAAACGGCATGTGCGGCAAAAAACTGTTGACAACTTAAAACCTCTGTAGGTATTAATGTCTCTATAGGTTAAGACTTCTATAGGGAGAGACTTCCATAGGTAGTAATACATGGTGATCCAAGACTAACGCTCAATATAGCATTATTTAGGGAGAGGCTGCATGTCTGAAAAAATAAGGGGATCCGTATTGGTTATGGGCGGCGGAATTGCCGGAATGCAATCCGCTCTGGATCTGGCAGATTCGGGTTTTTTTGTTCACCTTATAGAGAAAAGCCCTTCCATTGGGGGGGCAATGGCGCAATTGGATAAGACATTCCCCACCAATGATTGCGCCATGTGAATCATATCTCCAAAACTGGTCGAGGTCGGCCGGCATATCAATATCCAAATTCACTCCTGCTCCACTGTAAAAAGCATCGAAGGAAAACAGGGCAACTTCAAAGTCCACATCTGGAAGAAACCGAGGTATGTTGATTTTGATAAATGCAACGGGTGTGGAGATTGCGCCACACAATTGATAGATGAAAACCATCCGCTAACGGAGTTTGATGGAAAGCTGTGGGCGGACCGGATTGAAATAGACGAAGCCAAATGCACCCAATGTGGGGATTGCACCGATGCATGCATGGAAGAAAACCCTCTGAAGCACGCTTTGACAACCATTTCAAGAAAAAGATTTGAGGCCGTCGAAACTGAAAAGGCGATTGAAGCGCCAACACCCTTTCAGGACGTGTTAAAGATGGGGCAGGAGGACCGAAAAACATTCTGGGAAAACCACTTTCAGAAATGCATCAAATGCTATGGATGCATTGATATGTGCCCGGTTCAGCTGCCCGGGACCCAGAGCCCGCTGAATCTGGATAATTGGATGGAAAGAGGGCAGGTCCCCCCCCCTTATCCGCTCTTTCATATGTTAAGGGCCTATCAGGTTTGGGATACCTGCGTGCTGTGCGGCGATTGTGAACAGACTTGTCCTGCGGAGATCCCACTCAAAATGCTCCAGGATATGGTACGTTATTTTTCACCTGAAAAAGTTTTTGATTTGTTTCCGGACCTTCAAAATGACGTGCAAAACGCCATTATCGATGTTGTTAAAGGAGGATAAACGATGCACTTTGATATGGTCCTGACAACATGTCCGTTCTGTGGCACCGGGTGCAATTTCTATCTCCAGGTCCATGAAGGGGAGATTGTCGATGTGGTTCCCTGCAAAAGCCATCCCGTCAGCCAGGGGGAACTCTGTATCCTGGGGAGAAATGCCCATGGTTTTATTCAAAAATCAGACCGCCTTAAAAAGCCACTGGTCAAAAAGGATGGTGGCTTCGTTGAGGTGAGTTGGCGGGAAGCCTACCAGAAAATTTCGGAGGGTTTAACCAGGATAAAAGAAACCAACGGACCCGCCGCACTTGCCGTCCTGTCAAGCGCCAAATGCACAAATGAAGAAAACTACCTCATCATGAAATTCACAAGGGGCGTGTTGGGAACCAATAACATCGACCATTGCGCACGCCTTTGACACTCCTCCACTGTGGCAGGTCTTGCCACCGCTTTCGGGGCCGGCGCCATGACAAACTCTATTACCGAAATTGAAGACACAGACTGTGCCCTTGTCATGGGGAGCAACACCACCGGTCAACATCCCATCATCGCCGGCAGAATCATAAGGGCCAAAAACAGGGGGGCGAAACTGATTGTCATTGATCCCCGAAAAATCCCCCTTACGGAATATGCCGATATTTTTGTCAGACCGAACCCCGGAACCAATGTGGCCCTCTTAAACGGGATAATGCATATCCTTATCCGGGAAGATTTAATTGATCAGGAATTCATTCAGGAGAGAACCGAAGGATTTGAGGCACTCAAAGAAAAAGTCGAAGCATATCCGCCACAAAAGGTCAGTGAAATTACGGGCGTCAGCCAGGAAACCCTGAAAGAGTGCGCCCTGCTTTTCGGTCGAGCGAAAAAAGCCATGATCTTCTTTGCCATGGGGATCGCCCAGCACACCACGGGCACGGACAACGTTAAAACAATCGCCAACCTTGCCATGGCAACCGGCAATATCGGCCGGCCCTCTACCGGGGTGAACCCTTTAAGGGGACAAAACAACGTTCAGGGGGCCTGCGATATGGGCGCCCTGCCCAATGTCCTGACGGGCTATCAACCGGTCTCAAATCCGGATGCACTTACCCTGTTTCAAAACAAATGGGACGTACCCCTGCCTGAAACAGCGGGGCTCACAGTGGTAGAAATGATGACGTCTGCCAGAAACGGCGATGTGAAAGGGATGATGGTGGTCGGCGAAAATCCCATGATTTCCGATCCCGACATCAATCATGTTCAGGAAGCGCTGGAAACCCTGGACCTGCTGGTGGTGCAGGATATCTTCATGACGGAGACCGCAGAACTCGCCCATGTGGTCCTGCCGGCTTGCTCCTATGCCGAAAAGGAAGGCACTTTCACCAACACGGACCGCCGGGTGCAGCGGGTCAGAAAAGCCATAACACCCATGGGGGAGTCCAAGCCGGACTGGCAGATCATTTCAGAGCTTGCCGGCTTCATGAACGCCCCGGGGTTTGATTTTGCCTCACCCGAAGAAATCATGGAAGAAATCGCATCGCTTACGCCCTCTTACGCGGGCATTACCCATGAACGTCTCGACAAGGGCGAAAACCTCGCCTGGCCATGTCTGGACAAAAACCATCCTGGAACCGCTTATCTGCACGAAAATGGTTTTGCAAGGGGAAAAGGGCTTTTTTCAGCAATCGACCATGTTCCCCCCGCCGAACTTCCGGATAATGAATACCCCTACATCCTCACAACAGGAAGGATTCCCTTCCACTTTCACGGGGGCAGCATGACCCGAAGGATTGAGGTCCTGAACAAAGAAGCCCCCACGGGCTTTATGAACATCAACCCTGAAGATGCCGCAACTTTAGACATCGAAGAAGGACAAATGGTTATGGTTCGTTCCCGAAGGGGAGAAATAGCCATCAAGGCGACAAAAACCGGCGAAGTACAACGTGGCACGGTATTTATTCCCATGCATTTTGCTGAATGCGCCGTTAACAAACTGACGGACAGCCGGATCGAAGCGCAGGCAAAGATTCCGGATTTCAAGGTTTGTGCCGTTAACATAGGCATTGGCAATTAGGAAGAGACTGACCCGATTGAAGGTTTCAGCCGAGGAGACAGGAATGGAAGAGTGGATCAGACAGGAAGCTGAAAATGCCCTTCAAAGAGGCTATGAGGGCGTTCTTGCGTTAACGAATCGATGGGGGCAGGTTGGTCCCTACCTGTTTCGAAACCGCGAGGAACTGGACAAAATCGAGTTTGAACCCATACACAGGCTGGCCAAAACCCTTTCCCTGATGCTCAAAAAGCGACCCGATGTCCCCATTGCCGCTGTCCTTCGGGGGTGCGACGTACGGGCCATCCGGCAGTTGGCGAAAAAGGGTGAAATCCAGACGGATCAGCTGCACATTATCGGGATCACCTGTTCACAAAGCCAGGCTGAAGCGTGTAACTGTGAAAAACCGATTTACAATACCCTGGATTGTACGGGTTGTTGGAAATGTTTGGATGCTTGCACGGAACAGGCCATAAATCGGATAAATGCCTGCCCCATTGTAATCCCAAATGAATTTGACATGGAATTGTCAAAGAGAAAAGCAATCTATATCCCCTATGCCCAGGCCGTTCCCCTCAAAGCCACCCGGGACCTTTTAAACTGCCTGAAGATAACCGATGAAATGGATTGCAAAGGATGTGACCGTGTTTGTCAGGCTGACGCCATTTTTGATGACGATTTTGAAATTACGGAGCACATCAATGTGGGCTCTGTCATTCTGGCGCCGGGGTTGTCTCCACATGACCCCACAGACATGGAACTCTACGGTTTCGGCAGCCTTCCCAATGTGGTCACCTCAATGCAATTTGACAGGATACTCTCGGCCTCCGGACCCTTTGGCGGACATCTTATCAAACCTTCAGACCACAAAGAACCGAAAAAAATTGCATGGCTGCAATGTGTAGGTTCCAGAGACAACAACCAATGTGGCCACGGTTACTGCTCCTCGGTATGCTGCATGTATGCCATAAGAGAGGCGATGATTGCCAAAGAACACGCAGGAAAAGATCTGGAATGTACTATTTTCTATATGGATATGCGGACCTTCGGGAAAGATTTTGATCGATTTCGCGAAAGTGCTCAAGGTGAATACGGAATCCGTTTTATACGGTCCCGGATCCATACCATAGACCCTGTTCCTGATAGCGATATTCTCAGTTTTAGTTACACGGCCGAAGACGGAATTTTTAAAACCGAAACATTTGACATGGCGGTACTTTCAGTGGGTTTGGAAACATCGCCGGAACTGATAGATTTGAGCCGTGACCTGGACATAGAATTGACGGAGGGGAATTTCTGTAAGACACCCAGTTTTGCCCCCGTGACCACCTCCCGGGACGGTATATTTGTGAGCGGCGCATTCCAGAACCCCAAAGATATTCCCCAGTCGGTCATTGATGCCAGTGCGGCCGCCTGTGCTGCGGGTGAAATTTTAAGTAGCGCCAGGAATACCCTTACTAAAACCAAAGTGATCCCTCCGGAAACCAACATAAGGGGACAACGTCCCAGCATCGGGGTTTTCATATGCAGGTGCGGAATCAATATCGCGGGGGTGGTGGACATCGACCAGGTCAGGGACTATGCAGCCGATCTGCCATACGTTGATTACATCACGGACAACCTCTATACCTGCTCTCAGGACACCCAGGACACAATGAGCCGGCTGATTAAGGAACAAAAGCTGAACCGGATTGTTGTGGCCGCCTGTACCCCCAAAACACATGAACCCCTGTTTCAGAAAACACTGATCGATGCCAACTTGAATAAATATCTTTTTGAAATGGCCAATATTCGGAACCACGATTCCTGGGTCCACAAAAACGAGCCGGAATCGGCCACTGAAAAGGCAAAGGACCTGGTTCGGATGGCCGTGGCAAAGGTCGCCTTATTGGACCCCCTCAAAGAATCCACTCTGGAAGTAAACCAGGGGGCACTGGTGATTGGAGGCGGGATAGCCGGACTGACCGCCGCCAGAACCCTGTCGGCTCAGGGCTATCCGGTCTGTCTGGTTGAACGGTCACCCCGTCTGGGAGGCCAGGCGCACAAAATTTTCAAAACCTGGCAGAGAGAGAACGTACAACAGAACCTGGCGGATTTGATAGAATCCGCAGAATTGGACCCCAATATTGACGTGTGCGTCAATTCGGAGATTACGGACGTCGACGGCTTTGTGGGCAACTTCGAAACCACCCTGGTTTGCAGCAAAAAGAAAAAAAAGGTCATTGAACACGGGGTTGCGATCATTGCAACAGGCGCCTACGAATACCAGCCCCACGAATATCTGTATCAAAAAGATCCAAGGGTGTTGACCCATCTGGAACTGGATCAAAAGTTCCTGGCCGGCGACCCCATGCTCAAGGAGGTCGGAACTGCCGTATTCATTCAATGTGTGGGTTCGCGGGAGCCGGAAAGGCCCTACTGCACAAGGGTCTGCTGTAACCATTCCATGGAGAGCGCCCTTCACTTGAAAGAGTTGAACCCGAATATGGAAGTGGTGATCCTTTTTCGGGATATCAGGACTTACGGCGAGCGGGAGTACTTATATCGAAAAGCGCGCCTGGCCGGCGTAAAGTTTTTCCGGTTTTCTTTAGACCAGAAGCCGAAAGTATCGGCAGAGGGGGACATGCTCCAGATAGAAGTCATAGACAATATTTTGGCACGGACCGTTCGGCTGGAGGCGGATCTTCTGACCCTGAGCACTTCCATTGTTCCTTACAAAGACGAAAAACTGGCACAGTTTTTTAAAGTGCCCATGAACCAAGACGGCTTCTTTGTGGAGGCGCACGCCAAGCTGGGTCCATCAAAATTTGCCACGGACGGTGTCTTTCTTTGCGGCATGGCCCATTATCCCAAACCGATTGACGAATCCATTGCACAGGCCATGGCCGCCTCCTCATGTGCCATAACGCTCCTGGCCAGAAAACGCTTTGCCGTCAGCGGAACCGTGGCGACGGCCAACCCGTTGTTTTGCAGCAGTTGCGGCGCCTGCATAGCGCTGTGTCCCTATTCGGCCCCGTCTTTTTTAGAAGAAGGGCCATTTGCGGACAAAGCCGAAATCAACCCCATCCTCTGCAAAGGGTGTGGCCTTTGCGTGGCCTCCTGCCGCTCCGGCGCCTTGAATCTCAAGGGCTTTGGTGAGGAACAGATCATGTCTATGATCAATGAAATATAAGATAATGAGGGTTACCGGCATTTTTTTCTAATATTTGAATGCATGATGTGTTATAGGGGGTCGTTAAGTTTTGAGTTCTAAGTTTTTAGTTTTTGGTTACAGGTGTTAAGCTTTTACCTTAACGCCTTACACCTGATCAAATAAAACAGGAGATGAAGGGATGAGCGACTGGGAACCAAAAATCACAACCTTTCTCTGTAACTGGTGCAGTTACGGTGCAGCGGATCTGGCGGGTGTGAGCCGATTTCAATACCCGCCCAATTTCAGGATCATCCGGGTGCCCTGCTCGGCCCGGGTTACCCCGAAGTTCGTACTGGCGGCCTTTCGCCACGGTTCTGACGGTGTATGGGTGTCCGGCTGACACCCCGGCGACTGCCATTACCTGGAAGGTAATTATTACGCAAGACGGAAATTCGCACTCTTAAAGGGTCTTCTGGAACATGTCGGCCTTGAACCGGGCAGGCTCCATTTTTCCTGGATATCGTCAGCAGAAGCAACCAAGTTTGTTGAAGTGGCAAACACGGTGGCCAGCGACGTAAAGGCCCTGGGCCCGACCCGCTATTTCGTTAAATCGAGAGCCGAGGTGGCATAATGCTCAAATACACTGAAAAAATCAGGGAAACTGCAAAAAGGCTGCTTGCAGAGGAAAAGGTGGATGTCTTCATCGGCTACCAGAAGGGAACGGTGCCCATGATGAACGAGCCTCTGCTGGTGAACCACCCTGACAAAGTGGACCAACTCTACTGGGACAACTTTTGCGGTCTGAACCTTTGCAATTACCTGACCAAACGAACCGACAAAATCGGCATCATCGCCAACGGGTGCAACTCGAGAAACATCGTCACCCATATTATTGAAAACCAGATCAAGCGGGATCAACTCTATATTGTGGGCATCCCCTGCGAAGGGATGATAGACCACCGGGCCGTGGCCCGAGCGGTCAAGTTTAAGGAAATTCTGGATGTTCATCAGGATGGCGCTAAATTTACGATTAAGGGTCACGATTTTGAGGAAACCTTTGAGAAAGAAAAGTTTCTGCAAAGCAACTGCGCGGTCTGCGCCCACCGTAATCCCGTCATACACGATGAAATGCTGGGCGACCCGGTGGATGAACAGACCGATGTCAACCCCTATTCGGATGTGGAAAAAATCGAGGACATGGACCCCGAAAAGAAACAGGGGTTTTTCACACGGCTCATCAGCCGCTGCATCAGGTGCTACGCCTGCAGGAATGCCTGCCCCTTGTGCTACTGCCCCACCTGTTTTGTGGATGAATCGGCCCCCCAGTGGGTGGGAAAAAGCGTTGATCCCACGGACACCATGACCTTTCATTTTCTGAGGGCTTATCACTGCGCGGGACGATGTACCGATTGCGGGGCCTGTGAGCGTGTTTGTCCCATGAGCATCTCCATGCGGCAGTTTACCAAGAAACTCAATAAGGACACTCAGGAACTTTTCTCCTGGGAAGCCGGACTTGATCCGGAGAAAAGACCGCCTCTGGATGTTTACCAGCCCGATGACTATAACGATTTTATCAAATAGGCCATAAACGGAACCAACAGATATCATCAATAGATGAAGGTAGCTGATATGACTGAAAAAGTATTCACCAAAGAAGAATGGCTGGGAACCTTGGAGACCTTGAAGGAGTCCTATAAACTCTTCGGTCCGGTTAAGGATGGCGATTTTCATACATTCATGCCCCTTGACGGGAACAAAAAGCCGGACTTTGATTATGAAAACACCAGGCACTCCCCCAAAACCGTTATTTATCCGGAATCGGAAAGGATGTTTGAATACTCTCTGGACGAAACCAAAGACGATGCCCACATCCTGAAGGAATCACCCAAGGACTATTCGCCCTGTGCGGTGCTGGGCATCAGACCCTGTGACGCCCAGGCCTTTCAAATTGTAAAACGCAACTTTGACAATCCTGAATATCAAGATCCCTGGTGGACGCAGCATTTTGAAGCCACCACCCTGGTGGGGCTCGGATGCAATATGCCCTGTGCCACATGCTTCTGCACCCAGGTGGGAGGGGATCCATTCCATGAAGCGGGATTGGATGTGCTGCTCTTTGATCTGGGAGACCGATTCCTGGCAAAAGCCATCACCGAAAAAGGAGAAGCGTTGCTGGAGAAAACGGCTGGAAGCCCGGCCGACGACGGAGCGCTTACGGCGGCCGAAGATCTGAAGCAACCGGCCCGTGAAAAAATCATCGCTGCGGTACCCACGGATCAATTGAAAGAGAAGGTGACCAACGAACTTTTTGACGCCCCGTTCTGGGAAGAGGTGGCGTTTGCGTGTCTCAACTGCGGTACCTGCACCTATCTCTGCCCCACCTGCTGGTGTTTCGACATCCAGGATGAAGTCCAGGGAAACCAGGGTGACCGGATTCGCAACTGGGATTCGTGCATGTTTCCCCTCTTTTCCCTTCACGGATCGGGGCATAACCCCAGGGACAACAAATTCCAGCGGGTTCGGCAGCGTTTTATGCACAAACTCAAGTATTATGTGGACAAATACCAAAATGGTGTTCAATGCTCCGGGTGCGGCCGCTGCGTCAGGTATTGTCCGGTGAACATTGATATCCGGGAAGTCTGTAAGTTGATGAATGAGTTTGGGTAGGTTTAAGGTTTAAAGTTTAAGGTTTCAGGTGCTGACAGCACTGAATTTTAGAAGATTGTAAGCAATGTGCCTGGCGCGATGCTTGGTGCAAAAAAGAGGGGGGTTCAATTGGGAAATCCTTATTTACCCTATCCTGTTCGCATTGACAGGATTGTCACGGAAACAGAGGATAAAAACCTCAAAACTTTCAGGTTTGTGTTTCTCAACCCGGAAGACGAGGAAAAATTCGCCTATACGCCGGGGCAATTTGGAGAATTATCCATTGCCGGAAAAGGAGAGATCCCCATCGGCATCGCGTCCTCGCCAACAGAAAAGGGTTTCGTGGCCTTTACGGTCAACAAAGTGGGGCTTGTCACCACTCATCTGCATAATATGAAAGAAGGCGATATCATGGGGCTCAGGGGCCCTTTGGGCAACTGGTATCCCTGGGACGAGATGGAAGGGAAGCATGTGGTGATCGTGGGCGGTGGTTTCGCTTTCACCACCCTGCGCTCCAGCATCATCTATATGCTGGATCCTGAAAACAGGTCCAAGTTTTCGGACATCTCCGTGGTGTACGGCGCCAGAAGTCCCGGCATGCTGCTTTACAAGGACGAACTGGCTGAATGGGAACAACGGGACGACATCAACATGCACATCACCGTGGACGGAACCGACGACCCCGACTGGAAATACAATGTGGGATTCGTCCCCACCATTACGGAGCAGAAGATCACCAGCGCGGACAATGCCATCGCCATCGTCTGCGGACCGCCCATCATGATCAAATTCACCCAACCGGTTCTTGAAAAGCTGGGATTTTCGCCGGATAGGATTATCCTTTCCCTTGAAATGCGTATGAAATGCGGCATCGGCATCTGCGGACGCTGCAACATCGGCGACCAGTACGTGTGCAAAGACGGCCCGGTTTTTCCACTGGCCCAACTCAAAACCATGCCGGGGGAATATTAGCCACAATATGGCTGTTCAGCTGGGAAATAGCCCGCTGAGCGGCCACACCTAACTCTTATCTTTTTTCTTCATGCCGCCGGCATGAGGTATCGATGAGACGCCTCAATGGCCGCAGAGTGGACTGGTGGACGCTCGCTTCTGTTCCTTGGCAACCCACTCCATGAATCGGCTGCCCCAGCTTTTCTTTTTTTTCTTATCCGATTTATTTTTCATGGGTCTTAAAAATAACGACTTGTTTTGTTCCCTTTGCCGACCATACCGCGAAGCAGCAACAGGGTCTGGTTTCGGTCTTCCACCTGTAGGGCCTGTTCCAGCCCCCCCGTATCCAGATTCACGTTGATGGCTTCTTTGGTGAGCCGCAGCCCCATGGGGTTTTTGTTGTTCATGGTCCGGGCCAGCGCCAGGGCGGTTTCCAGGAGTTGGTCCGGTTCCACCAACCGGCTGCAGAACCCCAGGGCCATGGCTTCATCAGCCGTCATGAAGTTGCCTGTGAGCATAAACTCATAGGCCCGGCCCGCGCCGATCAACCGGGGCAGAAAATAGCTGCAGGCCA
The DNA here is from genome assembly GCA_964430575.1 of uncultured Desulfobacteraceae bacterium. Classification (GTDB taxonomy): domain Bacteria; phylum Desulfobacterota; class DSM-4660; order Desulfatiglandales; family Desulfatiglandaceae; genus NaphS2. Next base: position 10,800 of record CAYSFQ010000068.1, read on the forward strand.
TATCCGCCCCCCCAAGGCCGATATTGATATAAGCTGCTGAAAACCGAGCATCCGGGGTGATCACCCTTAAATCCGAGGCCATGGCAAAACTGAAACCCAAGCCCGCCGCCGCCCCGTGAACTGCCGCAACAATGGGTTGCGGGGTCTGGCGCATGGCCAGGTTGAGCCGGGCGAGGCGTGTCTGGAACCGATAAAACGAATCCGGCGACATGTGAGGGGCCGTCTTCATGATTTCTTTCATGTCCAGGCCCGCACAAAATCCCCGCTTACCGTTGCCTTTGAGCACCATCACATGGGTTTCCAGGTCATAAAGACGTTCTTTCCAGAAAGCCTCCAGCTCTTCCATCATCTGAATGTTTACGATATTGTATTTTCGCGGTCGATTCAGGGATAACATTCCGATCCCGGGTTCAACAATTTCATATTGTATGGTTTCGTAATTCATAGGATCTCACAGAAAAAAATTTTATTTCAGATGGCATACCAACAAGCCCAACCGGGTGCTACCCCCTCCGCTTGAACCTTGATGAAGATCTGATGCGACTGGAAAACAGTTTGGCGCAGGAATGGCAGTATTGGTGTGGCTCTTTTACCGCCGCGTGGGTCGTAGTTTGCAGTTCCACATGGTTGATGAATTTCTGCGAGGCAAAAAAACGCCCGCATGCTTCACAGCGTTCCAGGGCATTAACGCCGATCACGTCATCACGGATGGAAACGGTGCGCACACCTTCCTCATCGGTCATATGAATAGCGTCCGTGGGGCAGATATTGGCGCAGGTACCGCACCCGATACAAAGTCCTTCCTTGGGGATGACAAAATGGAGACCATCGTGCCCCGCCATCTTGAGGGCCCCCACCCCCACAACCTCCTTGCACACCCGAATACAGAGGCGGCACCGGATGCACCCATCCGCAATCGGACCCAGCGACACGTTAAAAGATTCCGCCAGGGCTCTGATGCGGGTCGACTGGGGCGCCATGGTCAACAGATTTCGAAATGCGAGGGTCCTCGCCTTTAAAACCCTTTCCCCTTCAGTCTTCACCACCAGCCCTTCTCTGACTTTCAGAACACAGGACAGCAGAATCCTGGACTTTCCGGAACGGCCCGGCACCAATACGCCGCACAGTTTGCAGGCCCCGATGGGCTTGAGGGCATCATGGTAGCAGAGGGTGGGCACCCCAATGCCGTTTGCGCGCATCACCTGCAAAACAGTCATCCCTTCGGCGGCTTCATAGGCATCACCGTCAATGGTAATCTGGAACTTTTCCGCCGTTTCCTTTTCTCTGACTGCTTCAGTCACGGCCTGCCTCGTGCAGATCATCCAGGTATTCTTCCAGATAATGCAATTCCGCAGAGAGATTTCCCACCTGATAATAGGCCAGGTCACAAATGTTCAACAACGATATAATTACCCCCGCCTCCAATACCGGCAGATGACGAATGCCCGCGCGGTTCATCAGAGAAATCGTGACCTCGATTTCATCGTCGGACGTTGCCACGATCAGCTTTTCTGTCATAACATCCTTGATTTGAATCTCCGACAACGGCATATTGCCATGCTTCACATAACTGCGCAGAATATCCCGCTCGGTAATAATTCCCACGGTTTTCCTGCCCTCCATGACAATGAGTCCGCTCTGATTCTGTTCCATCATCGTCAGTACAGCATCTTTTATGCTCCGAAAGCTGTCAATTCTTAAGGGCTTATGCCCCACGTTATCCAGCAAGTCCCGAATCTGCATGACAATTTCCTTTCCCTTTCACCCCCGGGAAGGGGAGTTTCTTTTACGACTCTTTGAGAAGGCGCAGGCAGTCCTGTGGCAGGCGGTGGGTCCCTTCTCCATCCAAGGTCACCTCCATCAGGGCGTCAGGGTCGTTTTTGACCATATCCGGGTCCGTGACGA
>CAYSFQ010000069.1:0-12585 GCA_964430575.1 uncultured Desulfobacteraceae bacterium
GAATATATTGAATATTTCGAGGATTGAAATTTGAGCCTGACGCTGAGATTGGGCAAAAGGGGGCGTTTTTCAGAGGTCTCAAGGGGAGTCCATGGCAAGCGAGATTAACAAAGTCATCTATTCAATGCTCCGGGTCAACAAGTCTTATGACCGAAAGCCGGTATTAAAAGATATTTCCCTTTCTTATTTCTTTGGTGCCAAAATCGGTGTTCTGGGGCTCAACGGTTCGGGAAAAAGTTCTCTGTTGCGGATACTGGCGGGTGAAGATCAGGACTTCAGTGGTGAGACCATCCTTAGTGAAGGATACACTGTGGGTTACCTGGAGCAGGAACCGTTGGTGGATGTGGAGAAGACGGTTCGGGAGGTGGTTGAAGAAGGGGTCGAGGAGACGGTTGAGGCACTCAGGGAATTTGAGGAGATCAACCTGAAGTTTGCCGAACCCATGGATGACGTGGCAATGGAAAAGCTCATTGAACAGCAGGCCCATGTCCAGGAAAAGCTTGATGCCCTTGATGCCTGGGATTTGGATGCCCGGTTGGAAATGGCCATGGACGCACTGCGATGTCCGCCCGGGGACCGGTCCGTGAAGGTGCTCTCCGGCGGTGAGAAGAGGCGTGTGGCCCTGTGCCGACTGCTGTTGCAGAAACCGGATATTCTGTTGCTGGATGAACCCACCAACCACCTGGATGCGGAAAGTGTGGCCTGGCTGGAGCACCACCTGAAGAGCTACCCGGGAACGGTCATTGCGGTAACCCATGACCGGTATTTCCTGGATAATGTGGCCGGTTGGATACTTGAACTGGACCGTGGACAGGGAATACCCTGGAAAGGGAACTATACCAGCTGGCTGGAACAGAAGCAGGAACGCCTGCGCCGGGATGAAAAAGCTGAAACGGCACGCCAAAAAACCCTGGAACGGGAACTGGAATGGATCCGTATGTCACCCAAGGGAAGACACGCCAAGAGCCAGGCGCGCATCAGTGCCTACGACAAGCTGCTATCCCAGGAAGCGGGGGAAAAGGAAAAGAATCTTGAGCTTTTCATTCCCCCGGGGCCGCGCTTGGGGGATCAGGTCATTGAGGCGGTAAATGTCAGCAAAGGGTTCGATGGTCACTTCCTCATGGAGAACATGAATTTCAACCTGCCACCCGGCGGCATCATCGGGATTATCGGCGCCAATGGCGCCGGTAAAACCACCCTGTTTCAAATGATTATCGGCCGTGAAACCCCTGATGGTGGTGCCATTCATCTGGGCGATACGGTCAGAATGGCCTATGTGGACCAGAGCCGCACCCTGGATGCCCATAAAACCATCTGGGAGGAGATTACAGGGGGAAACGACCAGATCCAGCTGGGCACACATCTGGTTAATTCCCGTGCCTATGTGGCGCGTTTCAACTTTTCAGGATCGGAGCAGCAAAGAAAAGTGGGGGCCTTATCCGGAGGGCAGCGCAACCGGGTGCATCTGGCCAAGATGCTCAGGGAAGAGGCCAATGTGCTTTTATTGGATGAGCCCACCAACGACCTGGATGTGAACACCTTGCGGGCCCTGGAGGAAGCCCTTCTTAATTTCGGCGGCTGTGTGGTGGTCATCAGCCATGATCGATGGTTTCTGGACCGTATCGCCACCCATATTCTTGCCTTCGAAGGGGATAGCCGGGTAACGTTTTTCCAAGGGAACTGGACGGAATATGAAGCGGATCGCCGAAAACGGCTGGGCGCCGACGCAGCAATACCCAGCCGCATCAAATACCGCCAGTTGACCCGCTGAGGCCCTTATACCATCCGTTCCAACTCCCGCATTTTTTCATCCAATCGCTTGGCTGAAACCGGTATGGAAGTCTTCAGTTCCTGTGCAAAAACAGAGATCTTATACTCTTCCACCATCCAGAAAAATTCTTCAAAAGCCCGTTTTTTTTCAGGGGAAGCCCCCGAAGTGATGTGTGAGAGGTTCCTCAAAAGGACTGCCTTCAGGGGTGTGACGAGCGCCTCCTTTTCCCGATCCTTATCCGGGTTATAGGCGCCCCGTTCGGCCCTGATTTCAAGGGCTCTGAGATAGCGTGGCACATGGGCCAGATGGGCCATGTCATAGCGTTCCAGAAAATCCTGAGGAACCAGTGCCCCCAGCTCCGTTAAGAGGCGTTTGCACAAGGCTTCTGCGGGAGGGTTGTTTTCGTTCTTAATCTCCACTTGATGGATGAACTGCATGGCGTGATGGTAAGCGGAAAGGACCTGGCCCGTAAGTTCCATCAAACGTTTGCCTGTGGTGAAAATTTCAAGGTCAGCGGATTGAGCGGTCTCTTTGAACGCGGTTTCAGTTCGAATATCGCCATCAAAAAACCGGGCCATAAGTGTTTCAAACATGGCGGTTTCCATGGATTTCGGCCCACCGAAATCAACAGTTTTCAAAGAGAGGTGCGAGGGTATTTTGAGATCTTTTTTAAGCAGCTTCAGCTCTTTTCTAAAGTTGATCATGAATAATTTTCTGACGCCGCGCCGGTGGGATTCAAGGGCTTCCTGCCGATTTCTGAAAAGGCGGATCTCAACACTGTTTTCAGCCGGTGAAAGGGCGGGAAAGGCCACAAGACCGGGGGTCAAGGAAACGGTTTCCGGAAGGGTTTTGAAAGACCATGATGCGATGCCCTGTCTTTCCCACTGAGCCTTTGCTTTTCGCCAGACGTTGGATTGTTTTTCTACCTGTTTTTTGTCGACTTCCGGTAATCTGTTCAGGATAGACGTATCCCTTGCGGATTTCAATTCCCGGTTGCGATGGTCCCTGATGGAAACCCGCATTTGCAGGTGTTCGGGAATATCCGAATCCGCCCACGCAACCGCTGGAATATCGACCCCGAAGCGTTTGTAGATAAAGCTTCCGAGGGTCGAAATCAACGGATCTAAGGATTTTTCCATCTCGGATAAGATGATTTCCACGGTGCCGGAGACGGGCACGAGCTGTTTGCGATAGCGCTTGGGCAACCCTTTAATGAGGGCGGTGATTTTTTCCCTGAAAAGACCCGGCACCATCCAGTCCAGTTGATGGGGCGACACTTGGGAAGCTTGATTTAACGGTACTTTGAGGGTGACCCCGTCATCCGGTTTGCCGGGCTTAAACTTATAGGAGAACTTGAAGGCGCCGTTTCCGATGTTCATTTCATCAGGATACTGGGCGACCTCTTCCTGGTCGGGAATTTCGGCGATTATATCGGATTTCGTCATTTTGAGAAAGTCATCACTTCCCCGGTTTCTGATCTGTTTCTCAAGTGTGCGGATGTCGTAAATGCCCGGGAGCCGCGATGAATAGTATGCTTCCATCCGTTCATCGCTGACCCGAATGCCCCGCCGTCGCACTTTCTCTTCCATTTTGGTGATTTCTTCCATGAGGGTTTGGTTATGAACCAGAAAACTGAATTTCTTATTCATGTTCCCTTCAACCAGGGCGGATCTGACAAAAATTTCATGAGACATGGACGGATCGATGGGTCCATAGGATACGGGGCGGTTTGAAACGATGATCAGACCATACAGGCTGACCTGTTCATATGCCCGGACCTGTCCCGCTTTCTTTTCCCAATGGGGATTGGCGTAGGTGGATTTACACAGGCTGCCGCCTAGGGTTTCCAGCCATTCCGGGTAAATTTTTGCGGCGGTTCTGGCAAAAAGCCTCGATGTTTTGACCATCTCCACCGCCACGATCCAATCCGGACTTTTGTTAAAAAGGGTGGATCCGGGAAAAAGCATGGCTTCCCTTCCCCTGGCCGCCAGGTAAATATTTTTTTCCTTTTTCACGGCGATATTGGACAAATAACCGCTTAGAACCGACTGGTGAATGGCGGCATAACGGTTTTTCACGTTCTTCTGGTTCTGTTTGTTTTCATTTCGGATCCCCTGGGCTTTCAAAATATTGGAGATTTGTTCATGGATGTGGTGCCATTCCCGCATGCGGACAAAAGATAGGAAATGAGCCCGGCAGAATTTTCGCATTTTGTTTTGGGTCCGCAGGGTTTGCCAAGAACGGTGATAATGGTTCCAGATATTGAGCAGTGTGATAAAGTCAGAACCCGAATCCTTGAATTGCGCGTGGACCTGATCCGCCCGCGCTGCTTTTTCAAGGGGCCTCTCCCTGGGGTCTTGAATACTCAGGGCCGATGCGATAACGGCCACATCATATACACAGCCCTTGCTTTCCGCTTCGAGGATCATGCGGGAGATTTTCGGATCAATGGGCATTTTGCTCATCATCCGGCCTCTTCGCGTCAGGACCGGTTCACCCTTTTTTCGAATGACGGCCCCCAGCTCCACCAGCAGGTCAAACCCGTCTTTGATGCTCCTGGGGTTGGGTTTATCCAGGAATGGAAAGGCGGAAATTTTTCCGAGCTTCAAGGAAATCATGCGAAGGATGACCTCCGCAAGGTTGCTTCTGAGGATTTCGGGGTCGGTGAATTCCTGTCGGGATTCGTAATCCTCCTCTGAATAGAGCCGGATGCAGACGCCCTTTTCCAGACGACCGCAACGGCCTTCACGCTGATCCGCACTGCTCCTGGAAATGGGGCTTATGGGCAGGCTGGTAGAACGGGTTCTCGGAACATACCGCGATATTCTGGCCAGTCCCGCGTCCACCACATATTTGATGCCCGGAATGGTCAAGGAGGTTTCCGCCACGTTGGTGGATACAATGATCTTACGTCCGTTTGCGGGTGCAAAGACTTTGGCCTGGGAAGGGCCCGGCAACCTTGCAAACAGGGGCAATACGGTGACGCTTTTGAGCTTTCTTTCCGACAGCCTTTCACAGGTTTCGAGAATATCCCGCTCCGTTGGCATGAACACCAGAATATCCCCGAACGGCCCGGATCGGAAGATGTCTTCCGTGGCTTTTACAGCCGCATCCACATAGGTCGTATCCCCTTTTTCCTGGAGTTCCGGGTCAACCGGCCGGTATTGGACCGATACCGAATACCGCCGTCCGGATACCTGTATCACCGGTGCATCGTCGAACCCTTTGGAGAATTTTTCCGTATCGATGGTGGCAGACGTGATGATTAGTTTCAGATCTTTTCGTTTCTTAAGCAGCTTTTTCAGAATTCCTAAAATAAAATCAATATTCAAGCTTCGTTCGTGGGCTTCATCAACAATGATGGTATCATATTGGGTTAGACGAGGGTCCTGTTGTGTCTCTGCCAGCAACATACCATCGGTCAGCACCTTGATATAGCCCCGTTTGCTGGTGCGGTCTTTAAAACGAATTTTGTACCCAACTGAATTCCCGATGGTTTCTCCCAGTTCATCGGCGATTCGGGCCGCAATGGTGGTGGCGGCAATGCGACGGGGCTGTGTGCAGGCAATTTTCCCGTCAATGCCCCGGCCGGCTGCAAGGCACATTTTGGGTATCTGGGTGCTTTTCCCGGAGCCGGTGTCGCCTGAAATAATCACCACCGGGTGTTTTCGAATGGCGTCAACGATGTCATTTTTTTTTGCAGTAATCGGGAGATTTTCAGGAAAAGATACTCTTGGGCGTTGTCGCAGGCGCCGTTGTTTCTCAGTCATGGATCCCTTGATGTTTTTTTTGGGGGTGAATGAGGTCATTTCTTAGAAATTTATGCTTGACCGAACCTTTGCTAAGCGCTATATTGCGCGAGTCTGTTGCCGAGATAGCTCAGCCGGTAGAGCAGGGGACTGAAAATCCCCGTGTCCCCAGTTCAACTCTGGGTCTCGGCACCATGTAAAATCAGGGACTTAGGTCGATTTGACTATGTCCCTTTTTTTATGCTTATGCCAGTAGCTCCGGTATAGCCCCGGTATTATTCTTTTCAATGCCGTTTGCGGATATCATTTTTACCACCAAGATGGCAACCTTTACTCAAAAAAACTGGCCACCCGATACCGGGGAACCGGCTCACCCTTTCTCCATCAATAAAGGTTTTTAACTTTCAACCCGTATACTCAAAATACTCAGAATACTCAAAAAAAAAGCATTTTTTCACATCCCATTCGAGCCATACCCGTTTATGTGCCACCACCAGAACATTGATTCTCATGGCAATACTGAGGCCATGTGGACATACATTTGCTTCTAATCTGGGTTTGGCACTCCAAAAAATCTTTGCGCTGCAACAGCACAAGCGGTATCATCCACTAGAACATCCTGTAGCAATGATTGATCTGGGATTGTTGCGTTTGGCTGGCGGAGGTGGGTCGGAAGAGTTATGCACGTTATTGGTTTGATTTTTGAAATATTCTCAATCTATCATATTTTTGACGGCTGAAAAGCGGCACACAATATGTGGTATCCGGCCCCCTACACTCCGGGCGGATGTTTTGACAGGTTACAGTTGAACTTGCCAATGGTATGTTTGATTATAGTGGTACTCAAGGATCATGCAGTATGATTGAGATCTTCCTACGCCCAAAATCGAACTCATTATTTGGGTAACCTTCACATTGTGGACTTTGCAGGTTTCATTTGGTAAGGTTGAATAAATCAGGGTACTCTGGATGCTATTATCATGCACGAAGTCCTTTTCCGGGTGTGCTGCCAGATTACCCAAGAAATCTTGACCATATTGTTTTCTTTCTTAAAGCCAAAATCGTACGCAGTAAACAGACTCCTGAATGCCGTTTTTTCTTGAAAGAAGCCGTTCTTTGTCATTTATCAGTAAAAGCTATTCCTACCAATCATTCAGTAAGAGCATGTTGAGATGGGGATCTTGCTCCCAAGTTATTTTGTTACCCACAATAGGAAATAAGGAGGAGAGAGATGAACAGGTATGTGCCGATAACATTGTCAGCTTTTTTTATTTTAATTGGTTTATTCCCCTATCAGGTATTGGCAGCCAGCATCACGGAAACAACGGCAGCCATAGGGAAGGGCTGTGTTGCAAACGGGAATAACTCTACTGCTATGGGCCTCGACACCACAGCCAGCGCAACGGCTTCCACCGCCATGGGTTATGCCACCACAGCCAGCGAATTGGTTTCCACCGCCATGGGCGCATCCACGACAGCCAGCGGATTAGTTTCCACCGCCATGGGCAATGCCACCACAGCCAGCGGTTCTTATTCCACTGCCATGGGCAATTACACCACAGCGAGCGGTGAAAGTTCCACCGCCATGGGCTATTATACCAAGGTCATCGGAGATCACTCCACCGTGATAGGTGCTGGCTTTACAGATTCTACTCCTACATACTTTATAAACAGCGTTTCAGACTCCTTCATGGTAGGATATATGGCGGATGCGTCGGATACCACACCTGAATTTTTTGTAAGAGACGGCAGTGTCGGCATCAATACAACCAGCCCATTCACAAGGCTCCACGTCAAAAGAAGTATATCAGGGGGTGCTATATTAGCCAACCATGTGGCGGCCATCGAGAATACGTCTACGGGTTTAAGTGCTGATGTGCTGATGCTCAAAGTGAGCAACACGAACCCCGGCGCTGCCAGCAACTTCATTACCTTTAGCGATAGCACAGATCTTTTGGGTTCCATCGAAGGAAATGGAATAGGGGGTATTCAGCTCAATACCTCGGGCGGCGATTTTGCCGAATACCTGCCAAAGGCAGATCCGAACGAGCCCTTGGATCCCGGCGATATTGTAGGACTGCGTCCAGGGGGGCTTAGCCGGAACACCCAAAATGCCCAGCGGATCATGGTTGTTACCACTGCCCCGGCTGTCCTGGGCAACCGGCCAAAAAACAAGAACGTTTCACTGTACGCGCCGGTGGCATTTCTGGGGCAGGTCCCGGTTAAAACAGAGGGGAGGATCTGTTCAGGCGACTATATTATCCCTTCAGGTCGTGGAGACGGCATTGGGATGCCGGTTTCATCAGCGGAAATCAAGCCGATGCAATATGGCTCCATTGTCGGCCGGGCCATTGAAACAAATACGGAAAAGGGGATGAAAACAGTCCGTGTATTGGTGGGATTGCCCCATAAAGGGCTTTGGGAAGGTCTCGTTAAGGAGAAGGAAGCGCGTATATCCAATCTTGAAAAACGACTGGGGACCCTTGAAGCCAAGTCAGGCAAGTCAACCACTGTCGGCCTTCTGCCTGGCGCTGGAATCATAATGGGTTCTCTGGGTCTCTTCTGGATGGACCGGAGGCGTAGGCGCTCCTGATGCAAATTAAGAGACCCTTTTAAGGTGGATGAGCGTATCCTTGGCGTGTGCAGGCCCGAAGCCTTCTTTGCTACTGGGCCATCAGTGAATTGGGCGTTAAGCAGGCGTGGCTCAGCCGAAAACTGGGAATTTCAGACGGAGTACTACCGATATTAATGGCAGGTTTTTGGAATGTGCAAGAAAATGCTATGATTGATTTGGTAGTCTTCCATGGATCTGGCAGGTGTCCGGGTGAAGACAAATGCACGAAAGTCACACTTGAGGCTACTGTCAGATACCAAAGAAATCCTGACCTTTCCCAAGACTAAAATCGTCGAGTCGGAAGTCATTTTGAAACCAGATTTTTCTTGACACAAGGTATTGTTTTTCATTTTACGAATTTAGGTGTTCTCATCATTCATTCAACCTCAAATCAGGGGTCCCCTGATGAAAAAGAAGCTCAAATTGTATATACCCTGTTCCTGATAGACATATTTTGTCTGTTTGGAGCTGAAATCTGTTCCATATAAAGTCCAAACCCATCTTAGATGAGGGCGGAAAGCACGGGTCTTGAAGAGATGCTTACAACAAGTCATTTAAAGAGGAGAAATGCAAAATGAAAAAGATGGTACTTGTCACAATAGGGTTTTTATCGATTTTCATTATTATTATGAAATCAGACGCTGACATGAAAATATCACCCAGCGGAGTTACATTTCCCGACGATTCCACACAGACCACAGCCGCATCAGGTGGAGGAGTTACTGCACCACTTCACCTGAGCGGAAGCTTTACTACAGGAGGTTACACAGACGCCCCTGCCGGAGCTGTAATTAGCGGTGTGAACTCTTATTCCGGGTCATATAGGACATACGGCGGGTATTTTCAATCCGCCGGTTCCTCCGGCAGTGGCGTTTACGGTTATGCCACGAATACCGGAGCTGTAACCAATTATGGCGGATATTTTAAAGCCGCCGGTTCCTCCGGCAGGGGCGTTTACGGTTATGCTCCCGGCACCAACGGCAAGGGCGTTATCGGTTTTGCCACCGGTTCCTCCGGCAGGGCCGTTGAAGGTTATGCTGGGAATTCTGGAAATGTAACCAACTATGGCGGATATTTTAGAGCCGCCGGTTCCTACGGCAGGGGCGTTTACGGTTATGCTGAGTATTCTGGAAATGTAATCAACTATGGCGGATATTTTAAAGCCGCCAGTACCTCCGGCAGGGGCGTTCACGGTTATGCCACAGGTTCCTCCGGCAGGGGCGTTACCGGTTATGGCACCGGCACCAACGGCACGGGCGTTTACGGCAGTGGAGGAAGATATGATTTCTATGCAGGAGGTCCCGGCATCAACTATGCATCCTTTACCGGCGCCCATGAGGTGAAATTTACAGAGGATATGCCGGAAGAAATCGTGCCGGGATTGATTGTTTCGGTAACCGGTAAAACCGAAACGAGAAAGGACCAAAACGGCGAAATATCTATCTCTTCCACTCTCCCTACTGTCACCCTATCCACCAGGGCCAGGGACAAGGCTGTATTCGGAGTTATTGTTTCCGATGGTCCTCTTCCTGAAGATCACTGGTATGAAGCCCAAGAAGGCGAACAGTTCGGGGTGGTCAATGCCTTGGGTGAAGGCCGGGTGTGGGTCACAGACATCAACGGACAAGTTCAGGCCGGAGACTATATTACGACATCATTTGTCCAAGGATACGGTCAGCTACAGGATGACGACCTGCTTCATTCCTACACGCTCGGAAAGGCGATAGAGACGATAGACTGGGATCAAGTCACGGAAACGGTCCAGCACAATGGAAAGATGTACAAGCGTTATCTCATTGCTGTGGTCTATACCAGCGGGTAATGCTCTTGCGCGTTCCGACTTTGTGATAAAGATGGCCTGGGAAACTTATGGTGAACCCATCATATAGAGATTGCAGATCATGGGAATTGTTCCCATAGGATTTTAGTGCTGGAAAACAAAGTAGCCAAATTATCGGAAGGGACGACAGATCACTCTGTATTTTTATCGGCGAGATTTGACTGCCACCAGTTTTATAGCTGGGTTTTTCATGGATTTAAGACGGAGGATTACCGATATGATACTGAAATTGGCCACTTTTCACGGTTACTTTTGGTATCCTTCAATAAATTGGGGTTCTCAAGATTGCAGGATACGATACGATGCTGAAACATATCTATGCTCAATGATAATTATCCAATTCTTGAGTCTGGACTGATCTCAATATTTCAAGAATGCCAAAGGCAAGCACAACTAACGTCGGTGTTTTTGGGGATCTCCATTTTGATGGTGCCATACAAGATGTTGTGGTGATGATACTCCGAAAAATTCATGAGGTATCCAACGTATCCCAGCTGCAATTTCAAATGAGAAACAGACAGGAAATTTTGAGAACCTGTAGCCCATTAAATCCATAAAATCAGAACGGGGAACCTTCTTGTGAGCGCGCCTTTTATAGCCTTCACCACAGGGCGGAGAATTGCCCATATCCTGGTTACAGAGTCCATCCACAGAACGAAACAATTCATCGGAAGCTTTGCGAAATCTCGGGGAATATGATACAGAAATTTAATGCACGTTATGTTGTGCAACTGCTGAAGAGATTCGGGCTCGGTCCCTCAGAGCGGGCTTCAAACCACCATAAGCTGCTATTCGAATCAAGAAATGGAAAATACCAAGAAAGTTATTGCGATCAACGGCTCTTGCCGCCGGACGGGAACGACCACACAGTTGACAGAAGCCGCCCTGGAAGGAGCGGCTTCAGTGGGCATGGACACCGAAATGATACTTCTTCGGGATAAAGATATTCGCTATTGTACCAATTGTCTTATGTGCTACAAGGACCTGGATTCGGAGATTGCGCCTTGCTCAATCAACGACGACATGGGAGAGATACTGCGCAAAACCGTGGACTGTGATGGTATCATTCTATCATCGGCGGTGCATAACGGGTTCATCACTGGACTCATGACAGTATTTTTCGAGCGTATGGCTTGGCGTCTATGCCGACCAACAGGCAGATTTTTCACTTTCAGAGGTGCCCCTCAGCCTCGTTCCAAGAAGTGTCGAGCACTAGGCACCATCGTGAGTGCGGGATCGATGCCAACAAAGTTAGGGAAAAAGTACTGCAACGATGGAACGCCATTCATGAGGCAAAACGGTTGCCTCATTCTCAATGCTGATTGGGTCGGAGAGATGTATGCCGGAGGGGAGTTTTCAAAAAATCTGCGGGGTGAGGACTGGCAAAGAGCTTACCTGTATAAAGAACTCACCGACGCACAGCTTAGAGAGGCCAAGGATCTCGGTGTCAAGATGGCCGAAATGATCAAGGCCGACAAGCTCAGGCCCCTTCATCCGTTTGGCCGGATCGGCCCACTCCTTGATATAGTCACAGGTTGGTTTATCCGGGAGTAAGGCGACTCAATGCAGCATAACATGCAAACTATCTTATTTTTTGATGGCATATTCATTAGTGATACGAATGCGATTGGATCGCCAGGGTTACAGGGAATTTTCTGAAAACGGTGAACAATTGATCCGGCAGTTTTGCGCTATTTTGGGAAATATGATATAGTTACTTTAGTATAATGAGGATCAAACGGAGTAGTGTAGCCGATTGCGGCATCAGCCGATTCTAAATGCCGTGCAAAGGGACCTGGAGTTTGTTCAAAAATACTGGAGGATATCTTATGGGACAGGTAATCGCTTTTTCATTAAAACGCAAAAGAGTCAAGCCTATCAGATTCCTACCATACACTCTACTATTCTGGAGACTACTTCGATACAGTGCTGTTGCGTCTATAGTAATGATGGCCCCTTTGGCCTTTTTCCCTCTTTCTCTGGCCCATGCATCGCCTGTTCTCTATATCCCCCACCAGTTTTCGCACACCCTGTCGGTTATGGATGGCAGCACCTATTCCATGATCAAAAACATGTCAGTGGACTGCAGGATAGGTGGGATTGCTGTGAGCCCTGACGGAAAAAGCGTATTTGTTACAATCTCGGACAGCAGCTCTGTGTCGGTGATCGATACCAAGACCAACACGGTGACAAATACCATCAGTGTTGGTGGTTTCCCCTATAGTGTTGCCGTAAGCCCTGATGGCAAGTTTGCTTATGTGAGCGTTCAATCAGGGGGCGGAAATGGCACAGTTTCAGTGATCGACACCAGTGCATATGGTGTTGTTTCAACTATCAATGTCGGGAAGGGTCCCCAAGGCGTGGCTTTTCATCCGGATGGGTCAAGAGTCTATATCACAAACTATTCCGATGCCAGCGTGTCGGTCATCGACACTGCCTCACGGCATGTGATCGAAACAATCACAGTGGGTGGTGGGCCTAGTGGGATTGCAGTCCATCCATCGGGCTCGTATGTGTATACGGTCAATCAATTTGACCATACCCTTTCGGTGATTGGCACCGCCTCATACAGCGTGATAAAGACCGTCAGCATAGGCCAATACCCCTCCGG
>CAYSFQ010000070.1:0-12567 GCA_964430575.1 uncultured Desulfobacteraceae bacterium
GTGTCGGGCATCAGGATATACCATGCGGGGGATACGGATTATATCCCGGAGATGAGAGATCTGAATGTCGATATCGCCCTCCTGCCGGTGTCGGGCACCTATGTCATGACGGTGGAACAGGCCGTTAACGCGGCTCTCGCCATTGGGCCGGGACTCGCCATTCCCATGCACTATGGCGCTATTGTGGGCGGCAAGCAGGATGCCCTTGACTTCAAGAACGCCCTAGACGGCAAGGTGGATGTGCTGATCCTTGAAAAATCATGATGGAAACGGAAATACCTGAAATTACAAAGGAAATACTTGAGCCTTATCCCAAGGATGAGCGCTCCATCGTCAAAATGCTCTTGAACATGACATCCACGGCCATGAAGCTGGTCTCCAAGGGGGCCATGGTTTCGGAAATGGTTGGAAAAGCCGTTCTCAGTTCTCCCGAACAGGTTAAAATGATTGAAGAAACCGGAGATTATCTGAGAGATCTGCGAGAAGTGGCAGGGCTGACTCGAAAAGATGTAAGCCGGACCATCCACCTTGCTGATGAATCATTTCTAACTGCCGTTGAAAACGGTGCCGCAACCCTCTCCTTTGAATTGATTCTGCGTCTGTCCGCCTTGCTTGCCCGCCATGATCCGCTTCCGTTTATCATCAAGCTGACCCGTACCTATAACCCTGAAGTCTGGGAAATCCTTGAAAAGTGGGGTTTGGGGCGGCTGCCGGTTCAACTGGAGCGGGAGCGGCAATTTATCAATATCTATCGCGGCCATGATCGGGCCAGAAAACTATCCGATAAGGATTTCCAGCGGGTCCTGGCCTTTACCCGATCCGCCTTTGAAATGGCCCTGGATTTCGCACACGATGGGGAGGACTGATCCTGAATCAGAATTTTTGTTTACTGATTAAGAGACTCTATGGAGAGGAATAATTCATGACCACAAATAATTTGAAAGAAAAGACCGGCATTACCGATAAGCTGGAAAAAGACTGCATCAACACCATCCGGTTTCTCGCCGTGGACGGTGTGCAGAAAGCCAACTCCGGTCACCCGGGAATGCCCATGGAGGCCTCTCCTCTGGCCTATCTGTTGTGGACCCGCACCATGAACTATAACCCCAAAAGTCCCGAGTGGCCCAACCGGGATCGCTTTATCCTATCTGCCGGTCACGGGTCCATGCTTCTGTACGCTATGCTCCATCTCACGGGTTATGGCCTTTCCCTGGATGCGCTGAAAGACTTCCGTCAATTGAACAGCCCCACCCCGGGCCATCCGGAATATGGTTGCGCCCCCGGCGTGGAAACCACCACCGGCCCCTTGGGTCAGGGTTTTGCCACCGGTATTGGAATGGCCATGGCGGAACGTTTTCTCGCCGCCCGGTTCAACCGGCCTGATTTTCCTTTGGTGAACCATTTTATTTATGCGCTCGTCAGCGATGGCGATATGATGGAGGGCATCTCGTCGGAGACGGCTTCCATGGCGGGTGATCTGGGACTGGGAAAGCTTATCTACATCTATCTGGACAACAAAATTACCATTGAGGGCAACACCCATATTACCTTTACCGAAGATGTGGCACGTCGTTTCGAGGCTTACAACTGGCAGGTACAGCGGGTGGATGGTTATGACCTCCCCGCCATAAATGCCGCCCTGGCCAATGCCAGAGGAGAAGCATCACAGCCCTCTCTCATTATCGCTCGAACCCACATTGCCTGGGGCAGCCCCAACAAACAGGATACGCCGGATGCTCACGGGGCCCCGCTGGGTGAAGAAGAGGTTCTGCTGACCAAGAAAAATTGCGGTTGGCCTGAAACGCCCACATTTAGAGTACCCGAAGATGTCCTTTCAGTTTTTCGCCAGGCCCTCAAACAAGGAGAGACGCTGGAAAATGAATGGCTGGCCCTTTACGCCGACTACCAGAAGAAATATTCGGATCTTGCCCAACAATGGGAAACCATGCATAAAGCACCGGACACTTCAAAATTTAATGACGCATTACCCCATTTTGATGCTGGCCAGGCAAACATCGCAACACGAAAAGCATCCGGACAAGTACTGGCGGCTGTCAAACCCCACCTGCCGGGGCTTGTTGGCGGCTCCGCAGACCTGGCACCTTCCAACAACACCTATTTGAAGGGATTTAACGAATTCAAAGAGGAAGGCGGCCCGAATATTCGCTTCGGCATCCGGGAGCATGGCATGGGCGCCATTTTAAATGGCATGGCCCTCAGCAAAGCGTTGATCCCTTATGGCGGTACCTTTCTGGTGTTTTCTGACTACATGCGACCGGCCATTCGAATGGCCGCTCTGATGGAGCTTCCGGTGATTTATGTCTTTACACACGATTCCATCGGCCTGGGCGAGGATGGCCCGACCCACCAGCCCATCGAGCATCTGGCAAGTCTGCGGTCGATTCCCAATATGCTGGTGGTCCGCCCCGCTGACGCACAGGAAACTGTTGAAGCCTGGAAACTGGCGCTAGTCCATCAAGAAGGCCCCTGCGCTCTCATCCTAAGCCGCCAAAGCCTGCCGGTCATCGACCGCAAGAAATATGCATCGGCCGAGGGACTTCATAACGGGGCCTACGTATTGGCGGAATCCACAGGCGGTAAGCCTGACTTGATCCTGATGGCCACCGGTGCTGAAGTTCATCTCATTATCGGGGCCTATGAACAGCTTACGTCCCGTGGTGTCAGGGTACGCCTTGTGAACATTCCCTCCTGGGAGCTTTTTAGCGCCATGCCTGGGGCATATCGGCATGAGGTGCTCCCCCCTGATGTCTCGGCGCGCATTGCCGTGGAGGCCGGGAGTCCCCTCGGTTGGGAGCGTTATACCGGCTCTCAGGGAATCATTATGGGGATGAATCGATTCGGTGCCTCAGCCCCAGCCAAGGATCTTTTCAAGGCCTTTGATTTTACCGTAGAGGCGGTGATCGAGAAAGCCGAAAAGCTTCTGGGGTTGTAAAGCGACCATTTACAGTTCACGCTTTACACTCAAAAAACAAAATAGGTTACGATACACGTTGGAGATTTTTTATGCCTTTAGCAACCATAGAAGAAGTTCTGGAAGATCTGAAAGAAGGAAAAATGATTATTCTGGTGGATGATGAAGACCGGGAAAATGAAGGTGACCTGACAATGGCGGCTGAAAAAGCCACGCCAGAAGCCATCAACTTCATGGCCTCCTACGGGCGAGGTCTTATCTGCCTGCCCATGGCGCCACACCTGCTGGAGAAACTGAACCTCCCCCAGATGGTTACGGACAACTGCTCCCCTTATGAAACTGCCTTTACCGTTTCCATCGAGGCACGGACGGGGGTAACCACCGGTATATCCGCTGCCGACAGGGCCCGAACGATTCTTGTGGCAGTTGCCAATGATGCCAAACCCGAAGACCTGGTTCAACCGGGTCACGTGTTTCCACTGCGGTCGAGGCGGGGGGGTGTTCTTTTTAGAACCGGCCAGACTGAAGGCTCTGTAGACCTGGCCCGCCTTGCCGGCTTGAAACCTGCGGGGGTCATCTGCGAAATCATGAAGGATGACGGTACTATGGCTCGTATGCCGGACCTGGAGGTCTTTGCCGAAAAGCACAATCTTAAAATTGCCAGCGTGGCCGACATTATCGAATATCGAATGCGCACGGAATCATTCGTTCATCTGGCCGCCGAAACAATTCTCCCCACACCACACGGCGAATTCAGGGCCATGGCCTTTGTAAATGACATTGACGCACACGAACACCTGGTCCTGGTCAAGGGCGATATTGATCCGGAACAGGAAATTCTGGTTCGGGTTCACTCGCAATGCACACCCGGCGACATATTCAATTCTATCAAGTGCGGCTGCAGGGCCAAACTGGATAAGGCCATGGAGCTTGTCCAACAGGAAGATCAGGGGGTTATTATCTACATACAGCAGGAAGGAAGAGGCTTAAGGCTGGCCCGCTACCAAACCCTTGAGGGTACTGGGCAAACCATTTCGGAATCCCACAAGGAGGATTGTCTGGAAGCGGATTTGAGAAATTATGGCGTGGGTGCCCAGATATTGGTGGCTCTCGGGGTGAAAAAGATGCGCCTCTTGACCAATAACCCCAAAAAAATCAAGGGCCTTGAAGGGTATGACCTGAAGATGGTCGGCCGTGTCCCCATGGAGACTCAGCAACCACCCATTACCATTAAGGATACGAAAAATCCCTGAAAAAGCACAAAACCTTAGAGAATCATGAACGTCAAGGGACCAATGTTTCACGTGAAACATTGGTCCCTTGTTCTTAAACTGTTCTTAAAAAATTTAGCTCTCTTCCTTCTATTCCGGTTCCGCCAAACATGTGCCGATCATCTTATCCAGCAACTGGCCCAGACTCCATCCGTTACCCTTCGCAGCCAGGGGGACTAGGCTCGTTTCCGTCATCCCGGGGATCGTGTTTGTCTCAAGCATGTAAATCATATCATTCTTTATAATCATATCGGTTCTGCTCCAATCCCGACACTGAAGGCCAAAGTGCGCATTTTGAGCCATCTCAGAAGCTTCATTTTGAAGATGGGAGTCAATTTGAGCGGGGCAGATTTCGTTGGTTTCACCCGCTGTATATTTTGCGTCAAAATCGAAAAACTGGTGTGTGTCTTTTGGTACAATCTCAACCAGCGGCAGTGTCTCTAGTTGGCTTCGCCCTAACACAGCACATGTAATTTCCCGCCCGCAAACATACTCTTCCAGTAGAATTTCCCGATCAAACAGGAAAGCCTTTTCAATACCCGCCAGAATATCGCGGTCATTTTCCATGATGGAAATGCCAATGCTGGAACCTTCACTCACTGGTTTTATAACGATTGGCGTTCCCAGGCTATCCTTTATTTTTCCGATGGATACCGTTTCTTCTTTTTTCAAGATGATATCTTTAGGAACGCGAAGGCCGACGCTTCTGTATACTTCCTTGGTAACCCGTTTGTTCATAGCCATTGCGCTAGACAAAACCCCCGATCCCACAAAGGGGATACCGAATATCTCAAAGAGTCCCTGAATTCGGCCGTCTTCTCCATATTTACCATGCAGTACATTAAAGACCAAATCCAACTCGTGTCTCTGTTGCCACAAAATATTCAGATCATCTTTCGGATCAAAAGACACAATTTCATATTTTTCTTTATCCAGAGCGCCCAGAACCGCTTTTCCACTTTTGATGGAAACACCCCTTTCTTTCGACCACCCACCCGAAAGAACCGCAATCCGTATTTTGTTCGCCAATTTATCCTCTCAATTCAATATTATTTATAAAAAGACCTTAAAAATTCTTCATCCTTTGGAGACAAATTAAACCGCGCTCCTGCTTCCTCGATAAATTTTATCGGGTTTTGGGTTTGATTGTCCTTTAAGTTCTCTGATATCCACTCGATGGCCTGCTTGACGTTTTTTCCTTCCGGTACAATGGTTGCCATATGGTCAATTCCCCATATTAGAAATTTCCTTGAAAATTTCTTTGATCAGATAAATTCATTTTAACCGAGACATCACCGCAAAGAAATTTTCGCTTATCTCCGTTCGCGGTAATGAGTGTTAAGGCCCCGTCTCGGTCAATGCCTGCCGCTTCTCCTTCAATACATTCTTTTCCCGTCTCAATCACCACTGTTTTCCCCAGTATGAGTGATTTTTCATTCCACTTTTCGTAAAATCCTTCTTCGGTGCGCTCCATATCCCGCCCAACTTCATAATAGGAAACTTCTAGTCGTTTCAACAGGTTAACAAGGATTTCTTCTCTCGATACCTTTCCCTGACTTTCCACAAAGATACTTGAGGTGGGATAAAGTAACGTCCTTTCCGTTGACGGATTCCAGTTGACGTTCAGCCCCATTCCAAGAACCAGGTGCTGAACCACGCCCTGTACAACCGAGAATTCGGCCAGGATGCCCCCCAGCTTTTTTTCTCCAATGTAGATGTCGTTGGGCCATTTAATCATGGCATTTAATCCACTTATGTCCTGTACAGCATCAATTCCTGCCAAAGCAAAAATCATCGTCAGAACAAACAATTTGCTCGGTGGCAATTGGGGCCGCAGCAAAACTGAAAAAAGCAGATTTTCACCTTTTTTTGAAAACCATTCTCTACCCAGCCTACCCAGTCCCGCACTTTGTTCATCCGCAATCACCACTGTTCCTTCAGATGCGCCTTCTTGAGCAAGCCTCTTCAAAAAAACATTTGTAGACCCGATGGTCTCCCTGAAAATTATATTTTTTCCGAAAAGACCCGGGTTTAAGGCGCTTGCCAGAATATCCGTATTGAACGGTTCCGGGTTTTCAAAGACTTGCTTTTTAACTGTTTCATTTTCCATGAAATGACGCCCGCAACTCAGTGTTCCAGTTCCACCCTCAAATCCCGGGTCATGAGTTCTTTAACCGCCTGCTGCGGATCTTTATCCTGGTACAAAATTTCATACACCTGATCAACAATGGGCATAACCACATTCATTTTTCTTGCGAGCTGATGAGCGGATTTGGCTGTCTTTATGCCTTCAGCTACCATATTCATGCGTGAGGTGATTTCGTGAAGGCTTTTCCCTCTTCCCACCTGAAACCCCACGGTCCTGTTTCGGCTTAAATCACCGGTGCACGTGAGAACCAGGTCCCCCATGCCCGCAAGTCCCGCAAAAGTATGGGGGTTGGATCCCATTTGAACCCCAAGCCTCGTAATTTCTGCCAGTCCCCGTGTAATGAGTGCTGCTCGCGCATTATGACCGAAATTAAGCCCATCCGCCACTCCCGCCGCAATGGCAATCACATTTTTAAGCGCCCCTCCCAACTGCGTTCCCACCACATCTTTGCTGAGGTAAACCCGGAAAAAATCAGCGGAAAAAAGCTTTTGGAGTTTCTCCCCATGGACTGCGTTTTCACAGGCGATGGTCACCGCCGTGGGGAACTTTCGGCTCACCTCTTTTGCAAAGCTGGGCCCTGCAAGACATGCAAAATCTATTAAATACCGGGGGCTTAAAACCGATTGAACCACCTCGCTCATGATCATCAAAGAATCATTTTCAATCCCTTTGGTGGCCATCATCAACGTCATGCCTGGGGTCAAATGGGGTTTCAGCCCCTCTAACACCTCTCGAAACACGTGTGACGGCGCGGCAATCAGAACCAGTTGCTTTTCATGTAATACGTTTTCAAAGGAGGAGACAGGTTTGAGAGCGGGAGCCAGTTGTACGTCCGGCAAAAAAAGCTGATTCGTATGCTTGTCTCTTATTTCTTTATAGACCGCTTCCTCCCGGGCCCATAGATTAACATCAATACCTTCTTTTTGAGCCAAGAGGTTGGCCAGTGCGGTTCCCCAACTCCCCGAACCGATCACCGCGATTCTTGATAACTCAACGTCCGACACAGATGACGTTCCTTCCAAAAGAGCCTTTCATTTCAACGGCAGATCAATCATCTTCCATAATCTTGGCAACACCCACAACCTTTTCCCCTTCTCCCAGATTGATGAGTTTTACCCCTTGGGTGTTTCTCCCTATGACTGAAATATCCGCAACCCTTATTCGAATAATTTTTCCGTGGCCCGTAATGATCATCAGTTGATCCTGGTCTGTCACCTCGGAGGCATAAACCACCGGCCCGTTTCTTTCACTGGTTTTGATGGTAAAGACGCCTTTCCCTGCCCTTGCCTGGGTACGGTATTCATCGGTTTTGGTCCTTTTGCCAAACCCGTTCTCCGTAACCGTGAGGATAGTGGCTCCTTCTCCCAGGGTTTCCATTCCCACCACCTCATTGTCCGGTTCCATTTTAATCCCGATATTTCCAGAGGCCACTCTGCCCATACTTCTCAGATCTGCTTCTTTAAAACGGATGGATTTTCCCTCTTTGGTGGTCAGGAAAATATCCTGTTCACCGCTGGAAACCCTTACGGCAATTAATTCGTCATTTTCTTTAATTTTGAGCCCGATGGTGCCTACAGACCTGGGATGGCTGTAAGCCTTGAGTTCCGTTTTCTTCACCAGGCCCATTTTGGTCGCCATAACCACATATTTCCCTTCTTCATAATCTCTGATGGGCAATATGGTGGCCAGTCGTTCTCCCTTTTTCAGATCCAGAAGATTGACAATGGCCTTTCCCCTGGAAGTCCTTCCCCCTTCGGGAATTTCATGGACCTTTTTCCAGTAAACGCGGCCCTTGTTGCTGAAAAAGAGAAAAGAATCGTGTGAAGAGGCCACAAACAGGTGTTCCACAAAATCCTCTTCCTTGGGTTTGGCGCCGGTCATACCTTTTCCGCCTCGACGCTGGGCCCGATACAGGCTGATGGGATTTCGCTTGATATACCCTGTATGACTGATGGTCACCACCATGTCCTCTTCGGCGATGAGATCTTCCATATCGATCTCTTCAGCATCTTCAATAAGCTCCGTCCGTCGTTCATCGCCATAAGTATCTTTAATCTCTTTTAGTTCTTCTTTAATTATATTAAGAACCATTGCAGGCGTCGCCAGAATCGCTTTATAATAGGAGATGTCTTTTAGAAGGGCTTCATATTCAGAATGAATTTTTTCTCTTTCCAGCCCCGTGAGCCGCTGCAGTCTCATATCCAGAATAGCCTGGGCCTGCATATCTGAAAATTGAAACTCTGCAATCAACCTCGCTTTGGCTTCTTTTCCATCGGAAGAAGATCGGATCAACTCAATGACTTCATCAAGAAAATCAAGGGCTTTTTTGAGCCCTTCCAGAATATGGGCCCGCGCTTCCGCTTTCTTCAAGTCAAAGATTGTTCTCCTGACGATCACTTCACGGCGATGATTGATGAAATGCTCGATCATTCCCTTAAGCGTCAAAATTTCGGGTCGTCCATTGACAATCGCCAGCAGGATAATCCCGAAGGAGACTTTCATTTGCGTGTATTTGTAGAGCTGGTTCAGGATGACCAGCGCATGAGCGTCTCTTTTTGTTTCAATGACGATGCGCATGCCGTCTCTATCTGACTCATCGCGGATTTCTGAAATGCCTTCTATCTTCTTTTCCCTCACCTGGGCTGCTATCTTTTCAAGCAGCCTTCCTTTATTGACCTGGTAAGGAATCTCTGAAACGATGATCCTCTCTTTGTTGTGGGCAAATTTTTCCACAAACGCCCTCGCCCTGACCTTGATGATACCCCTTCCCGTACTGTAAGCATCTACAATCCCTTGCTTCCCGATGACAAATCCGGCCGTGGGGAAATCTGGTCCGGGTATAACGGTCATCAATTCCCCCAGGGTAACTGCCGGGTTATCAATAACTTTCTCAATGCCAGCGCAAATTTCCAAAAGGTTATGGGGGGGAATATTGGTCGCCATTCCAACAGCGATTCCGGAAGATCCATTGATCAATAAATTGGGTACTTTTGTGGGAAGAACCAGGGGTTCAAGAAGGGTTCCGTCATAGGTGGGCACGAAATCGACCGTTTCTTTTTCAAGGTCGTCCAGAAAATCCTGTGTCGTTTGCGTCATCCGCACTTCGGTGTACCGCATTGCGGCGGGGGGATCCCCGTCCACGGACCCAAAGTTTCCCTGACCGTCTATAAGGCAGTATCTCAGGGAAAAATCCTGAGCCATACGAACGATGGTATCGTATACGGCACTGTCCCCGTGGGGATGATATTTACCGATGACATCACCCACAACCCTTGCCGATTTTTTATATGGCCTGTTGAAAAAATTCTTCAGGTCATTCATGGCAAAAAGTACGCGCCTGTGAACCGGTTTCAAGCCATCCCTGATGTCCGGAAGGGCTCGACCCACGATAACGCTCATGGAATACTCGAGATAAGATTTTTTCATCTCATCTTCAATGTTAACGAATTCGGGCTCTACATCTTGAAGCATAATTTTTTTGTTTCTCCAAATTTATTTTGTCTCACTTAAACACAAGGGCAAACACATTAGGTTTGCCCCTACATTATTTTTCGTTTCCACGTCACATGGGACCAGGCGATTGTTAGCCGATAACTGTAAATCGTGAATGGTGACTATATATCGAGTTCGGTGACTTCCATGGCATTTTTCTGAATGAACTCTCTTCTCGGCTCCACCTTATCCCCCATAAGTATGGTAAAAATATGATCTGCTTCCACTGCGTCTTCCACCTTTACCTGAAGAAGCACTCTTTTTTCAGGATCCATGGTGGTCGTCCACAACTGGCCGGGGTTCATTTCACCCAAGCCCTTGTATCGCTGAATGGCCAATCCCCTTTTGCCTTTTTCCATGAGATCATTGAGAAAACTGCGGGGGTCTTCTATCTTCTGTTTTTCCTGGTTTCCGTTAACCCTGAAGCCGTTGGCCTTGAGCTCCCGAAAGTCTTCGGAAAGTGATATTAACTGGCGAAGATCAGGAGAAGATAGAAATGCCCAGTCAACGTTGAATGTATTACCGCCGTTTTGTGTTTCCGTGACGGAGAATTGGTAATATCCATCATCTTCCGTTGTTTCGAGCACGGTAAGATCAAAACCATCTTTGTGGAGCCCTTTAACAAGACCCTCAATAAAGACCTTATCCTTAAATTGTTTTGTGGCGGTCACGCCGTTTGAAATAAGGGCTTCCAGAAATTTATGGCTGAAACCTTTCCTGGAAAGTTTCTCCATATTATCAAAAAACTTCACGAGCCTGTTCAGGAGTTTAATGAGCCTTTTTCCGGATGTTTCCTTCCCGTCTGCAAAAATAACTCTTTCATTTTCAGAAATTCGATCCAGAATATAATCATTAAATTTCTCTTCGTCCTTAATAAACAGGTCTTTCCTTTTCCGCGAAACACGATAAAGGGGCGGCTGCGCCACATAAAGATATCCATTTTCAATGAGATCCGGCATCTGCCTATAAAAAAATGTAAGGAGAAGCGTGCGGATATGGGCGCCGTCCACATCTGCATCGGTCATGATGATAATTTTGTGATATCGCAGGGAATCCAGGGTATAGTCTTTTTCCCCGATTCCCGTTCCCAGGGCGGCGATCAGAGTTCGAATTTCGTCACTCCCGATCATTTTATCGAACCGTGCTTTTTCCACATTAAGGATTTTACCCTTGAGCGGTAAAATGGCC
This sequence comes from uncultured Desulfobacteraceae bacterium, assembly GCA_964430575.1. Taxonomy (GTDB): domain Bacteria; phylum Desulfobacterota; class DSM-4660; order Desulfatiglandales; family Desulfatiglandaceae; genus NaphS2. The sequence goes on from CAYSFQ010000070.1 coordinate 11,033, forward strand.
TGGGTTCTTCGGTTTCGACCCTGTTTTGCGGAGCCGCCAGCCGATTCTCCCTCTACAATAAAAATTTCACTTCGGGCAGGATCCTTTTCCTGGCAATCGGCCAGCTTTCCAGGCAGAGAGTTATCCGATAAAATCCCTTTTCTTCTGGCCAGCTCCTTGGCTTTTCGAGCCGCCTCCCTGGCCCTGGCCGCATCAATGACCTTGCTCAGGATGGCCTTTATAATCGCCGGATTCTCTTCAAAAAAAGACCCCAGGCCTTCATTGACCAGGATTTCAACCAACCCTTTAACTTCGCTGTTTCCGAGTTTGGTTTTTGTCTGACCTTCGAATTGTGGTTCCGGCAGCTTTACGCTGACAACCGCTGTCAACCCTTCCCTCACATCATCTCCCGAAAGCTTTTCTTTGACGTTTTTTGCCATTGGAGAATTGCTGAGGTACGAATTGATGCTCCGGGTCAGAGCGGATTTAAAGCCTGCCAGGTGACTCCCTCCCTCTTTTGTGTTGATGTTATTGGCAAAAGTGAAGAGATTTTCCTTATAGGAGTTATTATACTGAAGGGCTATATCAACCAATACACCGCTTTTCTCTCCTGAAATAACGATGGGTTTTCGATGGAGCAACTCCTTGTTTCTGTTGAGATACTCTACAAAAGACTCAATCCCCCCTTCGTATAGGAACTCCTTCTTCTTACCGGTTCGCTCATCCATAATCTTGATCCGCAGGCCTTTTGTTAAAAAAGAAAGCTCACGCATCCTTTTGGCCAATGTCTCAAAATCGAAAATAACCGTTTCAAATACCAACGGGTCCGGTGTGAAGTGTATTTTGGTTCCGGTTCGCGCGGTTTCGCCCCTGATTTCAAGGGGTGTTACGGATTCCCCCCGCTCGTAGCGTTGATAGTATTTCTTTTTGTCCCGGTATACTTCAACCTCGAGATAACCGGAAAGTGCATTTACAACGGAGACGCCCACGCCGTGAAGCCCTCCGGATACCCGATATGTTTTGTTGTCAAATTTTCCGCCTGCATGAAGTTTGGTCATGACCACTTCCAGGGCCGGCATGTTGGCGGATTCGTGCATGTCCACGGGAATGCCCCGTCCGTTGTCCCGAATCACCACGCTGTTGTCCGTCATTAATTTGATATCAATCTGATCACAAAACCCCGCCAGTGCCTCATCAATACTGTTGTCCACCACTTCGTAAACCAGATGATGGAGCCCTTCAAAAGAAGTGTTTCCGATGTACATGGCTGGTCTTTTTCTAACAGCCGACAGACCTTCTAAAACTTTTATATCTGATGCTTCATACGTTTGTTCCTGTGTCATATTAAACCCTCATCGGCATAATGAGACCGACAAACCCTTCATCTGCTTCACCCGTCAGCACGAAAGGTTTCGAGCTGTCCGTAAAATCCAGATAGATGGTTTCACTTTGCATGGATTGGAGCGTATCGATAAAATATTTTGGATTGAAACCCGCCTCGACACGCTCACCGTTGTATTTAATTTCGATTTTTTCCTGGGCCTCGCCCAAATCCG
>CAYSFQ010000071.1:0-12542 GCA_964430575.1 uncultured Desulfobacteraceae bacterium
CCAGGATTGAGCGGGATTTGAAACAGCTTTTGTATATAGATTTTCTGCAAAAAGAGTTTACATTTTTCCTTTCAAGGTTTATCCAGTAACCGTTGAACACCTGAATCGACCCGTTTTACAGGAGAGATATGCAATGGAAACACACAAGGTTATCATATTCAAGCCTTTTCCCTTTGAGGCAGGGCAAAAAATTCACATCGACGGGGGACCTCGAGGGGGCGACTGGGAAGTCCTGGAGGTGACCGAACGTAAAGTAAAACTGCGATGTCCCGTCTCTTTCAAAGAATTTGAGTGGAACAGATTCTGCTATCTTTCAGAAGAACAGGACGACGTTGAATGGCCACGACGGGACTGAGAGTTCCATCGACCTCACCCCCGCAGGTGACAACTATTCTGACTCCCGCCGAGATTGTTCGGCAAACGACCTGAATCGACGTGCTTCGGTTTCATTTCCATTCAGCTCATAAATCATGCTGATTTTTTGATAATAATCCGTACGATTTTCCGGGACTTCCTGCACCAGCCCAAGGTACAGTTCCAGAATGTTTATGGAATGATCTCCTGTCTCTAAGCTTATATCCGCATATTTTTGTTTGATAAGAGGATCAATTTTGCTTCCGCAGCCCTGGCATCTGTTGATGATTTCAGAGTATTGTTTTCGAGCTTTTTCTTTTGATCCGAGTGCTTCGAATGTCTTTGCAAGGGCTAGGGCAATTGCCTCGTCCTGACCGTGGGAATCAAGGTAGTCCAGATAATGGGATTCAGCATCATGATACCGGCCGGCATGGAACAGCGTCTCACCTATCAGCAACTGAATTACCGGGGAATTGCGCAGTGGCTCGGGGCAATTCATAAGCAATCGTTGGGCTTCCTCAAACTGTTTATTTTGCCAGTAGATTTCACACAACGGCGGATAGGCCCTGAGTGATTCGGGAAAGTCGTTCAAAAAGCCTTCCAGCAGAAAACCACCTTCGGAATTATTGCCAAGATTCAGATGGGCGCTCGCCAGCTCGAGTTGAATAAAGCCTCCAGATGAAGATTCGGCTTCCAGGGCCTGGGACAATAGTGTAACGGCATCTTCAAAATAACCCTGATTCAGTTTGACATACCCCTCCCTGAAGGGATCTCCATAACCGAGATAGAGTTCCTGCTCCGCCTCTGGCAATGTGTTGATGAGTGCGGCAAAATATTCCGCTTCGGACTCTTGAGATACGAATTCCCCTGGGTCTTCCGAATTTTCCTCAGGAACAGACATCCCCGACGTTTCATTCGGAATAGAGCGAGCCTTTACGCCCCTCAGTTGTTCCTCAATCTCAACGGCCAGCTGTTCATCTTGTACCAGTTCCAGAGCAAGCTGCAGAAGATCTTCGGCTTCTTCGTGGATGCCGGCATCCGTTAGATTCTCAGCCGCCTTCTTATGTTCAAGGGCAAGCGCATCTTTGCACTTGGCGATTTTTTTCTCTATGAGATCGCCGGTCCCAGGCGCTTCCGGAGAATTTTTCGCCAATTTAAGCAAGGCCTTTTCATATTCAAGTTTGGCGAAACCATATTCGCCCATTTTTAAAAGAGAATCTGCTTTCTTTTCGATCTCGTGATACGGTTTGCCGGTAAATAGACGGGAAAATTTCATGGAATAACCTCGCTCAGCGGTGTCAATTGGTAAAAACTCCCAGTTCATGGCCGGTTCGCTCATTGATGAACCGGGCGGCAAGTATCATCCCCACGCGGTGGGTCATCCTGAGGGGCCAGGGGTTATCCATGTCGATGGTGACGTAGATCTTTTGGCCCATGGATCTTTCGATTAACCCCTGAATGACCTTCACACCGATGCCCTGGTTCCGGAACCCCGGATCCACTGCCGTATAACCTCGCTCCAGATACCCTGAAAGATCAAGCCCTGTCTCGGCTTCAATCTTTTTCAGGTAACGCTCTTTGGGATATTTATGAGTGGAAGTACCAACCACCCGGTCCTCGCAAAGAGCGTAACCGATGAGGAAGGCTTTCTGAAGGTTCTCTTTTATCCAGGAAGTGCCCACGCCGCCGCCAGATGCCACGAGATCGCTGATCTGATCCAGAACGGTTTCAGGTGTTTCATCCGGTGGGGTGAAGCAATAACGGACTTCCATACTGGGTTCCCGGCATTCTTAAATCCGCAGTCCGCAATCCGAAATCCGCAATAAAAAATCAGGCGCAGTCGATCATGCCCATGATCTGCGAGGTTTCAAAGCCCTTGAGATGCAGTGCTCCGGAACGACAAGATGCCACACAAAGACCGCACCCCTTGCACAGGGTGGATTCGATCACGGCCTTGCCCGTTTTTTCATCCATCCTGGGGGCCGAGTAGGGGCAGATGGAGACGCAAACCCCGCAACTGCTGCAGTTGAGCGAACTTACTTTTGCAACCGTACCGCTCACGGGCAGACTTTTGGCCGATAAAAGTGTGACGGCTCGTGCGGCGGCGGCCTGGGCCTGGGCGATGCTTTCGTCGATGGGTTTGGGGGAGTGGGCCAGACCACAGACAAACACGCCGTCGGTGGCGAAATCCACGGGCCGTAACTTAACGTGGGCTTCCGCGAAGAAACCGTCCTCGTTCTGGGCCACCTTGTAAAACTGCGAGAGGGGGTTTTCTTTTTCAGGAATAATGGCGGAAGCGAGCACCAGAAGATCGGAGTGAATGATCATCTCTTTTCTGAAAACCGTATCCGTAAACCCGATCTCCACTTCCTGGTCCCGTGGTTCTATTTTAAGCCCCTTTTCAAAGTTGTAGCGCACAAAGGAGATGCCCTTGGTTCTCGCTTCCCGGTAAAGGTCTTCCCTGAGGCCATAGGGCCTCATGTCCCGGTAAACCACATAAATATGCATATGAGGGTTTCGGTCTTTAAGTTCCAGGGCGCCCTTGATGGACTGGGTACAGCATACTTTGGAACAGTAGGGCCGCTCCTGAACGCGAGAGCCGTAGCACTGCAGAAAAACGGCTGTGCGGAGCCCATTGAGCTGGCTTTCCCCCTTGACAAACCCTTGCTGTAACTGAAGACCGGTCATCACCCGGGAAGAAGCAATCAGTTCCGGCTCCCGAGGGCTATGTTCGGTCGCTCCCGTCGCCATGATGGTGACGCCGTGCTCCAGGGTTCGGCTTTCCTGCCCCTGCATAATGGTGGTTTTGAAGTTCCCCACAAAGCCATCCACCTCGGTAATTTCAGCGCCCAGGCAGACCTCCACCTTGTCCGTCGCTTCCATCTCCCGGATCAGCTCCTGAAGATAACCCTGAATATCCTCTCCCCGCCATGTTTCGTGCAGGGATCGGGCGTTGCCCCCCAGTTTCCCATCACGCTCCACGAGGTAAGTAAAATATCCCTGTTCAGACAGGTTCTTGGCCGTCTCCATACCGGCCACCCCGCCACCGATCACCAGGGCGTTCTGGTTGATGTTGAGTATGGGCTCCGGCAGGGGTTCCAGCAATCCCGACTTGGCCACCGCCATCCGCACAAGATCCTTGGCTTTTACCGTGGCAGCCTCGGTATCATCCTTGTGCACCCAAGAACACTGGTTCCGGATGTTGACCATCTCAAAGAGATATTTGTTGATCCCGACGCTGGCAAGGGTCTCCTGAAAGAGCGGTTCATGGGTTTTGGGCGTACAGGCCGCCACCACCACCCGGTTAAGCCCTTGCTCCTGGATCACCTGACCCATCTTGACCTGGGTATCCTGGGAACAACTGAACATGTTTTGTTCGGCAAATACCACGCCGGGCAGACCCTTGGCAAACTCCACCACCGCCGGTACATCCACAACGCCGGCGATATTGGTGCCGCAGCAGCATACGAAAACACCGATACGCGTCGCATCCCCTCTGATATTCCGCTCCTCCGGAATCTGGGCCTTCTTTGTCAAAGACCAACGGGCCTCGGAAAGGAGACTACTGGCCACCCCTGCCGCCGCACTGGAATCCACCACTGACGAGGGGATATCCTTTGGCGCCTGGCAGGCGCCACAGACAAAAATACCGGGCGTAGCGGTTTCCACCGGCTTGAAACTGTCAGTGCTCACAAAATTATAGTGGTTCAGTTCCAAACCCAGTTTTTCGGCCAGAGCCCGTCCTTCGGCCGTGGCGCCGAGCCCCACGGACAGCACCACAATGTCAAAAGCCTCTTCCACTCTAAGGCCTTGTTCGTCAACATAGCGGATCATGTTCATGCCGGACTCTTTATCCGGGACGATATTCGTCACCCGCGACTTCACAAACCGAACGCCTGCCTCATCCTTGGCCCGGTTGTAGTATCTCTCAAAGTCTTTTCCGTTGGTGCGGATATCCATGTAAAAGATGGCCGCGTCCAGGCCGTCCGGGGCGTGCTCCTTGGCCAGCATGGCCTCTTTGACGGCATATGTACAGCAAACGCCCGAGCAATACCCGTGGCCTTCCAGATGTTCATCCCGGCTTCCGATGCACTGCAGCCAGGCAATTTTTTTGGGTTCCTCTTTGTCCGAGGGACGTACCAAGTGCCCGCCATAGGGCCCGGAAGCGGACAGGATGCGCTCAAACTCAAGGCTGGTGACCACGTTCTTGTTTTTACCGTACCCATAGGTGTCGTGGCCCAGGGGATTATAGGTTTCGCTGCCGGCGGACATGATCACCGCGCCCACGTTCAGATTAATATGCCGTTCTTTGTCCTCATAGTTAATGGCGCCCGCGGGACAGATTTTTTCACAGTTTCCGCATTTTCCCTTGGTCAACTTGACGCAGTATTCCGGGTCAATGGCATATTTCAGGGGAACGGCCTGAGCGTATTGCACATAAATGGCCTTCCGTTTTACCAGCTTGGCATCATATTCGTCGGGTACTTTTTTGGGACATTTTTCCGTGCAGGCCCCGCAGGCAATACATTTATCCATATCCACATAGCGGGGGTGTTGCAGGATGCTCACCTCAAAATTTCCCACTTCCCCTTTAAGGGCGGTAACTTCTGAAAGTGTGAGCAACTCAATGTTGATGTGCCGGCCGACCTCGACCAGTTTCGGAGAGATAATTCACATGGCACAGTCATTTGTGGGAAAGGTCTTGTCCAATTGGCTCATCATGCCGCCAATGGAACTGGTTCTTTCCACAAGGTAGACGTAATATCCGGAATTGGCCATATCCAGTGCGGCCTGCATGCCGGTAATGCCACCGCCCACAACCAGGACGGAACCTAGGTTTTTCGTCGACATAAACTACTCCTGCGTTATAAAAAATGAGGTGACGTTATCCATGGCCACCTGGTTTTTTTCTAGACCCAAAAACTTTTCATCAACACCCATGCACAACCCCAGCAACTGGGCGTAGAGTATGGAGGGCAGAGCGTCTCCGGCTGTGCCATTGCCTGCCATCATGCTCTGAACCTGGTCAAACTGAACCTGGCAATAGGGGCAGGCAGTGCACAGAAAATCCGCCCCCGATTCGCGGCCGCTGTCCAGTTTCTTTTGGGTCAGATCCATGGAAACGCGATCGTTTACGCCCATCAGGGGCGCCCCGCAGCAATTGAGTTTTTCGCTCCATTCCACACTTTCGGCCCCCGTCGCTTTTACCAGTTCATCAAAGAGGGTCGGTGCCACCGGATCATCGAACTGGGTCACCTTACTGGGACGCAAGGCATGGCACCCATAATGGGTGGCGATTTTGAGATCTTCCATTTTTCTGGAGATCTTTTTTTTCAGATTGTCCAATCCCACATCGTGGTACAGAACCGAAAGCAGATGCTTGACCTCTACCTGGCCCTGATACGACAGGTCTCTCGGTTTTAACATGTCATTAATTTCCCGGCGCAGTGTCTCATTGCTCCCAAGGATGTATTGGGCCTCTTTCAGCGTGCCGAAACAGCATTTACACAGGGCCATGATGTTGACACCGTCACGTTCAGCCAGGGCGAGGTTCCCGGCTGCGGAGAGAAGATAGGCTTTCCGGTCAACATTCCGCAATGGGTAGCCACAACAGGTGAAATCGCGATAATCGATCAGACCCACACCCAGACGGGACATGACCGCGCGGGACGCGGTTTCATATTGTTCGAGTCGGGCCGGGATATTACAGCCCAGAAAAAAAGCGTATTTCATCAGTTTGCCTCTATAAGGTCTCGTTTTCCGAAATTATGCGGCGGCCCCCTGCCGGGGAGCCTTGATCGCTATGTTCTTCAACTGGTAAAGGATATCCGTTACCTCCACCAGCTGGGGGCAGTGCTCCTGGCACTGGTAACATGTTACACAATCCCAGATCATGCCGGCGCCACAGGCCATATCCGTGAGGCCAAGACCGAGGCTGCACATGATCTGGTGGGGCAGCAGTCCCAATGTTTCTTCGGGTTTTTCAGAGACAGCTACCACGGGACAAACGGTGGTGCAGTTCTGACAGGTATAACAGGCCCTGAAGGTCTCAGCGTCGTAAGGCAGCGTTGCCTTGGCGTCCTTATCTCCGTTGAAACTCAGTGAAGCGGTCTCTGCTGCACTGGGCCACCCCTTTGCAACCTCACTTCTGGCCAGTTCAAGGGGCTTTGCATAACCCTCAGGCGTCAAATTGGGTTGATTCAACCCTCTTACAAAAGAAAAGCCAGAAAGCATCAGGGGTTCACCCATTGCATCGCTCTGAATGAGACCTTCTCTCACATTGATCCAGAGGTCTCTCAGGTTGATACCCGAGGGGCACACCACGGTGCATCGATCACAATTGGTGCAGATATAGACGCCTTCTCGAAGGGCCTGGCGCTCAGACGGGGAAAGGGCTTTTCGCGCGGCCAGTTTTCGTATGGATTGCAGCTTTTCCGATGGCAGAATGCAGTCGTTTCCAAGGGCATCGAACGCGGGGGATGAAGAACACCTGAGGCTGCACGTGCCGCAATGGGTACACGCATCCAGCTCCAGCATCTGGCGTGTCAGGATATTGGCGGGATGAGACCGCTTTTTATCCATGACCGCATTGGCCATGAGGCTTAAAGGCGTTGTAATGATATGAAACATTTTACTGAAAGGCAGGTACGCCAGCCCGATAAAACAGGCCAGGATATGGATGACCCAGAGAAAATAGGTGGCTTCGGCATCATCAAGATACTGCGCCATGGGCCGCATCCCTTTAGAAAGGTTGAAACCGATAAAAGCCCATTCCGGAACCGCGTGGCAGCTCTGACAACTCATTTCATGCAGTTCCCGCCCCTGGGTCAAGAGTTCCATTTCAAAGGGGCCGGCCACCTTCGGAGAAACCACTCCGAATTCTTCAACCCAGAAGGCTTCCAGCGCTTTCAACTCTTCTTCATCGTCCGTATCCGCGTACTCTTCCACCATACGCTGAAACTCGTTATGGCTTATGATCTTGGCCCCTTCGAGGAAAAAGCCGGTGACCATGATGACCGCCACGATCATGATGGCATAACGGTCCATGGCGTTGGAGTACAGGCGGGGAATTTTGAGGATACGCCGGCGGTAAACGGCAATGGCCACGCCCGCAAAAACCATCAAACCGAACAAGTTCCGGAGAAAAAGATAGGGATGCGCCGTGGACGCGTAATCCTCGAAAAGGTTAGTGCTGACCCAGCTTTCAAAGGCATGAATAAAAAGCAGCAGCATGAACCCCACAAAGATGAGCATATGCATGACCCAGCGCAGGGTATCTTCCTTGAGGATTCGCCGTTGCAGGATCACATCCAATATCAGGACCTTTATCAAAACCACAATCCGGCTGCTGAAAATGACGCCCAGTATGCCTTTTAGGACTTGGGAAATTCTTTGTCCCGTTGAATAGGGAAGATCCGGTCCGGTAATCTGTCGCGAAACCCAGGTGTAAAATTTGTAGACAGATCCAACCGTAAAGATTAACAGAGACCCGTACAGAAGCGAATCAAAAAACATGAATCTATTCCTCACTTACTCCACGCAAATAAGAGCGGCAGATCCGAATACCTTTTCGGTCTGCCTTGTTAGTGTGCCAAAAAAGCCTGACGCCATTTACCAAAAACCTTACCATAGTAAGGGCTCGGTCTATATAAGGACCCGGTGTTTTGTCAAGATAAAATTTTCACAAAACCCCATAAACTGATACTCCATCGCTATTTTAACCCGTTCCAGCCCGGCCTTGAAAGGCAAAACCCGGAAATTTAATTTGTGTTTATACACCTAAATAGAGACAATTGCCAAGCGCAAACATGGGAGTTGAAAAAAAGATCATTAGTTGGTAAAAGGACCCGATCATCAAAAGCGAACTCGTGCCCGAACGAAAACTGTCTTTTTCGCCAATCTCTGCGTCAGATAAAAATTTTAATCCTCGAAATACTAAATGTATTCCTGCGGTTAAAATTTTGATCTTCCTTGATCTTGACAAAAAATCCTAGTTTTCGTTCAGACACGAACCCATAAGGAGTTTTTAATTTGGGCTGTAAAATTGAACTAAAGGATGCGTTCAAAGGTTACACCTTTGACCAGGATAAGATTTTTTCACCGGAAGAGACGGTGGAGCGTTTTAAGAAAAGGCTCAAAGAAGTGAATCTGGATATCCTGGAAGAAACCGTTCGAATCGACAACGGCAGATTGAACATCCCCATTTATTTCAGTGTCTGCGGGCGTGATGCGTTAGATACCATCGGAACCAAAAAGCAGATGGGAAAAGGCGGGACTCCCAGCCAGTCAGAGGCCAGTGCGGTCATGGAGCTGGCAGAGCGATTCAGTTTTTTCAGCTTCTGGAAGAATCCCCGGAATTTTCGTCTGGATACCTACAAAAACGTGAAGAATGAGGCCCTTTCCTTTGAAAGCATAGCCAAGTCTGTGCATGATGATTCCGGTGAACTGGACAAGGCCCGGGAAATATTTGAAGACCTGCCCCTCAAATGGACCCTTGGCTGCAACATGACAAAGGACCGGGAAGTTCTGATCCCGTTTGACTGGTTTTTTGCCATTAACGAATTCAACGGACCGTCAGCCGGAAACTGCGTAGAGGAAGCCATGAGCCAGGGGATCTGTGAACTGGTGGAAAGGCATGTGTCCTCCATTATCAGCCGGGAGAAAAAAAATGTACCGGCCATTGATCTGAACACGGTCACGGATGCCCTTACATGCGAACTGATAGAGAAATATAGAAAGTCGGGGATTCAACTGTTTGTATCGGATTTTTCCCTGAATATGGGCATTCCCTCTGTGGGTGTCCTGGCCTACGACCCGACCACATTCCCAGAAAAGAGCGAAATTGTCTGGACCGCCGGCACCACGCCCGATCCCCAGAAATCTCTGAGCCGGGCCCTGACTGAGGTGGCCCAACTGGCCGGTGATTTTAATTCCGCTTCCAACTATGTGGCCAGCGGTCTTCCCAAATTCGGGGATCTCGCCGAAGCCGACTTCATCCTGAACCCGGAAACTACGGTTCCCATTTCGAGCCTGCCGAACTTAGCCAACGACAACATCAAGGTGGAGGTGGAAAACTGCATTGCTGCCCTCGATGTCAAGGACATGGAACTGTTTGCCATTGATGTGATGCACCCCCATCTTCAAATCCCGGCCTTTTATGCCATTATTCCCGGCGCCCATTTCCGGGAGAGGGCCGTGGGAACCAGTGTGGGCATGTTTTGTGCTAAACTGACCGCTGCATCGGACAACATCCCATGGAGCGTCAAGCAATTGACCCGAATGGATCGGTTTCTGCCCGATAAATACTACATTAAATTTTTCCTGGGTCTGGCCCATATCTCCCTGCAGAACCCCCGGAAGGCCATGGAATTTCTTGAAGAGGCCTTGAAGCTGGATCCCAAAGGGGAGGATGTGCCCAGCATTTATTCCTACATGGGGATTTGCCTGAGGGATATGGAGCAGTACCGGAAAGCCATTTCAGTGCTCGAAAAAGGGGCTGAGATCGACAGTGAGCGGACGGACATTCACAATCTCATGGGATTCTGCTATTTCAAACTCAAAGAACACAAGAAGGCCATTGAGGCGTTTCACAAAGTGCTGGAATTGAACCCCGCATCCGCTATTGATTACGCCAATATTGCATCCAATTACAGGGATATGGGGAACAAAGCCATGGCCATCCGGTTTTACAAATTTGCACTGGAACTGGATGAATCCATTGATTTTGCCAGAGATAATTTAAAGAGCTTGGAAGGGGAATAAGGAAGGAAACACATGATCGAGGTACAACATCTCACCAAATTTTTTGGAGACAAACTGGCGGTGGACGACATTTCCTTTACGGTGAAACGGGGCGAAGTGCTGGGATTTTTAGGTCCCAATGCCGCGGGAAAGTCAACCACCATGCGGATGATTACCGGATTTCTCCCCCCCACCACCGGGACGGCCGTCATCGGGGGAAGCGATATCATCAAAGACTCCCTCAAGGCACGGGAAAAAATAGGTTACCTCCCTGAGAATGCACCGGCCTACCCGGATATGACCGTTATGGGCTTTCTCGAATTTATCGCCGGTATCCGGGGACTTTCCGGGGCCTCAAAAAAATCACGCTTGGAAGAAACTCTTGAACGCTGTTTTTTGACGGAAGTGCGGTTTCAACCCATCAGCACCTTGAGCAAGGGATTCAAGCAACGGGTCTGTTTTGCCCAGAGCATTATTCATGATCCTGAATATCTGATCATGGATGAACCCACAGACGGCCTGGATCCCAACCAGAAGCACGAGGTGCGTGTCATGATCCGGGAAATGGCCCTGGACAAAACCATTATTTTGTCCACCCACATCCTGGAAGAAGTGGAGGCCCTGTGTTCACGAGCCATCATCATTGCACGGGGCAAAATTGTGGTCGATGATACTCCTTCTAGGTTGAAAGCCGAATCATCGTTTCATGGGGCAGTCAGCTTTACGCTCACAAACACCAATGACAATGAACCGCTTGCCCACCTGAAGGATATACCCGAAGTTGAGAGAGTGGAAGTGGTCTCTGAAAGTGAATCCCAAATGACCCTTCGCGCCTTTCCGAAAGATCAGGGCCATCCCCCTGTCAATAAAATCATGGCGCGCCTGGTTCAAAATGGTTTCACCATTGATACGTTTCAGGTGGAAAGCGGTCGTCTGGATGAAGTATTTCGAACGGTCACGAGGCCCGAAGCCAGGGAGGGGGAAAAATGAACGATTTTCTGAGAAATACCGCAGGCATTTTGAAACGGGAGTTCGCCGGGTATTTCGGAAGCCCGGTGGCATACGTGTTTATTGTTATTTTTCTCCTGCTGAACGGGTTCTTCACCTTTTCTCTCAGCAATTTTTATGAAATGGGACATGCGGATCTAAGAGCCTTTTTTGAATGGCACCCCTGGATCTTTCTCTTTCTGATCCCTGCGGTGGCAATGCGGCTGTGGGCCGAGGAGAGGCGGACGGGCACCATTGAACTGATCCTGACCCTGCCAGTCACCCTGCCCCAGGTAATCCTGGGGAAATTTCTGGCAGCCTGGCTGTTCATCGGCGTTGCCCTGGTGCTGACCTTCCCCATGGTATTGACTGTGAGTTATCTGGGAGATCCTGATCTCGGCGCCATCTTCTGCGCTTACTGCGGCAGCTTTTTCATGGCAGGGGCCTATCTGAGCGTGGGCAATATGACATCCGCCCTCACCCGCAACCAGGTCATCAGTTTCATCCTGTCGGTTGTCATCTGCCTGTTCTTGGTGCTGGCCGGCTGGCCCCCCATAACGAATATTCTGTCCGGCTGGGCGCCACCATGGCTGGTGGATGTGGTATCCGGTTTCAGCTTCATGCCCCATTTTGCTTCCATGGAGCGGGGGGTCATCGATCTGCGGGATCTGTGCTATTATTTTTCGGTTATCTTTTTCATGCTCTTTGCCAACGGCGTGGTGCTGCAAAGCCGCAGGGCATCTTAGAAAGACAAGGAGAATTTCCTTTGAAAAAAAATCAAGGTGTATTTTTCAAGAAGACCCTTCTTTCCGTAACAGGGCTGATGGCTTTGTTTCTGATTCTGGTTTTGGTGAACATCATGGTCTCCTATGCCAACGTGCGCTGGGATGCGACCGAAGACAAAAGTTACTCGCTTTCCCAAGGGACCCGGACCATCCTCGGTTCCATGACCCAGCCGGTGACTGTGAAGTTTTTCTATTCCCGTAGCAATCCCCAAATCCCTTCCCACATCAAGCTCTATGCGCGGCGCGTGAAGGATTTCCTGACGGAATATGAACGTGAAAGCAACAACATGATCAAACTGGAGATGATTGATCCCCGGCCGGATTCAGATGAAGAAGAATGGGCACAGAAATATGGTCTTCAGCCGGTTCAGGCGGCAGGGGGGGCGCCCATCACCTGCGGGCTGGTTTTTACGGCCGCGGACCAGGAGGAAACCCTTGAATGGCTGGACCCATCCAAGGAACAGCTTCTGGAATATGATATCACCAGTATCATACAAGGGTTGCAGAACCCGGAAAAAAAGACCGTGGGTATCATCACGTCCCTGCCGGTGTTCGGTTCGGGCGCCCGAGCCCCGCGGCCCGGTCAGCCCCCAAGCCCCCAATGGATATTTGTAACGGAGATGAAAAAAATCTACGATGTTCAACAAATCAAGCCTTCCGTCCGTTTGATTGATC
>CAYSFQ010000072.1:0-6005 GCA_964430575.1 uncultured Desulfobacteraceae bacterium
CTAAATACTCAAAAAATTCCAAATTTTTTTCAGAGCGGGTGAAACACCAAAGGAAGAAATGGGGCGGAGGGTCACAGCAAGCCGGGCTGGACTTACTGCGACACCTCCGTTTCAATCAAAAACAGAGCGTTTAAATTTTGCTTCAGCGATCAACGCAGAAGCCGATGGATGATAAACTGCTTCCCGCTGGAACGATATTGTTCCAGTCCTTTCCTTCCAGGGTCAATCGATCCCCCTCTCTTTCATAAAGGGCCCCCCACAGGGATTTGATGCTCCCTGCCACATCAAGGGTCACCTTCCAGTCCACATCTTCCGTACTGTTGTTTTTGATGGTGACATCGGCGCAGTATCCTGTTCCCCAGTCGTCTGCGATCTTCACTTCCGCCTCCGCTTTGGCCGAAGATCCGTTGGTTTCATCGTTATCCTCGGCGTTGGCGCAGCCCGGATCATTGAGATCCACCAGGCCATCTCTGTCATTATCAATGCCATCGTTGCATTGATAGACCGCAGGCTCCTGGTCACGCTTGGCACAGAAGCCGAAAGACGTGGATCCACCCGCTGCCAGCTCAGAATTCCAGCCGTCGCCCTGGACCTGGATGGTTCCGTTACCTCCCGTATATTTTCCGTTCCACAGGTTGTCCACCGTTCCATCCACCGCCACGTTCACTTTCCAGGCAACCGTCTCACAGGTGTTATTGATCACTGTCACATCCGCGCAGTAACCGTCTCCCCAGTCGTCTCGAATCACCGTCTCCGTCTCCACCTCTCCGCAGGCGGTATTGGTTTCGTCATTATCATCAGCGTCGGCACAACCGGGATCATTAAGATCGATGAGGCCATCCCCGTCGTTGTCAACCCCATCGCTGCACTGGGTGGATGGTGGGGGATCATTGGTTTCATCATTATCTTCAGCATTGGCGCACCCCGGGTCCTGAAGGTCCACGAGACCGTCGCCGTCGTTATCAATGCCATCGTTGCATTGATAGGTCACGGGTTTCTGGTCCCGTTTTGCACAGAATCCGAAAGAGCTGGATTGACCCACAGCCAATTCCGAATTCCAGCCGTCGCCCTGGACCTGGATGGCGTTCTGTCCCTGAACATATTTCCCATTCCAGAGGTTATCCACTGTTCCGTCCACCGCCACATTCACCTGCCACACAACCGGTTCACAGGTATTATTGGTCACCGTCACATCCGCGCAGTAGCCGTCGTCCCAGTCATCACCGATCACCGTTTCAGTTGTCACCTCTCCACAGACCGGCGGCGTGGATTCATCATTGTCTTCCCCATTGATGCAGTCGGGATCGGCAAGATCAATGTGCCCGTCCCCGTCATTGTCAACACCGTCGCTGCACTGGGTGGATGGTGGGGTTTCATCGGTTTCGTCATTGTCCCCGGTATTGGCGCACCCCGGATCCTGAAGGTCCACCAGGCCGTCTCCATCGTTATCTATGCCGTCGCCGCATTGATAGGTGGGAAGGGTGCCTCCCAGACCGTCCCAGAGCGCACTCAGCAAAGATTTGGCGGGAGCTGGATTGCCCTTCACATCGCTCATCAAATTCCAGAACATGGCCCCTCCCAGCCCTTGCTGAAGGATGTACTGCGCTTTGGCTGAAATGGTGGACGGGCCATCATAGGTAATGAAGTTGCTGCCGTTATAAAGCCAAGGCACTTTGGCTTCGGTGTGATAATATTTTGAATAGACCGGCTCGTAGCTCTGTAGAATCGTATTGTAGTTAAGCATGCCCGGTTCGTCGCGCTCCCCCGGACCGGCCCCTGTTGCGCTCTGATAGAGCCCGTCACCGTTGGGGCCGGGCGCCACACCCGTCCAGCTGCGCCCGTAGAACGGCAGGCCCAGCACCAGCTTGTCCTTGGGAATGCCATATTGGGTCAGATAGGTCTGGACGGTTTCGTCCATGGACCAGCCCGGCTGTGCGAACGGATCGTCCGGGTCCCTGTACATGGGCGCCAGAAAACCGGTCTGAGCATCCCAGGACCCGTGGTAGTCATAGGTCATGAGGTTGATAAAATCCAGGTACTGGGGAAACTCTGAAAACTCATGGTTGACGATATTGTGGGGGCCTGCCGGTGCCGCGATGGTCAGCAAAAGCCCCGGGTCAATCTGATCCAGCTGTCTCCTGAATTCCCTAAGGAGCGCCGTGTAATTCTCTTTGTCTTCAGGCCGGTAATTGTTTCCCAGTCCGCAGCAGACCGGATATTCCCAGTCAATGTCGATGCCGTCGAAGACCCCTGCCGCCGAACCGGCTCCCCCGGTGTTGGAGTTGGCGTCATAGGGAAGTTTCCCCAGGATCAACCGATCGATACACGCCGCCACAAACGCCTCCCGGTTTTCCGGAAGCGCCGCATCGGAGAAACCGTTCGACCACGTCCAGCCCCCCAGTGCGGCCAGCACCTTGAGGTGAGGGTTTTGGGCTTTCAACTTCCGCAACTGGTTCCAGTTCCCTTTGAGCGGCTGGTCCCAGGTATCGGCAGTCCCGTCCACGCTTTCAGCTGCAGAAATGGTTCGCTGATAGTCGGCCCAGGCGTCTCCCACATTGCGCTCGGTCACCCCGATGACGGGCCGGTTGTTTTTGACATTGATAAAGGCATAGTTGATATGGGTTATTTTGGATGGGTCGATGTCCTTCACAAAATAGTCATAGTAGATCCCCCAGGCGGGGAAATAGCCGACGACGATTTTGCTGCTTTGCTGTACTGACGTATTACGAATCCAGTCGATTACCAATTGCCCAGATTCTTTCAACCCGGAACTTGACCAGGGTCCATTGGGACAGGTGCCGCTTTTGAGCACCGCCCCGCTTCTCCAGTCATCGCTGAAGTTCCAGTTGGCCCAGCTGATCTTTTTTTCCCCCATGAGATCGATCCACTGCTGTGAACTTTCCACATCATTGGCGCCATCCCCCGAATAGGTCTGGGTTCCCCATTCCGTGACAAAAATCGGCAGGTAATCGGCAACATTTCGGATTTTTGAAAGATAGTCGGATTTGTGGGAAGCGGCATAAAAGTGGAAAGCGTACATAATGTTGTGCGCATTTGTGCCGCTCAGTGGATTGTTGACCATCTCCATGGGATCCCGCCCTTCGGAAATACCGAAAGAAGACCAGGCCGGGGTTCCCACAATAATAATTCCGTCCGGGTCGTTGGCCCGGATCAGGGGAATCAGATTTTCAGCGTAGGTTTTTATCCGGCTCCAGGCGACCCCGTTGGGCTCGTTGCACACCTCATAGAGCACATGGCCTTTATTGCCGTGTTTTGCTGACATGTACGAGAAAAACTCCCGTGCATGCTCAATGTTTTCCCAAGGGTCCCCCGGGTTCAGGATGTGCCAGTCCAATATGACGTACATCCCCCTTTCCAGGGTCTCATTCACAACGGCGTCAATAGCGGCTTTGTATCCCTCAGGATCGGTTTTATAGCCGCCTTCGTCCACATACATGGAAACCCTGAAAATACCGGATTGCCAGTCATAGGCCATGGCATCCAGGGACGCCTCGTTAACGCAGTCTCCCCAGCCGTACCACTGAAGTCCATGACTGCTCATGCCCCTCAACTGAACGGGCTGGCCATTCACATCGCATAGATGGTTGGCAACAACCTTCAATTTTCCGTATTCGGAGATGGGCGTTGTTTGAGAGAAAACGTTTGAAATGAAAGAAAAAGATAAAAAAAATACAAGCAAAACTATCCGTGATAGAAATTTTCGTTTCATATCGGTCTCCTTTTCATGATCAATGGATCCTATGAGAATTACCTCGTGCCCATCCACAAATGGCCAATTTGCCCGATTTCGGCGTCAGCCTCAAATTGTAATCCTCGAAATACTTATATGTATTACTGCGGTTACAATTCTTGCCTTCCTTGAACTCGAACAAATTTTCTCATTCGTGGACGGGCACTACCTCGTCTGAAAATCATAGGGTTTGAAAACACATATTCCGCAAAACAAGGGAGCAAGTTGTGTGCCATGAGGACATGAACAACAAATCCAAAACTTCAATGGCGCCTAACACACTAAAATTAAGATGGAAAAATTAAGATCGGCAAGATCATTGAAAGGACAAGGCACACGGAAGATAGCTCTCAGTGAGTCGATCTAATCTCTCAATGAGTTTTATAGCTGGGGGTTTTCAGGCGGATTTTCCACTCATTTTGAACATACTCAAGCATAAGTTGTTCATTTTCATAGGTTTCATTCTTTTTTAAAGGGCTCTTTTCCGTATCCATCCCCAGGAGTCGAATCAGGATTTCCCGGTGGGTTTCAAAGGAAGTCAACGGTTTCTTCCCTTTTCGGTCCCAGAGGATCGCGGACATTTCTTTTCGTTTTATGGCATGTTGAGGATGCAGGACCAGAAACAGGAGTACTTTATAACAATGAATTTTCCCGGATACGTTCTTTTTGCCGATGGCTGCTTTCAAACTTGAGAACTCTTTTAGAGAGAACACTTCTCTAAGCAGCTGAACCAGACCGGATTCATTGTCCGCATCATTTTTATGGTTCGTGCCCAACGCATACCATTTGCGATATCCTTCATAGGATTTCCGTTTTTCCAGGAATTCCTTTTCACAGACTTTTTCCCGGGAGTCCATATGATAGACTCTTTTCAAAACATCAATTTCAAGTTCCATATCGGGTTTCTTCCGGATTTCTTCCTTCAGCATTTGGATCAGCTCATGGGGTTTTTCGGGAAGTTCACAGGGAATGATCTCATTTTTTTCGCCGGGAGCCCCGGCGCCATCAAATAACCTGCTCCCGGGAAAAGTTTCGGCGCCGAAAGATCCGTCTCTTTTTGGCGCATTTTCGTACCATGCCAGATAGTCTTCACCCCGTTTCATGACCTGGGTGATGGCCTGTGTCCAGGTGAGCAGTTTATTCTCACTGAGGAGTTCATGGGCCAGAAAGAGGAGCGCCTGCAATTCCCCCGCGTTGGCTTCCCAGCCCGACTTCAGGTATCTCAGGTGTCTCAAAGCGGGAATGGTCAGGGGCCGGCCTTCCAATTGACTGCTTTTCCAGAGCCACATGGCAATCTGTGGAATATCCTGCGGCCTGGCTGATATGGGCGGTGATTGAATAATCCTTTGAAACCGGAACAGGAAATCTTCCCTCAGCTTTCCGGATTTGATCATGAGCCTAATGGGCTTGTTCAACGTAAAAATGAGCCAGGTGGCAGCGGTTTCGCTGATCGGTTTTTTTGAAGGCCGCGCCCCCACACGCCGGTATGTGGGCGGATCGGTAATGAGGCAGCGGAGTAAAGCGCCCTGCAAGCCTTTCGGGTCCTCGGCCGCATCGATGTCGTCAACCAGCAGGGCGCCTCCCGAGGCACTCTCAATGAGGCCCATGCCCCCTTGGCTGTCACTGCTGGTAAACGCCCCCGGCCAGTAACCGAATATTTCGCTGAGCAGAAGGCTCTGGGTAAATGTTCCACATGCAACCGCGGTGAATTTTCCTTTCTCCAATCCGGAAACATCATAAAGGGCATTGACAATCAGTTCTTTTCCCGTTCGGCTTTCACCGATGATCAGAACCGGGTGATGGGTTTTTCGGGTATCAGATTTCTTCCCGTAGGATATGATTTTTCTTCGCACCTCATGGGTAACACTGCTGAAGCCTTTAATTCCTCTGGTTTTTTGAAAAAGAGAAGCCCGCTCAATAACAGGTTCCTGGGATTGGTCCTGCCAGGGGACGGCGTGGATCTGGTTCTCCTCGGCCGATTTCATGCCTTCTTCATCGGTCACAAAAATGATAAAGGCATCGTCTCTCAGGTCCTGAGCATGTGGATCCTGCTCGGCACCAGCGCACAGTTTTTTCATGCCACTGTTATCCGTAATGATAATGGCCGGGTACTGGCGCGCAAACAATAAAAACGCCGGCAAGCCATGCAGCTGCAGCTGTATCTTTTCGCTTGGATCCAGTTCAGCAAAAAAAACCCTGTTTTCCGCCGGTATCTGTAATTCATCCTGCACATTGGCGGCAGAAACATTTTTGT
>CAYSFQ010000072.1:6105-12255 GCA_964430575.1 uncultured Desulfobacteraceae bacterium
TCATAAAGGTTCCCTGATTTTTCCGTCATGATAAAATATCCCCATGATAGACGCCCTCTTCCATCAAACGCGACAAAAAGCCTCTCAAGGCCGTTTCAAGGTTTGTTTCAGCTTTCCAGTAGGTTCGGACAACCCTGTCCTCGTTGAGGTGCCCTGTCCTTTGAGGTGTTTGTGGATCTTTCGTGGAAGGCATCTCATAAAGCTCCATTTCACCATCGAAATGGGACCAGATAATGACGTAGGGATGAAAAACATCCATAGGGTCAAATCCGGGTATGGTTCCAAGGGCTTCGAGGCCATGGATTCCCTGGCCCAGGTTCAAATCAAGGACGACCATATCGGGCGGTTTGGACTTCTGCTCTTTGGTAAGCGCCTGTTTGCCATCCCATTCAACCATTTGAAGTTCCAAGTTAAAATCGGCGATAGCGCGCCCAACAATTTTCTTTGCTGTCTCTCGATGTATTTTTTCGTCTTCAATGATCCAGACAACAGTCATGCCGAATCTCCTCTCTTCACCCCACGAGGGGCGCTGGCAGATAAATAACGGACCATCTTTGAGAACTGTTTTCCTCACCCATCTCAATTCCTTTTATGACGGGGATCCGTCCATAAGCGGCTTTCGATTGTTCACACATGAGATCAAATACCCTTTCGGGCAAGGGGCCAAAAGGCTGATCCTTTATGGGCTCATGACCCGAATAGCGTGAATGGACGGCCAGCCCCTGCTTTTTTCGTCTCCCGCGCCATAACCTGACGTCAATATCATCAGATTCATATAAATCATTTTTCATGGAATTGTAAAACCAGTCCTGGAGTATGGCAACAAAAACATAGGGCATCTGGCAAACCCGCAGATGATCAAGTTCATCCTTGAGAACCGGCTTGCGGGGCTGGTCCCCCGCAGATGGATAAGCGACACGGTACTGGCTGGCAGCATTTTCCCATGCCTCCTGAATCAGCATGGAAACCGGAAAACTGCGACGACCTGAATGTTCAAGGTCCTTACGGATGTTTTCCTCCAGGTTCAGTGTCCTGGATCTCAGATCGTGAAGTTTTTGCGAAAAATTTTCGCATTCACTTTTGGAAGCCTGACCGCAGTCACTGACAAAAGCCCCTGCGCGGGACACCAGCACATAATCACGTCGTCTGAGAGAATCTACGGCAATTCGCAAGAGCCTGTTGCGCCACGTGATTCTTCTGCTGTGCAGATACAGACCAAAGAATGCAAGCGCCAGAATAAATGTAATCGCCGGCCACAATCTTTTAACCAGCACCCACAGGGAAGAAGGCCAATAGATGCGGGAATTGATCATCAATGCCACTTTTTCAGCGGATTTCTCTAGCCGCTCCACATCTCCCTCTCCAATACGGCGCCACAACACCTGCATGGCTTCAAGGATTTCTATGGATTCCATCCGGGTGGGCACTTGGGGTATGGGAGGGTATTCCCGCCCCTTTTCGATTGCCGTATGAATCAACGAAATGGCATTTTTCGCTTCATTGCAGGAAGGGCCGCCCAGAGTATTCAGCAGCACACTGAGCCCGAAATCACTGTTCTGTGCCGGCAAATATCCGTTTTCGGACGCAAGTCCGGAATGTTTACTGTCAGACGCCAGATAGCGGACGAGCTGAAAGGCCATTTCTTTTTTTCCCGGCCCGTTCACCACCATCAAATCCGACCCGCCCTTGAAAGTGGCCGGCAGAAGCGCAACACCGGCACAGTCCCAAAAGGCTTCCGGAGATGTGGAGACGGTTTTCATGAAATTGCGCCGCCACCGTGACACAAATGCCGCGGGCTGAATAATGGCGGCATATTCCAGCCCGCTCATAAAATGCTGTGCCGCACTTTGCTGGCTCATTTCCGGAAAGGAGATGATGCGGTATTCACGGCCGTTTTCATCGAGTATCGTGGCGTTTTCAGAAATCAGAAGGGGAACCTTCAACGCCTCACTTTCGCCCATGTCCGTCCGGATCCCGAAAGGGGTTTTCTCAAAAAAGGGGGTTCCCGAGGCCCATACCAGCGGAATATAATCATGAAACAGGTCAAACGTCAGTCCCGAGGGCATGACCATGGGCGGAGCCGGATTGTGGTGGTTCAGGACGATCTTGGAAAGGGCTTCGGTGATGTCCTGCCAGTCAGAAACATTTTTCAACCATTCACCGAAAGGCTTTTCACTTCCGGGCAGCTTTTTCCAGTAAAACAGCAGGCGAACATCGGTGGTGTAAGGCAGGGATACGGGGACATCCTTTATCTTCCGCCACGAAAGTTCCGTGCCGACCCCTTCGGCAGGTGACAGTGAAATCTTTTTTTCAGCAAAATAGGCCGCCCATGTGGACCCGATTTGAACCACATCCGGGACCGCGTCGGTTTTCTTGAGGGTCCCCTCAGCGCGAGCATCGAGCACCTTTCCCAAAGCGCCAATAATCGTTTTCCATCTGAGAAAGCGGATACAAAGATGCAGATTGTTTTTCCCTGAAAACTCAGCAAGGGTTTCCAGCGTCTTCTTCTGACCCCGAACCACCAACCAGTTGGGTAGATCGTATTCCGGGTTCCAGACCACCAGCTGATCCACCATCCAATCAACTGTTGTGTTTAAAACCGTAATGTTTGATGTGGACCATCTCCGGTTGAATGCCTCCAACTGCTTCTTAATCGGCATCTGCTCTCCCGTAAAGGGGGTCTCGAAGGGGGGATCGAACGGAATCAACCAGACGGTCAGTTGTGCTCTATCTTTAACCGCTTTGGTGGCTTCGGCCGTGGAAAAAGCTGCCGTCAGTAGAACAAAGAACGTTGCGATCAATATCCTGTGCATGATTAACCTTGCTGGAACGGCCAACTTGAGAAGTTAGATCTTAGAATTACAGGATTCCCGGGGATGACGCAAGCCATTAAACATCAACGGGAACGGGAACCCCATATTCGAACCTTCTTCTCCGATGTTTGCTCTCTCGTTTCAAAATCAGAAACAAATTTCGTCGTATCGGCTCTCTCCCATTTATCTTTTCCAATTGCTACGTCTGATGATTCGTTATATATAAAACAGAAAACTTCAAAATGGTACTGGCTGGAGTCTTGACGGCAAGTGGAGAAACTGGATGTTCGATAATGTGATTGATCTGGTGGCGGGGGCGCGGCCTAATTTCATGAAACTGGCACCGGTGGTGCGGGCGCTCAAATCGTGCGGTGCGGCGTTGGCTAAACGGAAGTTGTCCTGGCGGATTGTTCATACCGGCCAACACTACGATCAGGGGATGAATGATGTTTTTTTCAACGAGCTTGGGATCCCCAAACCCGATGTGAATCTGAATGTGGGGTCCGGATCCCACGGGGTCCAGACAGCTCGGATTCTGGAGCGTTATGAAGCACACTTGCTGGATATGCGTTCGGCGGCAACGGTGGTCTTTGGTGATGTCAATTCCACGGCGGCCTGTGCACTGGCGGCGGTAAAATTGAATATTCCGGTGGTTCATGTGGAAGCGGGGCTTCGGAGTTTTGACCGAAGCATGCCGGAAGAGATCAACCGTATTGTGACCGATGCCCTCTCCCAGATATTGCTGGTATCCGAGCCGAGCGGCGTGGAAAACCTGAAGCATGAAGGGGTGGATGAAGGGAAGATTCATCTGGTGGGCAATGTCATGATGGACACGTTGGTCCATGAATTGCCAAAGGCGAAGGGGAGTGATATTCTGAGTCGCCTTGATCTTGAACCGGGTGAACCCTATGCTCTGATCACCCTGCACCGGCCGGCCAATGTGGATAATCCGGCTGTTCTCAAGCCGCTTTTGGAATGCCTGGCAGGCTTTTCCAGAAAACTGCCCATGGTCTTTCCAATGCACCCGCGAACGCAGAAAGCCATGGATGAATACGGGTTTCAAAGCCTGTTTGAGGCCCATCCCGCGTTTAAGTGCGTCTCTCCCTTGCCCTACCGGAACAATCTTTGCCTGATGAGCGGAGCCAAAGTGGTGTTAACCGATTCAGGCGGCATGCAGGAAGAAACAACGTTTTTAAAAGTCCCTTGTCTTACCTTGCGGAACAATACGGAGCGACCGATTACGGTGGAAATGGGAACCAGCCGCCTGGTGGGAAACGATCCGGAAAAAGTCCGCCTGGGGTTGGAGGATGTTATACAGGGCCGATGGCCTAAAGGGAAAGATATTCCCCTTTGGGATGGCAGGGCGGGGGATCGGATTGCGGGGATACTGCTTCAGGAGGCGTTTCGCGAAAGGGAAATCACTTGAAAAATAGCGCCATGAATGCAAACGAACGAAAAATCCTGAGTACCACCTGTTTCGGCCATTTCATGAGCCATTTTAATATGCTGGTTTTTCCGGCACTCGTCTTGCCTCTGACGGTAAAATATGGCATGGGGCTGGCGCCGGTTCTGGCCCTCTCTTTCTGGATGTACCTTTTGTTTGGTGTGACGGCGTTGCCCTGGGGTCTGTTGAGCGACAGGTTCGGGGCCAAGCCGCTGCTGCTGACCTTTTACACGGGGGCCGGATTCTGTGGGTTGGCCGCTGGATGGTTTGTGGACGACCCCGGCATTTTTTCTCTCTGTCTGGCCGGGGTGGGTCTTTTTTCAGGGATTTATCACCCCGCGGGATTGGGATTGATCTCCAAGGGAATTGACCGCATGAGCATGGCCCTGGGGTATAACGGCATGGCAGGCAATGCGGGTCTGGCTGCCGCTCCCATTCTGGCGGGACTCATCAACCACTACTATGGTATACAGACGGCGTTTTTCTTCCTGGGCGGGTGCAACCTTTGCGGAGCACTTCTAATGGTTACACTGCCTATTCAGGGACCGGAAAAGAAAATGAAGACGACCGGGGACACGACGGGGCGGCTGGTCGTGGCATTTTCTATTTTGTGTGTGGCCATGATGCTGGGGGGTGTGGCCTACCGTTGTGCCACCGTGGTGCTCCCGTCCTATTTTGAGCTCAGAAATCCAGCCCTTCTGGCTTATCTGGGGAACCTGGACTGGTTGCCCATATCCCGCAATGTGGCGGCCACGGCCCTTTCTTCCCTGGTCTTTTCCGTTGGCATGCTGGGGCAGTACCTGGGGGGGCGGGTGGCCGAGCGCTTTGAGCCGCGCCGGGGATATCTGGTGTTTCACCTGGTGGCACTCCCCCTGGCCCTGTTGATGGCTTATACTACTGATGTTCCGCTGTTGCTGGTTACCATCTGTTACATGTTTTTCCTGCTGGGCATGCAGCCCATTGAAAACACCCTGGTGGCGTACCTAACGCCCGATCGCCTGCGACACAGTGCCTACGGTACTAAATTTGTCCTTACTTTCGGGGTGGGGTCGGTGGCTGTTTATATGGTGGGATGGATCAAGACCCAATGGTCGTTGTCGGCGGTTTTTGTGGCGATGGCGGTGGTGTCGCTCTTGATCGTTCTGGATATTCTCCTGCTTATTTCGAGGACGAGGGAAATGAGATAGAGATACAAATGCTATCGGACATTCGAGATAAACTGCGTTTAAACCATTCGGATATTCTTGAGCTGAATTTTATTCGAAGTCCGGGTCGGTTCGTTTTTCGGAGGCATTACCGGGCCGGCTTGCGGTCCCATATCATGGCGGTATTGCGCCCGGAGGACGTGAAAAGGGAAAGGGAAGGGATAGAGAGGGATGGTGTGAGGTGGTTTCCGAAAGCAACGCCATTGAAAATGCTGAGAGTTTTTCGAACACGGTTTGACCGGTTGGAAGATGCCATGCCGGAATTGAAGCGGGTAAAGGTGGTTGAAAAATATCTGGCGCCCGAGTATATGGCAATGTCCAATGAATTTCTGGTGGACTATCTGATTCACGGGAAATATGAAACGCTCCTCTGCGGTCTTCAGGAATATGTTGAAGGAGAGATCCTGGATCCCTGGGGACCTTTGGACCGATATTCTCTGTGGGCGCTTTTTTGTCGCATGGCGGTCCATGAGGAACATGGAACCGGGTCAAAGCAAGACCAGATTGAGAAATGGGTTGGAACTGTACGAAGTAAGGCAGGGAAAGCCTTGGCGCAGATCAGAAATATGATTTGGGAAGCCTGTTTAGTCCCCGATCTGGCGGGAGTCGGGAACCTGGTGCTGATGCCATCAGGGGGAATAAAACTGGTGGATATCAATAACATTTCCCAAGTGTCATGTGAGGCAGA
>CAYSFQ010000073.1:0-2196 GCA_964430575.1 uncultured Desulfobacteraceae bacterium
GCTTTTCCGCTGAGCGTCCTCAGAATCCTTTCGGTGACATTTTCCACATCGCTGATACGGTTGCTGATATATTCGTCATCAATCTGGTCGAAAACTTTACGGATTTTTCCCAGGGATTTTTTCAGTGCCCACTCGGCATTGATTTTTTCATCCTGGATCGTACGAATGGTCGAATCCCGAAACATGCTGTCCTTGAGGATCATCAAATGGCTGTCCAGAATAAAGGAAAGATCGTTGACTTTCTCCGCCATTCCGTTTTTGAGTGACGCCATCTCTTTTTCGACCACTCGAAGGGCCTCTTCAAACCGCTCCACTTCCCCATTCAGATGTTCTGTGTTTACCAGATACTGATACAGGATCTTGACTTTGCTTCTGTCCACAAGATGGGCCTTGCCGATGACAATACCCGGATAAACGGCTATGCCCTTTAAAGCTTTTTCACCGGCAACAGCGTCTTCGTTCATTTGTTCTCCCCGAATTTTCCCTGAAACAGCGCATCCAGTTCCGTCATGAACCGCTCCGAGTCTTCCCCGATAATTCGAACTTCCATATCCGTGCCCTTTGGGCATGCCAGCGTGAGAATGGAAAGGATATTGGACCCATCCACCTGTCGCCCATCCTTCTTGAGAAACAATTCGGATTCATAACGGTCGGCCAATTCAACGATTTTCGCGGCAGCACGCGCATGGAGACCCAGGCTGTTGCGAATTTTCAGACGCCTGACCATTTCCATTGTTCATGAATCCTTCAACACTCTTTTTCTGGCGAGGCATTCTTTATAGACCTTCCGATACGCCAGATTTTCTTTCTCTGCAATAACGCCTGCAATATCCCGGACACTCATGGCGTTCTCTTTTAGAAGGCCATCAATGGCATCCAAGGCACGATGATTCAATTCTTTTGTCTCTTTTCCAGCAACTTTTCCTGAAACCACCAGTGTAAATTCCCCCCTGGTTTTTTCAGGGGTTAACCCCTCCAGCAGCTCTGCCGGGGTACCGCGTCGAATTTCTTCAAATATTTTGGTCATCTCCCGAAGCATGACCATTTGTCTGGGACCGAAAGCTTGAGCCATATCCGAAAGTGTCTCCCTGATCCGGTGGGGGGACTCATAAAAAACCATTGCTCGTGTTTCAGAAGTCAGACCTTCCAATTCTTTTTTTCTTCTACCGGGGCGGTTTGACAAAAATCCCAAGAAACAAAATCCCCCCGTTGGAAAACCACAGACCGAAAGGCTCGCCACAGCGGCAGAAGGTCCCGGAATCGGCGTAATTTGAATCTCTTTTTCAATGGCACTTGAAATGAGCATAACACCGGGATCCGAAATACCCGGGGTTCCCGCATCGGAAACAAGGGCCAATTTCATCCCGGTTCTCAGTTGCGCAACAAGCCGCTGGGTCCTGCTTTTCCGGGAATGCTGGTTGTAAGTGGCTATTTTTGTTTTTATACCGTAGTGATCGCAAAGCCTTTTGGTGTGGGTCCCGTTCTCGGCCACAATCAGGTCTACCTCTTTTAAGATGCGCAAGGCCCTCAGGGTAATGTCCTCCAGGTTCCCGATGGGCGTTGCGACCACGTACAAAATACCGTGTTCCTGCTCCCGAATTGACGGCTTTCTATCCATAAGCCAGGTCAAAAGCGTTCTTGATCACCTCAATCTGAGGGGGTCCGCTGCCCATGGAAACAGCGACCACATCAAAACGGGCGCTGACGTCACAGCAATGGTTGGCTTTCATGTAGCTTAACGCCACTTTCGAGATCTGTTTCCGTTTTCTGGCGTTCACCGCTTCCTTTGCAAACCCCAGGGACCGTCCTTTTCTGGTTTTGATCTCGATAAACACCAGGACGTCCCCGTCTTTCGCCACCAGGTCCACTTCACCCAGCCGGCATCGGTAGTTCCTGACAATATTTCGGTACCCCAGGCCTTTGATTTTTTCAAAGGCCAGCGCCTCACCCCGTTCACCCAGTTCAAGCCTTTCTCTGGTCAACCTACGGCACCTCTTTAGAGATCAAACGGTGAACCGGTTTAAACGTCAGACGATGAACCGGACTTGGGCCGTGCGCTTTTAAGGCCTCCAGGTGCTGTCGGGTTCCGTACCCCTTGTTTTTGTCAAAACCGTAGTCAGGATACATATTGTGATAGGAAGCCATGATCCAGTCCCGATAAACTTTGGCCAGCACGGAGGCTGCCGAAATGCTTCG
>CAYSFQ010000073.1:2296-5074 GCA_964430575.1 uncultured Desulfobacteraceae bacterium
CCATGATCCAGTCCCGATAAACTTTGGCCAGCACGGAGGCTGCCGAAATGCTTCGAGAGATTTGATCGCCTTTTTTTAAACATTTCTGTTTGATGGGGATGGGAACAGCGTGGATACCATCCACAAGGATGATTTCCGGCTGCGGGTCAAGGACCTGGATAGCACGCAACATGGCTTCCAGAGAGGCGTTTAAAATATTGAATTTTTCAATATACGAGACGGAAACCACGCCGATACCGAAGGTCAGAGCACCGCCCCTGATCGTATGGAATCTCTCGGATCTGGCGCGCGCCGTCATTTTTTTTGAATCCTTAACCCCCGAAAATCGAAGACCTTCGGGAATAATGACCGCTGCTGCAACCACAGGACCGGCCAAAGGACCCCGCCCCGCTTCATCAACCCCGGCAATCAGCTTGAAACCCGAATTTCGCGCCTGGGTTTCGTGGTAAAAGGGATCCACGGGGGTTTGGCGTGAATCGTCCGGAAACAGCTCCAGGTTTTCAAATCGACGCACTTGCCGGAGTCTCTTGAACAAACATCATTTTACGAGTTCCCTGCGCCATCAAAATGATTTCAGAACCGCTTTTCTTTGATTCTTGCGGCCTTGCCGCGCAGATTCCTGAGGTAATAAAGCCTCGATCTTCTGACTTTTCCTCTTGACACCACCTCAACCCTATCAATGTTGGGGGAGTGAAGGGGAAAAATACGTTCCACACCAATGCCGTAAGAAACTTTCCGAACCGTAAATGTGGCACCGGTGTTCCCCTTTCGTTTCCTGATGACAACCCCTTGAAATACCTGGATCCTCTCCTTTTCGCCCTCTTTAATCCTGGCGTAAACCTTGACGGTATCACCAGGCTTGAAGTCGGGGATGTCGCCGCGCATCTGCTCCATCTCGAGCATTTCTACAACATTCATTTCTTTCTCCTTATGTCACACACCTGAACTCACCGGCCGACCAGCCGATCCAAAATAATGGCTGCCGCCGTCCTTACTGAAAGATGATTATACCCCGATCTTCCTGGGATGGGGTCCAGTACATGGTCGGCTTGCTGCAGCACGTCTTCATGAAGCCCCCATGCCGTTCCAAACAGCAGGAAAATCAGTTCATCCGATAAAACAAGACTCCTTAACGTTTCATAAGACACAGCACGGTTTTCCTGCATAGCCGCATCTGTTGCAACGATCAAAGCCGTGTCCCCTTCCCTCTCCTTCACCTTTTCAAGCGCCATGTTCAGTGACGATGTTACATTGACCAGGCTCAGGGCTTCCTTTCTGTGACGGTTGTATCGGGCACCGTACCCGGAAATCCAATGCCGCAAAATTCGATTTGCCAGTGCCTGCTGGTCTTCAAGAGGCGTAATAACAAAAAAGCCCTTGATGCCATAGGTTTTGCTCAGTCGAGCAAAATCGTGAATATCCAAAGGCGTTATGGCCGAAGCAATGGTCTCTTGATGCTTGTTGTAAACGGGAAAATGGACAAGCCCGACATAGAGACGCATTACGTCAGTTCTTCCAGGATCGCTTTATCTTCAGGAGACAATTCAGCCTTCTGAAGCAGATCCGCCCTTCGTGCCCGGGTTCTCTTGAGCGATTGTTTTTTCCGCCACAATCGAATTTTCTCATGGTCGCCGGACAAAAGTACCGGGGGAACCTCCAGATCCTTGAACACCCTTGGCCGTGTGTAATGGGGGTATTCCAGGAGACCGTTTTCAAAAGAGTCCTCCAGGTTCGATCTTTCACCACCCAGAACGTCCGGAATCAGTCGACTGACCGCTTCAATTACAACCATGGCAGCCAGTTCGCCGCCATTCAAGACGTAATCCCCGATGGACACCTCCATATCGATACAGGTTGATCGTACCCGTTCATCTACGCCTTCATATCGACCGCACACGAATATAATCTGCCGGCACTCAGCCATCTCCCAGGCCTTGTCCTGGGTAAAAGGCTCTCCCTGTGGTGAAAAAAGCACCACGGGGCCATGTCCTTCCATTCGCTCGACGGACTGAAGGGCACGAAAAATCGGCCCCGCCTTCATGACCATACCCTCACCGCCACCGTATGGTCGGTCATCAACAGTCCGGTGAGGTCCTTTGGCAAAATCACGGATGTTCAGTAACGCCACATCCACGAGACCCCTCTCGATGGCGCGCCCCAGAATGCCTTCCTTCAAATAGGACGTAAACATATCCGGAAACAAGGTAAGAACGTCAAACTTCATTCAAATCCAACAACCCTTCCAAGGCCGAAACAATCATTTTCCCGTTTTCTAAATCAATATGGTTGACCACGTCGTGAGCCGCCGGCAGAAGAATCTCCCGGTCACCGTTTTTTACAACGTAGATTTCATTATTCCCCGCAGGGATAATTTGTGAAACGACGCCCAGAAACACATTATCACTTGAGAAAACGTCGAGGCCCAACAGCTCAAACCAGAAATATTCCCCTTCTTCCCGGACAAGGGCATCTTTGCTGATATAGATCTCCGCTCCCCTGAAGGTCTCCGCCCGGGTTATGTCTGTCAAACCGGCCAGTTCTGCCAGAAAAACATTCTTGTGGGGCCTTGCAGAGATAACGCTTAAATGATGATTTTCTCCGGTCGCAAGTTTAAAAAAAACCTTTCCTGCATTCAGTAACGAGGCTGCCGACTGAGAAAAAGATTGTACCCGGAGGAGCCCCTCCAACCCGTGGGGTCGAAGGACCTTCCCAAAGAAAACCATATTATCAGGCAAGCCTGCGTTCAAAACTATTCGATAATCTCCAATACGGATCGTT
>CAYSFQ010000073.1:5174-7131 GCA_964430575.1 uncultured Desulfobacteraceae bacterium
ATTATCAGGCAAGCCTGCGTTCAAAACTATTCGATAATCTCCAATACGGATCGTTTGTTAATTTTCGTGGAGGCTGCACTGAGAATTGTCCTCATAGCCCGTGCGGTGCGGCCCTGCTTTCCAATGACCTTGCCCAAATCTTCTTTGGCGACTTTCAGTTCAAGAACCGATGTCTGTTCCCCTTCGATTTCTGTGACGACCACATCTTCCGGCTTATCAACCAGCGCTTTCGCAATGTACGAAACTAGCTCTTTCATCTCGGTTCACCTCCATTGGGATTCACAGAAATGCGGCATTTAGGTTGCTGCGGAATGGGATTTAATCGCGTTTTCCCGTTTCACCAGAGCCCTGACGGCCTCTGAAAGTTTCGCTCCCTTTTCAACCCAGTACTGGAGCTTGTCCTCATGGATTTTCACAACGGCAGGTTCTTTCATGGGATCATAATATCCCAGGATTTCCAGGAATCTGCCATCTCTGGGCGCCTCTGAATCAGCTGCCACCAGACGATAAAACGGTTTTTTCTTCGCTCCCATCCTTGTCAATCGAATTCTAACGGCCATTTTCTACTACCACCCCCTTAAATGTATTGGTCTTGAGCATCATAAAATGCATCCCCTATCCAAAGAGGGCCGGCATGTTCAGCCCACCTTTTTTGGTAAATTGTTCCATCATTTTTTTTGTTTGAACAAAATTTTTCAGCAAACGGTTGACGTCCTGGACCTTGGTACCACTGCCTGTTGCAATACGGCGCCTTCTGCTGCCGTTAATGATCTTGAACCTACGCCGCTCGTCGTGGGTCATTGAATTGATGATCGCCTCGACTTTGACCAGTTCTTTTTCATCAGGTTTGAGGTTTTTCAGTTGTTTCATTTTTCCCATACCCGGGAGCATCCCCAGGATATCCTCAAGGGACCCCAGCTTTTTCATCTGTTTCAATTGAGACCGAAAATCTTCCAGGTCAAACTCATTCTTTTTGAGCTTTTTCTCCAGTTTTTTGGCCTCTTTTTCGTCAAATTGGGCTTCCGCTCTCTCAATGAGAGAAAGGACATCGCCCATCCCAAGGATCTGAGAGGCCATCCTGTCGGGATGAAAGGGCTCAAGGGCGCTGATTTTTTCACCAACCCCCACAAATTTAATGGGTTTTCCTGTTACCGCTTTGATGGATAACGCTGCGCCGCCCCTTGCGTCACCCTCCATCTTGGACAAAATCACACCGGTGATATCCAGGGTATCGTTGAAATGCTCCGCCACATTGACCGCATCCTGACCGGTCATGGCATCCGCTACCAGAAGGATTTCAGTGGGATTGATTTTTTCCTTGATGACCACCAACTCATTCATCAGGGCTTCATCCACATGAAGCCGTCCCGCTGTATCGAGAATCAGGACGTCCGCCCCCTGTGCTCCGGCCGTGGCCATTGCATCGCGGCATATCTCATCCGGTGTCTGTCCTTTTTCCGTGGGATAAACCGGAACATCAATCTGTAGCCCCAGTTTCTTGAGCTGGTCCACTGCGGCAGGCCTGTAAACATCTGCGGGAACCATCAAAGGATGTCTACCCCGCTTTCGCAGATGTGCTGCCAGTTTTGCGGCAGTGGTGGTTTTACCGGAGCCCTGAAGGCCTACCAGCATCAATGAATGGGGCGTTTCGCCAGCGAGTTCAAGGCCCGTTCGGGACTCACCCATAAGGCGGGCCAATTCTTCATTTACAATTTTAATGATCTGCTGACCGGGGGTCAGGCTTTCACGCACATCCTGTCCCACAGCGCGCCCACGAATATCTTCTATCAATTTCTTTACGACTTTATAGTTGACATCCGCCTCCAGAAGCGCTAAACGCACTTCTTTCAACGCATCCTGAATATTGGCTTCAGTGAGCCTTCCCCGCCCTTTCAGTTTTTTGAAAACACGGTTAAGTTTTTCAGATAAGCTGTCAAACATGTCGCTGCGGACCCTC
>CAYSFQ010000073.1:7231-11751 GCA_964430575.1 uncultured Desulfobacteraceae bacterium
GCCCTCAAAGAAAAAAAGACCCCCTTTACAAAAGGACCGATTTGGACTACGGATGCCATATATCGCGAAACGCCGGAAAAGGTAAAGGGCTACCAGCAGCAGAATATCCTGGCCGTGGAAATGGAAATCTCAGCGCTGTTGGCGGTATCTTCATTTCGCTCTGTCCAGCTGGCAGCGCTTCTGGTGGTTTCCGACGAGCTTTTTGAATTAAAATGGAATCCTGGATTTTCCAACACACAGCTTAAAAAGGGCAGCCGTGCAGCCGCCGAACTGCTGCTGGAGGTCCATGAACAACTGGCCAGGTCCGAAAGGTTGTCCGGTGAAATGAAATGAACCTTAAAAACGGCATTCTCGCCATAGATGTGGGCAGCGGTACCCAAGACATTCTGGTATGGCGTCCGGGGCAGAGGATTGAAAACTGCCCCAAGTTGATTCTCCCCTCGCCCACCACCATCATTGCCAGACAGATGAGGGAGGCCACAAAAAGAGGGCACCACCTTTTTCTGACGGGCCATACCATGGGCGGAGGCCCTTCCACAAAAGCGGTTCGGGATCACATCTCGGCCGGTTTAAAGGTTTTTGCCCTGGAACAACCCGCCCTTACATTCCACGACAGGATTGACAAGGTCGTTAGTATGGGGGTTGAAATTGTAACCCGAAAACCGTCCAATGAACCGTTAACCCAACTGGAAATGGGCGATTTGAACCTGCCGGCCATCAACCGGGCGCTGCAACTGTTCCATGAGCCCATGCCCGGAATTATTGCCGTGGCCGTTCAGGACCATGGGTTTTCACCGGACATGAGCAATCGGGTGTTCAGGTTCGAACAATGGAAAAAACTCCTTGAATCGGGGGAAAGCCTGGTATCTCTCATATATGAAAAACCCCCTGATTACCTGACACGAATGAAAGCCGTAAGTGATACAAATCCCGGCACCCTTCTGATGGATACCGGCGCATCCGCCATTGTCGGCGCCCTTGAAGACGCTTGGGTTGCGGAAAAATCCCGGGAAGGGGCCATCCTCCTCAATATCGGGAACGAACATATTCTGGCGGCCCTGGTGAAAAACGAAAAGGTATGGGGCATTTATGAACATCATACGTCCCTGATGACGCCCGAAAAACTGGCGTTGCACCTGGAACGTCTCAGACATGAAGACTTGCCAAACCAGGAAATACTCGATGAGATGGGCCACGGCTGCCACATAATACCCGGCGCTGGCAGGGAGAGCACTTTCAGCCCCGTGGGAATTACGGGCCCCAATCGAGAAAGGTTTGCATCTTTAGGGGGACACATGGCGGCCCCGTTCGGGGATATGATGCTCACCGGCTGTTTCGGGCTGGTGAAAGCCGTTCAAGCAAAGATGGACCATTAAAAATGGAAAACATCCGAAAAGAAATTGATGCACTGAAAGAAAAGATCGAATACCACAACCAGCGGTATTACGGCCTGGATGATCCGGAGATTTCGGATGCCGACTACGACAGGCTTTTTCAGCGCTTACTCGAACTGGAAAAGCAGCACCCCGAACTGGAGACCCCTGACTCTCCCACTCGGAAAGTGGGCGGCAGACCCAAAGGCGGTTTTTTGCCGGTGGCACATCGTTCTCCCATGCTCAGCCTTGAAAACTGTTTTGACCCTCAACAAATCTTTGATTTTGACAAGCGTGTCAGGAAGTTTCTGAAAAATGATGCCCCGGTCGGCTATACGGTTGAGCCCAAGATTGACGGGCTCGCCGTGGAATTGGTCTACGAAAAAGGTGCGCTTAGCGTGGCATCCACCCGGGGGGATGGTCGCACCGGGGAAAATGTGACCCGAAACATCAAAACCATTTTGAACGTACCGTTGAAGCTGACAGAAAGGAAGAAATCATTGCCCATACCCGATCTCCTGGAAGTAAGGGGGGAGGTCTACATGGATGTGGCGGCCTTTGAAACATTCAACCGGAAGCGCGCCGCCCAAAACGAAACTCTTTTTGCCAATCCGCGAAATGCTGCAGCCGGTTCCCTCAGGCAACTGGATTCACGGGTCACCGCCAAAAGACCCCTGGACATGTTCTGTTACGGGGTCGGAAATGCACAAACACTTCCTTTCAATACCCACTGGGACATTATGATGGCGTTGCAGCACTGGGGGCTCAGGGTTAACCGGCCCCACATACGGGTGTGTGACACCCTGGATGACGTGGTGACGAACTGCCGCCACATTGAAGAAACCAGGAAGGCGTTCCCCTATGAGATCGACGGCGCCGTCATCAAGGTTAACCGCCTGGATCTGCAATCCCAACTGGGCATGAAGTCGAGAAGCCCCCGATGGGCCATGGCCTATAAATTCGCCCCCAGCCAGGAGACGACAACCGTCCTCGGAATCCATGTTCAGGTGGGACGGACGGGTGCTCAGACGCCTGTGGCCCACCTGGAACCGGTGGAATTGGGAGGCGTCCTCGTCAGCCGGGCGACCCTTCATAACCAGGAAGAGATTGACCGGAAAGATATCCGCGAAGGGGACAGGGTGATTGTTCAGCGGGCGGGGGATGTGATTCCCGAGGTGGTTAAAACCGTTTTCTCAAAGCGGACAGGAAACGAAACGAAATTTGTCATGCCGGATGCATGTCCCGCTTGCGGCTCCAGAATTGAGAAAAACCCGGGCGAGGTCGTGGCCAGATGCCCCAATGTGTATTGTCCTGCTCAGATCAGGGGTTCAATTAGACACTTTGTGTCAAAAGGGGGAATGGACATCGACGGTCTGGGGGATAAACTGGTCTTCAAACTCATGGACAAGGGGCTTGTCAAAGACGAATCGGACCTTTATAAGCTGACCCAAACGGACCTGTTGAGTCTTGAAAACATCAAAGAAAAATCAGCGGCCAATCTGCTCGGCGCCATTGAAGGCAGCAAAACACCCACACTGGCAAGATTTATTTATGCCCTCGGCATCAGGCATGTGGGGGAATTTACAGCCGCCCTTCTGGCGGACCGCTTCGGAGACATCAAGGAATTGGCAAGCGCCAGTCAGGAAGCCCTTTCCGCCATAGACGGCATCGGGCCACAAATCGCTGAAAGCGTGTTTTCCTATTTTGCGGACTCTCAGAACCGGGACCTCATTGAACGTCTACTGGCAGCCGGCGTAAAACCAAAGGTCACCCGTTCCAAACCAACAGATTCCCCGGCGGCCGGAAAAACATTTGTTTTGACAGGGTCCCTTTCGACCATCAAACGTTCCACAGCCAAAGAAACAATCACGCAAAAAGGCGGCAAAGTGGGATCTTCCGTCAGCCGTAACACGGATTATCTGGTGGTGGGAGAAGCGCCCGGAAGCAAACTTCAAAAGGCACAAAACTTAGGCATTTCCGTCCTGGATGAGAAGCAATTTCTGGATCTATTGGGAGCATGAAGTGTTGAACAACATACGTGAACACCTGATCATCGAAGGGCGGGTTCAAGGGGTCTGGTTCAGGGAATCCACCCGTCGACAGGCGGTTCACCTGGGGGTCTCGGGATGGGTGAAAAATCGGGCTGATGGCACCGTTGAAGCCCTGCTGGAAGGCCCCGAGGATGCGGTTTTGAAACTGGTTGACTGGTGCAGGAAAGGTCCTTCCGCCGCCAGCGTCACCAGAATCCACAAAACAGAAGAAGCATGGCGGGGGGAGTTTAACTCCTTCGACGTCGTTTATTAGGAGGATGGAAGTGCCAACAAAGCGTTTTACTGCGATCACATGTCTGTGTCTGCTATCCCTGCTGCTTGCAGCATCAGGGTGCAGCACCACCAAGAATCTGACCAAGAAAGTTCTGCCCGACTCCTGGGCCAGAAAAATCATGACCAACGAGGCGGATCTCAAAAAACGTGTCATGATTTTTCCCTTCGTGGACCAGGCCGGTGTGGGGCCTGAGATGACGAAGAAATTGGGCCATGAATTCTATAAACGTTTGAGAGAAACCCCCAACCTGCTCCTTTATGACCCACCGGATGGTGTTTTTTCAACCCAGGCCATGGAATCCCCTCAATTCGGAGTGGTGACCAGTTCCAAGCTCGTTGACATCGCCACGGACATGGGCATGAACGCTCTGATTATCGGTGTCCTGAATCCGGTAGAGATCGCTGTTCACAAGACCGGTATCTGGCCTTTTGACGGTTGGAAAAGAATCTTCACGGTTTCCGCGGCGGTCAATGTTATTGGTACAGCCAGCAAAACCCTCATCTATACCGACATCGCCCTTAAAGAATACGATATGAGCCTGGAGGAATCCGAGCAATTGGACCAGGAAAATTATATCAAAAAGATCACACTTGAGGCCCTGCCGGATCTCTGCCATAAACTGGGGTCAATCATGGACTTCAAGGTCAGCGATGAGCCCTGGACCGGCAAAATCGTGGCGGTGGACGGCGATACCATCATGATTAATGCGGGCAAGGAGGTGGGCCTGGAAGGCGAAGCGGTTTTCGAAGTGTATTCCGTGGGAGAATCGATCTCCTCCGGCACCGGAAGAACCATTCATCTGCTGGGGGAAACGGTCGGGGA
>CAYSFQ010000074.1:0-11721 GCA_964430575.1 uncultured Desulfobacteraceae bacterium
CAACAAAATCATCAAGGTTGACGAAAAAGGTCGGCGTCTCAATTTTAAGATGAACAGAAAATGCGCTGCCGGAACCGGAGCGTTCCTGGAGGAGATGTCCATGCGCCTGGATATTCCCCTGGAAGAGATGGACGGCCTTGCCCGCCAATCGGAAGAGATGGTAGAATTGGGGAGTTATTGTACGGTTTTTTCCGGGACGGAGGTCCTTGAAAAAATCAGACAGGGAAAAAAGGTTCCAGCCATTGTCAAGGGGCTTTTTTATTCGGTGATCAAAAGGGTTCTTGAAATGGATTCCCTGACCGACAAAGTGGCCATGACCGGTGGTGTGGTGGCCCATAACCCGTATCTGGTCAAAATGGTGGAAGAAAAGACCGGGAAAAAGATACTGGTACCGGAATACCCCCAATTGACCGGTGCTGTCGGGGCAGCCCTTTTTGCCATGGAAAACCATGGCGAAGCGCTCTAACCAACAATCAACAAGCCGACTCCGCCAAAGTAGCTAATGCTACGACGGCAGGATCACAAATCAACAATCATACGGGGAGGGATTATCATGAACATTAGCAAATGGATGCATGCGGGTACAATGGTGAAAATGAATGCCATTAATTATCCCGACAAGCTGGGGTGGCAAGACAAGAACCGGAAATTCACCTTCAAAGAATGGAACGATAGATCCTGCCGGTTTGCCAACGGACTTCACGATATTGGCGTGGGGCATAAGGATGCCTTTGCCGTCATCGCATTCAATCGTGGAGAGTGGATGGACATATACGCCGGCTGCGCCAAAGGCGGCCAGATGGTTGTCCCCATCATGTTTCGACTGGGGGCGCCTGACGTTGAATACATCGTCAACCATTCCGAATGCAAAGCAATCGTGGTGGAAGCACCTTTTGTGGAACTCATTAACAGCATCCGGGAAAACCTGCCCATTCCTGAAAACGGGTACATCTATATGGGAGACGGCCCCGTGCCGGATGGTTACGTTGGTTATGAAGATTTTCTGTCCAATGCCTCGCCAGAAGAGCCGGATCTCATGGTGGACAGCGCTGATATCTGGTGCATCATGTACACATCCGGAACCACAGGCAGACCCAAAGGGGTTATGAGAACCCATGAATCCAACGTTAGCCAGTATTACCTGAACAATATCAACATGGGCGTGAAGCCCACCGACAAGGTGATGCTGGTGATGCCCATGTGCCACGTGAATTCCATCTTTTACTCCTTCCCTTACACCCTGGTATCCGCCCCGGTCTTTGTGTACAACATGGTCAGCTTTGATCCGGAAGATCTCCTCAAAACCATAGATGACTACAAAATTACCTTCACCTCCCTGGTACCCACTCACTACATCATGATGCTGGGACTTCCCGATGAAGTGAAGAACAATATCGATGTATCCTCCATTCGGCAGCTGCTCATCTCTTCGGCGCCAGCCAGAAAAGATCTCAAACTGGCCATCATGGAATACTTTAAAAACGCCGAACTCTGGGAGGCCTACGGAAGTTCCGAAGGCGGTCTGGTGACACTGCTCAGGCCCGAGGATCAGTTCAAAAAACTGGGATCCATCGGCAAAGAAATTTTCGGCACCGACCGGATCAAAATCCTGGATGAAGAGCGAAATGAAGTGCCCGACGGCGAGGTGGGCGAGCTCTTCTATCGGACGCCCATGCTGTTCAAGGAGTACCTGAAAGAACCCGAAAAGACCAAAGAGGCATTTATCGGGGAATGGTCGTCCGCCGGAGACATGGTTAAAAGAGACGAAGACGGTTACTATACTCTGGTGGATCGAAAGGCGAACATGATTATCACCGGGGGAGAAAATGTTTACCCGTCGGAAATAGAAAGTGCTGTAGGCGCCCACGAAGCCATCAAGGATATTGCCGTGATCGGTATTCCTGATGAGAAATGGGGAGAGTCCATCAAGGCGGTGGTGGTCTTAAATGATGGTTTCGAGGAAAACGAAGATACGGTCAAGGCCATAATGGAGTTTTCCCGCGGCAAGATCGCCGGGTTCAAACGACCCAAATCAATCGATTTTGTAAAAGACGAAGACATGCCGAGAACGCCCACGGGAAAAATACTCCACCGCATTCTCAGGGAAAAATACGGCAAATGGAGTGATTCGTGATAGAGAGCTATCAGCTTTTAGCCATTAGGCATGTGATATAAATATATAAAATAGTGTCCGTTCACAAATGAGAAAATTTGTTCGAGTTCAAGGAAGGCAAGAATTGTAACCGCAAGAATACATTGTAGTATTTTGAGGATTACAATTCTTGACTGACACCGAAATCGGGCAAATTGGCCATTTGTGGATGGGCACTAAATAACTGGAGGAGAAAACGTATGTTGACAAAAGCATTTGTTCCATTCGGCGGATATTATTCAACCCCCTTTACCCGTTGGCAGGGGAGCATGGCCAACGAAAATTCAATTGTTCTGGCCGGCAATACCAAAAAGCGATGGCTGGCCCAGAAGGGCTGGGATGCGGGCATGTTTGATTATCTGGTTTTCGGGGTCACCATCAGCCAGAAGAGCCAGTTCTACGCCAGCACCTGGGCTGCCGCGCTCATGGGCGCCGGACATATTCCCGGGGTCACCATCGGCCAGGCCTGCACCACCAGCGCCACCTGCGTTTTCAATGCGGCCATGGGCGTCGAAACCGGGCTCTATGAAAACTGCTGCGCCCTGATGACCGACCGGTGCTCCAACGGCCCCCATACCGTATGGCCGAACCCCAATGGTCCCGGTGGCGAAGTCCTTTCTGAAAACTGGCTCATGGACAATTTTAACAGCGATCCCAACGTGGGGTTGCGAATGATCGAGACCGCTGAAAATGTGGCCAAAACGGGCGGTTTTACCAAAGAACAGTGTGATGAACTGGTCCTCCGGCGGTATGAGCAGTATACGGAAGCCCTTGCCGACGACCGGGCCTTTCAGAAACGGTACATGTTTCCGGCTGAAGTGAAGTTAAGCCGGAAAAAGACCAAACTGGTGGAACTGGACGAAGGTCCCATGACCACCACAAAAGAGGGTCTGGCAAAACTGCGGCCCGTGATTCCCGGGGGCGTATTGTCTTTTGGCGCCCAGACTTTCCCGGCGGATGGCAACTGCTCCATCATTGTCACTACCGAGGATAAGGCAAAGGAGTTGAGCGCAGATCCCGCCATCCCCATCCAGATCATCGCTTACGGATATTCCCGGACCGAGCCTGGGCACATGGCGGCAGCCCCCGTGCCGGCCTCGAAGATGGCCCTCAAAAACGCGGGGCTCACCATCAACGATATCAGGGTCATCAAAACCCACAATCCCTTTGTGGTGAACGATCTCTACTTTGCCCAGCAGTTCGGCATTGATGCCATGGGGACCGACGAGCTCAACTTCAATAACTACGGTTCTTCTTTGATCTACGGACACCCTCAGGGGCCCACGGCGGGACGTAATATCATTGAAGGGTTTGAAGAAATTGCCATGAAGGGTGGCGGTTACTTCCTGTGGACCGGATGCGCGGCGGGAGACACGGGCGGCGCCATCATTTTTAAAGTCGGTTAATTCATTCAAATCATATTGACCCACCGGGTCATACTTGCTACAAGAGGCCATTCTCAAAATAAACGAGGATGGCCTTTTTTTCGGGCCGCACAAAATGGTTTTAAACTGATTTGACTTGACGCTATTTCGGGGTTGTTGACCCATGAAAATGATTATTTTTCAGTCCCTTGGGGGCTTGGGGCTTTTTCTTTTCGGCATGAAAATCATGTCGGAAGGATTGCAGAAAGTAGCCGGCAACAAGATGCGTAAGATCCTGGGCGTCGTGAGCAACAACCGTTTTGTGGGTTGTGGCATGGGGGCGGTCGTGACCAGCGTCATCCAGAGTTCCAGCGCCACAACTGTGATGCTGGTCGGTTTTGTGGATGCGGGGCTCATGAGCTTTGTTCAGGCCACCGGCGTGGTGTTGGGCGCCAATATCGGAACCACTGTTACAGCCCAGTTAATTGCATTTAAAATTACGGCATATGCTTTACCTGCCATTGCGGCGGGTGTTCTTTTGAAATTTTTTCTAGGCCGCCGAAAATGGATTTATGTGGGAGATGTCCTCCTGGGTTTCGGCCTCATATTTTTTGGTCTGGCCACCATGAAAGACGGCTTTGCCCCTTTAAAAGACCACCCTTCATTTGTTGCCCTTTTCACCCAGTTCAACGCCGACGACATGCTCAGCATTTCCCTCTGCATTCTTGTGGGTACTGTCA
The DNA here is from genome assembly GCA_964430575.1 of uncultured Desulfobacteraceae bacterium. Classification (GTDB taxonomy): domain Bacteria; phylum Desulfobacterota; class DSM-4660; order Desulfatiglandales; family Desulfatiglandaceae; genus NaphS2. Next base: position 4,257 of record CAYSFQ010000074.1, read on the forward strand.
TGACCATGATTCTGCAGAGTTCCAGCGCCACCATTGGCGTCACCATGGCGCTTGCCAGCCAGGGGCTCCTCAATTTCGAAGCGAGCGCCGCCTTGATTTTGGGAGACAATATCGGGACCACCATAACCGCCCAGCTGGCCAGTATCGGGGCGAGCGTTAACGCCCGACGAACGGCCCGGGCCCATGCCATTTTCAATATTTTGGGCGTGCTCCTCATTATTACTTTTTTCCCGTTGTTCTTAAAAATGGTTATCTGGATAACAGGCCATATGATGGATATCGGGCCTCCCGACCTTCTGGTTCACGGTGAACATCCCAATATCGGCAGATATATTGCCAATGCTCACACATTCTTTAATGTGATCAGTGCCATTTTTTTCCTGATGTTCCTCCATTATCTTGTTAAGGTGACCTGCTGGTTGGTACCGGAAAAGGAGGAAGCGAAAACCATAGATGAGTTGCGCCGTATCAAATACATACACTCCAAATATATCGATACCCCATCGGTTGCCATTGTCCAGGCCCGGGCGGAAATCGTTCGAATGGGGGAAGCGGTTCAACTCATGTATAACGATGTGGTCTATTCTTTAAGGGACAGAAAACTAAAAGACCTTTCCAAGTGGCGACAGCGGGAAGACATCATCGATTCCCTGCAAAAGGAGATTACGAAGTTTTTGACCAATGTGATGCAAAAAAGGGTCAGTCTTGAAGAATCCAAAGAGATTGCATCTTTGATGCGCATGGCCAACAACTTGGAACGGGCAGGCGATGGGGTTGAAAATATCGCGCAGCTTATTGAGGAACTTCACGAACAGAATCTCCATCTTTCCGAGGACGGCATGCAGGATTATGAACTCATATCCGCTGAAGTTGGAAAATTCCTGAATTTCATTGTGGTCGCCGTCCAAAAGGAAGATAAGGATGTCATGGCTCAGGCACAGACGCTGGAGGATGAAATCGATCGCATGCGTGAGGACATGCGGGGAAACTACATCATGAGGCTTCAGAGCGGTATGTGCACGGTGGATCCGGGGCTCATCCTGGTGGACATGCTCACGTCCTTTGAGAAAATCGGAGACTTCTGCTACAACGTTGCCCAGGCCGTGGCAGGCCTCAAATAGTGCCCATCCACAAATGGCCAATTTGCTCGATTTCGGCGTCAGGCGAAAATTGTAATCCTCGAAATACTACAATGTATTCCTGTGGTTACAATTATCACCTTCCTTGAACTCGAACAAATTTTCTCATTCGTGGACGGACACTAAAATAGGATTGTTTGTTACATGGAACCACAAATTGATACGGAAAGAACACACTGTATCCGCTGCGGAGAATGCTGCCTTGCCGCAGGCCCCTCCCTGCAGCAATCCGATTTGCCCCTTTTTTTCAATCATGTGTTGGATGGCACCCACCTCTATACCATTCGTAAGGGCGAGCTGGTTCGGGATAATATCAATGATGCACTGAAATTCACCGACCAGGAGATTATAAAGCTCAGGGACCGGGAAACCGGAAAAGGGTGCATCCTCTATGACGAAAGCGAGAAAGCCTGCACCGTTTATGCGGATCGACCCAGCCAGTGCCGGGCCTTTGCCTGCTGGAACGACAGCGAATTCAAGCAGGTCTTTTCCGGACCGAAAACCGATCGAGAAGATATCATCAAAGATCCCAATCTGCTGCGCTTGATTTCTGCCCACGAAGCGGCGTGCAATTACGAAACAATCTCCCACCACGTCAAACAGATTCAGCAGCAGGGCGAGAGGGTGGTCCAAAAGGTTTTGAAAATCCTTCAGTATGACCAGGAAATCCGACAGCTCTCCCACGAAAAACTAACCATTGACCCACGGGAAATGGATCTTCTTTACGGACGTCCTCTGACCGAGACTATCCACATGTTCGGGCTGACCGTTAAACAAGAAGCGGACGGCTCTTTTCTGCTGACTGTGGAAAACGAATCTTAAAGAACTTTTTGACCGGTTAGTTGTTGTTCTCGTTCCCACGCTGGAGCCTGGGAACGAGGCAATCAAACAAAAAGGGCGATCATAAGATCGCCCTTTTTATTGGGTTAATATTAAAAACGGGCTCCGATTAGAACAGGCCGCTCACCTTTCCGCTTTCCGTATCCACGTCAATCCGCCTGAAGGCGGGGTTGGAACCGGTTCCAGGCATCAGGCTGATGGCCCCGGCGCAGGGGCAGAGGAACTTGGCCCCGGAGTAAATCAGCACGTCGCGGATGGGCAGAGTCCAGCCCTTGGGCACGCCCTTGACCGTCGGGTCGTGGGAGAGGCTCAGGTGGCTCTTGACCATCATGGTGGCGAAGTCGTCGTATTTGGGATCGTTTTCCAGCATCTTGGCCTTGCCTTCCGCTTCAGGCGTCCAGGCCACGCCGTCGGCGCCGTAGACTTCCTTGGCGATGGTTTCCACGCGGTCGCGCAGCTTCATCTCCAGCGGGTAGAGGAATTTGAAATCGTTCTCCTCATTACAGGCATCGATAACGGCATCGGCGAACTCCAGGGCGCCTTCGCCGCCCTTTTCCCAATGCTTGGACTCGGCACAGCGGGCACCGGCCGCTTCGGCAGCCCTGCGGACGATGGCGCACTCGGCATCGGTGTCGGTGTAGAAGCGGTTGATGCAGACCACCGGGTTGATACCGGCTTTGCGAATGACGCCGATCATGTGGACCATGTTCTCGCAGCCATTTTCAACCAGTTCCAGATTCTCCTGGGTATAAACGGGATCCATGGCGATGCCCGGGACCACTTTGGGACCACCGCCGTGCATTTTAAGCGCACGGATGGTGGAGGTAAGCACTGATACGTTCGGTTTCAGGCCGCTGAAGCGGGATTTAACGTTCCAGAATTTCTCAAAGCCGATATCGGCCGCGAATCCGGACTCCGTCACGTGGTAATCAAACAATTTCAGCCCCACGCGGTCCGCGATGATGGAGGACTGACCCACGGCGATATTGGCAAAGGGGCCGGCGTGCACCATACAGGGGTTGTACTCGGCGGTACACATGAGGGTCGGGTTGATGGTATTGCGCATGAAAGCGGTCATGGCGTTGCCCACTTCCAGGTCGCCGGTGGTGACCGGTTTGCCGCTCTTGTCAAAGGCCACGGTGATATTGTTGAGGCGTTCTTTGAGATCGGCCAGATCACGGATAACCGCCAGGATCGCCATACACTCGCTTCCCACGGCAATGCCGAACTTGCTTTGCATGGTGAAGCCGTCATAGCGGCCGCCCATGCCGATGATGATGTTTCGTAGCGACTGGGCGCAGAAGTCGATGATCCAGCCCATTTCCACGCGGGTGGGGTCGATATCGAGGCGGCGCATACCGGTCAAACGTTTGAGCTGTTCGTCGTTGTAGTTGCGCTCGTGCTGCATACGGCTCGTCATGGCCACCATGGCCAGGTTGTGGGCGTTCATGATATCGTTGATGTCGCCGGTAAGTCCCAGGGAGAATTCGGTCATGGGAATCAGGAGCGAGTTGCCGCCACCGGCCGCAGTTCCCTTGACGTTCATGGTGGGGCCGCCGGAGGGTTGCCGGAGGGCGCCGCCCACGTTAACGCCACGCATGCCCAGGCCTTCCATGAGACCGCAGGAGGTGGTGCTTTTGCCTTCGCCCAGGGGTGTGGGGGTGATGGCCGTCACCTCAATGTACTTGCCATCGGGTTTGTTCTGGAGACGGTCGATGATTTTCAGAAAATCCAGCTTGGCCAGTCTTCCCATGGGAAGCATTTCTTCCGGCTCAAGACCCAACTTGTCTCGCCATTCATCAGGTGTCGGCATGTTTTTCTCAGCAGCTTCGGAAATCTGCCAGTCTGCCATTTCTACCGCATTGTAAGCCATTCTTTTAATCCTCCTCATATGGTTGTGGTGTTTTTGTAGGTTTGAAATAAAATCCTACCCAATTGCCATTTAAACATTCAAAATAAAGCAGAAATTTTTTGCAAAATCCCTGCCTATCACAAAAAAAATCGGCCGTCAAGTGAGGTTTTTCACAAGTTGGATAATTCGTTGACATGGCCTTCTTCTAAATGGTATTGCCGAGACCCTGACACTTAGGTTTTTAAAAATCTGCGAGATGAGAAATTGAAAAAAACAGCCATGTCATTGAGGGGTATGATCTATGCTTCGCTTTTCGGGGCCGGCACTGCTGCCGGCGCCTACCTCATCATCCCTTTGCCGCCGGTTCCCATTACCCTTCAGACCCTGTTTTTAGGCCTGGCCGGGGCACTTCTGGGGGCACGGCTGGGGGCATTAAGCCAGGTGATTTACCTATTGATCGGGATCATGGGGCTACCCGTATTCGCCGGCGGAAAAGCCGGCCTGGGCGTTCTTCTGGGGCCCACCGGAGGCTATTTGATCGGTTTTGTCGCCGGCGCCTGGGTAATCGGTGCGCTGGTGAACCTGAAAAAAGAACCCGGTTTTGCATGGACTGTTGCCGCCCTTGTTGCGGGAACGATGGTGATTTATCTTTTTGGTGTGGCCCAGCTTTCCCTGGTGGCCAAACTTTCGGTTAACAAAGCAATCACTGTGGGTGTATTGCCGTTTCTCGTAGGGGATATGGTGAAAATCCTGGCGGCGGCCTATGTGGTTAAAAGGGTTAAACCCAAGCTCCGTATCCAGGGACCATCCGCATGATTCAGGTTGAAAATCTCTCTTACACCTATGACGGTGATGAAACACCGGTTCTCAGGGGAATAAACCTGGAAATTCCCCGGGGTTTTCACCTGGGAATCATCGGCCCCAATGGTTGTGGAAAGACCACCTTCGCCAGGCACTTAAACGGTCTTCTGCCCACAACCATCGGTGATGTACGGGTGGAAGGGCTGAGTGCAAAAAACCCGTCCGACCTTTACCGCATTCGGCAGCTGGTGGGGATGGTCTTTCAAAATCCGGACAACCAGATTGTGGGCATGACCGTTGAAGAAGACGTGGCTTTCGGACCCGGGAATCTGGCATTGCCCTCAGAAGAAATAGCCCGGCGGGTCGAGAAAGCGCTTGCGCAGGTGGGGCTTGAATCCTTTGGGAAGAAAGCCCCCCATGCATTGTCAAATGGTGAAAAGCATTTGGTGTGCCTGGCAGGTGTCCTGGCCATGAAACCCCGATATATCATCCTGGATGAACCCACCGCATACCTGGATCCCTCCGGACGGAAAATGGTCCTTGATGTGGTGCAAAAACTTCACGCGCAAGGCATCACCATCATCCACATTACCCACCGTATGGATGAAATTGTCGGCGCCGATCGGATTGTGGTAATGGACCGTGGCCGCATCATTTTGAGCGAAGAACCGAAAGCCGTTTTTTCCAACGTGGCATTGCTCAAGGACGTGGGCCTGGATGTACCGGAAGCAACCGAACTCATGTGGCGCCTTCGAAAGTTGGGAAATCCGGTTCCCACGGATGTGCTGACATTGGAGGAGGCCTGCCGGGAATTGAATGCATGTTTGGCTCACGCAAAGCCGCCAAGTCGCAAAGAATAAGGAATTCTTCATGGTTCATCTGGGTCAATATGTTCCACGGGTTTCCATTATTCACAGCCTGGACCCCCGGGTGAAACTGGCAGTCGCCGTTGTCCTAAGCATCATGATCTTGAAAGGGGATACGATTACCCAGTGCTGGATAACCGCTTTCCTGCTGATCCTGGTTCACGCAAGCCATCTGAACCTCGCACACATTCGAGCAGCCTTTCGTCCCATGCTGTTTTTTCTGGGGCTCCTTTTTTTTCTTCATCTCCTGTTTACGGCGGGAACGCCCATTCCACCCTTCCCCCCATGGCCGGTCACCATTACCCAAGAGGGCCTCACCACGGGGATTTTCGTCATATGGCAGTTTTCACTGCTCATTTTGAGTGCATCGATTCTGACCATGAGCACCTCGCCCGGCGAACTCATCAGCGGGATCGAAAGGCTTCTGCGACCCTTTAAGCGAGTTGGGGTCCCTTCCCACGATCTAGCGTTGATGATATCCATGGCCATGCGGTTTGTGCCCACCATACTGGATGAACTGAACAGGATCAGGGAAGCCCAGACGGCAAGGGGTGCCTGCTTCAAAAATGGTCCCCTTTTACGACGGATGAAGGCCACCGCATCGTTGCTGATACCGCTGATTCAGAGCATTATGAGACGGGCGGATGCGCTTGCATTGGCCATGGAGAGTCGCGGATACAACCGGGGGGCTCGAACCTATCTGCGTGAACTGCGAATGGCTCAAAAGGATTATCTGGCCTTGCTCGTATTTGCCGGAGCCATGGGGCTCGAACTGGGCGGGCGTTATGTGCTGCAAAATGGTTTCCCATAAAATCAGGTTTTACCCTTGAAGTAACGTTTTATTTTATTAAGGGAAACAGGTTCCCAGTGCTTCAGGAATTTCTCCTTGGCAGCCATGATGCGACCGACCGATTCATGGAGTCTTGAAAGCAACGCCTCATTTGTGAGCAGCCGGTTTCTCAACTTGTCCATGCTCTCCCCCACAAGCCCCTGGTCTTCGCAGATCAACAGGATATCGCTTCCCGCCTCAAAGGCTTTTACCGCGCCTTCGGCCACACCCGGATTTTTCTTGATGGCACCCATTTCCAGATCATCGGTGATGATCAACCCTTGAAACCCCAGCCGATCCCTTAGCAATTCCGTGATGATCGCATAAGACAGGGTTGCCGGGCAATGGGCATCCAGGCCCGGGTACAGGGCATGGGATGTCATGATGGCGGAAACCCCTTCCCGAACAGCATCCTCAAAGGGCGGCAGGTTGATGGTTTCAATTTCCTGTTGATCCGCTTCAATGGTGGGGAGATGCTCATGGGGATCCAGGCGCGCTTTCCCCAGACCGGGAAAGTGTTTGCCCACCGCCATGACGCCGTTTTCCTGGAGCGCTTTTATGACAATTTGTCCCAGACGTCCCACCCGGCTCGGGTCCTCCCCGAACATTCGACTTTGAAGGTGCTGATCCACCGGCCCTGTGGGCACATCCAGTACCGGCGCCATATTCATGTTGAGGCCCACCAGCCGCATTTCCATTGCCGTCACCCGGCCAAAAACGGCGGCCATCTCATGGGAACCGGGACCATCGCCGATGGCGCTGTTACCGGGAAAACAGGTGAAGGGCTCCCTTAGCCGGGCCACGCGCCCCCCTTCCTGATCCACCCCCAGAAAAAGGGGAACGCCATGGTATTTCAGCGCCGTTTCCTGAAGATCGTTCGTAAGTGCTGCCACCTGAAGGGGATCAACGATATTCCGTTTAAACAGAATAATCCCGCCCAGACCCCTGTCTCGAATGAGTGAGATGGTCCCCGAATCCAGGCGGGGACCGGGCATGCCGGCCATAAAGAGTCTGCCCATATGATCGTGAAGTTCTGAAAGTTCAAGGGTGGAATGCATGGACGATCCTTTCTTTTGGTGAAAACAGCATTGACATGATCCTTCATCATGTATAATCAGTAACAAACAATTGCAACGGA
>CAYSFQ010000075.1:0-5453 GCA_964430575.1 uncultured Desulfobacteraceae bacterium
CCCGCCGACCTGCCAGAGGTTCGCAAGAATTTTTGCTTCCATTACCATCCCCTAGCAGCATCCCGGGCTACCGGACCCACCCGCTGCACTGTCATCGTTTTCAATGACGCAGCAACATGACGACCCGTCCCGTCCCAGGGCTGAATTAATAATAGCTGCGGCACATCCCACACCCGCCTGTACGGTCACGGCTTCGGTGGGACAATTTCGGGAACAGGCCCCGCACTCCATACACTGATCCCGGTTTTCGATCCTGGCGTTCCCGTTATGCATACTGAGGACTGCCTGGGGACAAACAATGAGGCACATGCCGCACCCGACACATTTTTCCTGATCGAGCGCTAATGTGACCACATCCCTGAGATATATGAATTCAGACATTCTACAACCTCCTTAACCCACAAAAAGAGCGGTTACCCATAAGAGTAAACCTGCCCCACCTCCCGCGATCTCAAAGGGCACCGCCCACTTCATCTCTTTTCTGACCCCGGAAAGAGACGTATAGGTGGAAGCCCCTGTAAAGTTCATGGCCAGATATGCCGAAAGGGCCGGAATCAGAAAAAACCATGCGATAACTTCCATCCTGCCCGCCCAACCATTGAAATTTCCAGGCCAGAATCCAGCAAGCAGAATAGCCGTAATCAGCCCCATGATCAGCCCTTTAAGGGAAAAAGCACGCCCCGGCAGCCAGGGCAGGAAAATCGGCGTCAGAACCGCGCCCGAAGCGATGGCACAAATAAAGGCAATCGCGGCAAACAGGCCGTAACGCATGGTTCCGGCCCAGAATCCCCCGTCCCCGCCAAAGCCCCCTGCGAAAAACAGACAGGGCAGTATGAGAAGGCTCCATTTGAGAGTCCCCACCAATTCAACCGGGACCAGGACCGTCCTTTCCTTTATGGCAAAGGTTTTTTTTCGCATATGCGGTGTCGCTTTGCATCCTGCATCTAAGAAATGCGGCAAGTCAGTCGACGCGATGGGGCCATAAATGATCTTAAAACCGGAACGCTTCTTTACCTGATGGGCCGCAACACCAGGGCCCGACAATTGCGGCAGGATCAACTCCCGGTGGGCAACGATCTGTACCAGATTGCTGAGCTCTATACGCCGGACCAGTTCCTCTGTGCCGAATGAGCCCTTTCCCGCAGCACACCAGACGTTGATGCCGTTGGTGTCCAACGCCAGTATCCATGCATCTCGAGCAGCAAGCGACTCACGAAGCCGATCAAAGCTCATCTTGTAATTGGCGGTCACAAAAACCTTGGTCTTCTCATGGGGGTTTCCAAGGGCATACAAACCGGGATCAACCGTGAATTTCATACGGCGGACACCCCACCGGGCCTTGATACTTCCGAAACGATCGGCCCACACCAACGTGGAGGAGACCCGGGGGACCCTTCCCGCTTGGGTCTCAACATATCCTTCCACAAATGGCTGCTCCATCCTCGGCGTGCTCAACTGAGCCGTTTCGCCCTTAGGTCAACAACCGGTTGTGGGAGATTGAACCGTTTGAAAATCTACGGTTTTCAGCATCATAACGTCGTCTTTTCCCTGGTTCATATTTAAGGGCTCCTTTATCCGGTCCAAGTAAGGACCTCGGCAAAAAATAATTAAGATTGTCTTTATCAGACGTTTAACGATCGCTGAAGGAGGGCCACATAATACGCCATAATCCCCTCGACCGTGCAGTAACAGACACGCGGACCATCGACCTCCCCCTGTATCCAACCGGTTTTTTTCAAGACCTTCAGGTGTTGAGAGACACTGGATTGCGCCAAAGGAAGGGCATCCACAATATCCCCGCAAACACACCTTTCCGCTTGAGGCTTATTCACCAGAATGCGAACAATCTCCACCCTGGCTGGATGACCAAGTCCTTTCGATAGTTCGGCCAACCTTTCTTTGCACACCTCCGCAGGGAGCGTCTCTATTTCCGTCGGATTCACCGGATGACCGTCACACCAATGATTTATTTCTTTCATAAAAAAATCTCTTTATCTCCCGTGCTCGAGATTGGCTGATCGTTTATCGTAGATGTACGATTATAAAGATGCAGGACCTTCCTGTCAAGATCTTATTTACTAGCGGTATTGTGCCCCCGAATTTCACGGGATCAACTGTTCTCTGCATGCAATTCTTGACTAAAGGCAAACGAAACTGTACCTTTCAAGCAGCGGTTCATTTTCATCGGAGCATGGCCGTGTGTGCTTCAAAGACTGATCGGGATTCACAGATCTGATACGGAAAGGAGATAAAAAATGGATGTGAAAAAAATGATCGAGAGAAAACACGTCCTTATTGTGGACGACGAGCAGGATGTGCTCGATAGCCTTGTGGAACTCCTTGATATCTGCCGGCTGGATACGGCCCTCTCCTTTGATGAGGGGAAGCGTTTGATGGAAAAAAACGATTATGATGTGGCGATCCTGGATATCATGGGGGTGGACGGCTTCAAACTCCTGGAAATCGCCAACCAAAGGGGCATTCCGGCCCTGATGCTCACGGCCCATGCGCTTTCTGAGGAAAACCTGAAACAATCTGCCGAAAAGGGCGCATCCTACTACGCCCCCAAGGATGAAATCGAGCACATAGATCTCTTCGTTTCGGATATCATTGAGGCGAGGGAGAAAAAGAAAAATGTCTGGCTCAAATGGTTTGAAAGGCTGGGCAGCTACTACGATTCCCGTTTCACCGGGCCCAACTGGCGAGATAAGGACAAGGCTTTCTGGGACAAGAAGCTGAAGGAGATGACCTATTACTAAGGGCCTCGGCAAGCCGCAGTTTCAGGTTTAGAGTTTAAAGTTTTAGGTTTAAAGTTTTATGAAAGACTGCTTTCGCTGTAGACCAGCCCTGTTTCTCCCTTCTTAACCACCATATTCTTGAGCCAGCGGTCGTTATCCTCCTCCGGGCAATCCGTGCGGTAGTGAGACCCCCGGCTCTCGTCTCGCAGCAATGCCGCCTGGCACACCACTTCGGAGAGCAGCAGCATATTTTCGAGCTCAAGGCATCGGATGAGATCAGACATTTTCCCGATCGAAGCTTCTGCAGCCTTAGACCCGATATGGGATATTTTTTTCAGGGCTTCGGTTAGACCTTTCGGGTCACGCAGAATACCGGCCTTGAGCCACATGATCTCCTTGAGCGATCGGCACAGAGCCTTCGGGTTCTCTCCATTTCCGCCAAACCGTGATTCCAAACGGACTTTTTCATGGTCGATCATTTCACCCGGTGGATTCACGGGACCCATCTCCTTCGCCCCCGCAGCTGCCCTTTGCCCTGCAATTCTCCCAAAGGTAAAAATCTCACACAGGGCATTGCCTCCCAGGCGGTTGGCGCCATGGACCCCCGCAGTCGTCTCTCCCGCCGCAAAGAGACCCGCAAGGGGTGTCTCCGCATTTTTGTCAATCACGATGCCACCCATGCAGAAATGGGTCGTGGGGGCGACCACCAGGGTTTTCTGATCGGGATGCCATGCGGAGGGCAGAAGTGTCGCCAATGGTGCCAATCGCTCTTCAGCAATGGGGCTGAGATCCATAATGATCCCACCATCCACCCCCCTGCCCGCCGTAAGCTCCCGCATGATGGCCTGGGCCAGCCGGTCCCGTGTCAGCCGCATGGGATCATTGAGCCCGTGCTTAATAACGATATCCTCGCCCGCCCTGTTCCTGAGGATTGCCCCTTCAGCCATGACCAGAACTTCAGAAAGGATGAGCCGATTCCCCAACCTGCCCGCGGCCGTGGGATAAAATTGAACAAACTCCATGTCTTTCAGGGGAAGGCCCAGTTCAAGGGCCAGGGCCTGGCCGTCGCCGGTAATCCCCGCAGCATTGTTTGTGTGCAGATACACCTGTCCGAACCCGCCGGTGGTCAGAATCACACTCCCGGCTGTAAAGACCAGGAATCGTCCATCATGGGAAACCCCTGAAGCGGCGGCAACACGATTGCCTGACGAAAAAAGGCGGCTAATAAAAACCCGATCCAAAAACCGCACACCGATCTTTTCCGCATACTGCTTTAGCGGCAGGATCAAATCACTGCCGGTTCGATGTTGCCCGCGAATTTGCCTGGGGAAACTGTGTCCGGCTATTTGGTCGATTTGGAAACGCCCCTCTTTTTTTGCAAAAACCACCCCGCATTTTTCCAGAAAGGAGATCTCAGTCTTGGCCGTCTCTACCATTGCGGACACCAGCTCCGGATCATTCAGGAAACGTCCCCCCTTAACCGTGTCCTCCAGGTGAACCTGCCCCCCGTCGCGCTGATCACCCCACCCGGAAACAGAAATAATCGCTTTGGCAATATAGGTGTTATTGGCGTATCCCACCTTTGCCTTGGAAACCAGGAGCACATCGGCGCCCGCATGTTTTGCTTCAATGGCCGCCCTCAGACCGGCGCCACCACCGCCGATGATCAACACGTCACAAGATACCCTGTTAATTTCACTAAATTTCATTTCTTATCCCACCCTTCCTAACCGAAGAAATGTGCCAATGAAAAATCAATATTCAATCCCCCTTCTCGCGCCGATGCCATTCTTAAAGGGGTGTTTAACCTCTTTCATCTCCATAACAACTGTTGCGTGTTTCATCACGTCGGTCTTTGCGTAACGCCCGCTCAGCATGAGATGTACACCCTCTGGCTTATTTAAAAGCAAGTCCTGTACCTCATCGGGGTGGATGAAGCCATAATTGACGGCGATATTGATTTCATCCAGCACCACCAGCCCGTATCGGGAGGACGATATAATCTCTTTCCCCCGCTCCCACGCTTCCCTGGCCGCTTCCCAGTGGCTGGGGTCCGCATCGGGATTTCTTTTGTCCACAAACCCCTTTCCCATGGTCTCAATCTCAAGCCCGGGCAATTTTTTGATGGCCATGACCTCGCCATAAGGTTTGGGAGACTTGACAACCTGAAGGATAAAAGAGGGCACATTCATACTGCTCATGAGCAGGGCCTTTCCCAGGCAAAAGGTGGTTTTTCCCTTTCCCTTACCGGTCACCACCTCGATGGGTTCTCGATTTTTACCTCGGGCGGATGTGCGCACAGACATTTCCGTCACCAAATCTGCTTTTTCTATGATCATATCCGAAGCTTCAGGCCCGGTGAGGACAAGCTCCATGTGGGCCGCTTTTTCACGCATCAAATCTAAAATCTCATGCAACGGAATCAGCCCATCTGAAACCATCCCCAGTACACCCTCCAGAACCAGCACGTCAAAGATGCCGGATACTGCAGCTTCCATGGCTTTTTGAAAGGCATCCCTTGCCCTTCCCGCCGCCATCCCCTCTTTAAGATCGAAGCCATCCAGAGCTGAAGCGTCTATCTCCAGATTTGGGGCAAGAGATGTACATGCCTGTTTTTCTCCGCCCATGAAATCATGGGGGGCAAAATGTATGATGAGCGTGCGAAACCCCTGGCCGGAAGCGCGAAGGGCCAGGCCGTAGGGTGCATAATTGGTT
>CAYSFQ010000075.1:5553-11688 GCA_964430575.1 uncultured Desulfobacteraceae bacterium
GCGAAACCCCTGGCCGGAAGCGCGAAGGGCCAGGCCGTAGGGTGCATAATTGGTTCTTCTTGAAGGGCTGGTATAAACCTGTATCAAGCCGGTTTCCTGATTAGATGATCTTTCATTTTCAGCTTTCATGTTATGTTAGTACCTTTATAAAAGGGTCTGAACCTCAATAATGTTTCCGCGCGCCACACATTCCACACCTTCCGGAATCCGGATCAGGGCCTGGGCACGGGCCTGGGACTGAATCCGGCTTTTCATGTGATGCGGGATGGCCCACCACTCCCCTCCCCGCTTTTCCAGGCTTGCCTGGAAGAACTGGGTCCATGTGACATCCCCGCTCACCTCTTCTGCCAGCCTTACTTTTCTCAACGGAAATGGTGATGTGGGTTTTCCCGCCATTTGAAGGAGTCCGGGCAAGGCAATCTGAAGAAATGCCATCTCGTTGGACGGGGGCCCCCCAGGAAGACAGAAAATGGGTTTGCCATCCAGAACCCCCAGCGCAACCGCCTTTCCCGGACCGAGCCGGACCCGGTGAAAAAACATCTCCCAACCCATTTCATCCAGGATTTTAGTGGTCAGATCCCGCTCGCTTTTCCATGCGCCGCCGCTGGTCAGAAGGGCATCATTTTTTGAAAGGAGTTTTTGGAATGTCTTTTCAAGTTCATCGGGATGATCCCGAACAACGGCCGTTTCCCCGGACATGCCGAAATGACGCAACCACGAATAAAGCGTCACAATGTTGCTGGCATACAACTGACCGGGCTTAAGGGAGTGCCCGGGCGCAATCACCTCGTCGCCGGTAGCCACAATGGCAACACGCGGTAACGGACATACCTTCACCTGGTCCAGACCACCGGCAGCCAATAGCCCGGTCAGGGCTGGCGTCAAGGCCTGCCCCCGGCTCGCAATGAGGCCATCTTTTGTCACATCACTGCCCTGAAACAGGAGATTGCATCCGGGCGGCGCATCCCTGAAACAGATCACCTTGTCGCCGCGCTGTTCCGTGAATTCAACGGATACAACCGCATCGGCGCCTTTGGGTATCACAGCGCCGGTCAGTATTTCAACCGTCTCACCAGGCTGAACAGTCTTTAGGGTGGGATCCCCGGCAGCCAGAGTACCGGAAATTCTGAGCGGAATGCCATTTTCACGCGATGCTTTGGCGATATCCGATGAAACCACCGCAAACCCGTCCCGCAGGGAAGACGTGGCCGATGGACAATCCACAACCGCCCTCAGATCTTCTGCCGCCACAAGACCACACACCTCATGAACAGGCATCGGCGCCGGCTTCAGGACCCGAATGGCATCGAAAGTCAGGGAAAGCGCCTCTTTCAAGCCGATATCATAGGTTCGGGCCATGTGAATATCCCTCGTTTGAATGAACCAAAACCCGGTCGTTTAAGGCCGAAAATGCTTTGCGCACAATGCGAACCCGCTCAGGATCAATATCAGCTGAAACATAACATGCCCCTTCCCCACCTTCAGCCAGAACCTCTCCACCGGGATCAACGATCATGCTGTGACCGGCAAAGGCCTTGCCGTCACTTGTTCCGGCACAGTTGCAGGAAAAAAGATAAGAGAGGTTTTCGTGTGCTCTGGCCCGGTTAAACAGGCGCCAGGCATCCAGTCGCGCCTGGGGCCAAGCCGAGGGCACCAGAAAAATAGAAGCCCCCTGATCCACCATGAGTCGATAAAGCTCAGGAAAGCGCAAATCATAGCAGGTGGTAATCCCCGCTTTGCCCCACGGCAGATCCACGACCACCGACTTTTTACCCGCCTTCAACAATTTCCGCTCTTCCGACTGGTATCCAAAAAGATGAATCTTCCGATATTGGGTCATAATCCCGCCATCCGGCCCCAGAAGAAGGGCAGTGTTAAACAAGTCGTCGTCTTCCCGCAACACCAGGCTCCCCATGAGGATATGAATCCCCATAGCCGAAGCCCTTTCTCTCAAAGCTGACACTGTCGGGCCGTCAATGGGTTCACTATCCTTTCGATACCGATGAAACGAAAAATAACCGCAAGGCCACAATTCCGGCAGCAGTATCAAATCGCTTGGCGGTGCCTGGTCCAGCAGATCCAATGCTGCTTCAATATTTTCTTCCTTATGCCCGTCTCTAATTTCCATCTGGATGCTGGTAACACGCATATGGGCTATCCTTTCGAAACTTTACATTCAAAGCTGCTTTTTGTATAACCCAAATCCTTACAATTAGGCAACCCCCATATTCCGCATACAGGGGACCAAAGAACAAAGGAACAACCCATGATCACGTTGCTGGATTACGGCGCCGGAAACGTCAGAAGCGTCATCAACGCCATCGAAAGTCTCGGCGAACAGGTCCATCTTGTCAAAACAGAAAATGATATCCTTTCCGCTGAAAAGCTGGTCTTTCCCGGAGTTGGCGCCTTCGGCAACATGATGGAAATCCTGCACCGAAAAAATTTTGTCGCGCCACTACTGGCTTATCTCAAAGCCGATCGTCCCTTCCTGGGCATCTGCCTGGGGCTCCAGGCCTTGTTTGAAAAGAGTGAGGAAGCACCGAACATGTCGGGGTTGGGGTTCATCCCGGGCGAGGTACAACGGTTTTCAACAAACCTTTCAGTTCCCCACATCGGCTGGAACGGGTTGAATATTCAACAACCATCCAGGCTGTTTGCAGGCCTTGAAGGTAACGAAAAATTCTACTTTGTCCATTCCTACCACGTTAAACCCAGCACCGATGACACCGTACTGACCACCACTGATTACGGCTATGGGTTTGTCAGTGCCATCCAAAAAGGAAACGTAACCGCCACCCAGTTTCACCCTGAAAAAAGCGGCAGATCAGGGCTGCGCATACTGGAAAACTTCCTCAGGAAAGACGGTAAAATGGCAATACCCCCGGAAATTTCAAGCCGTACATGCCTGGCCAAACGCATCATTGCCTGTCTGGATGTTCGCACCAACGACCGGGGCGATCTGGTGGTGACCAAAGGGGATCGGTATGATGTCAGGGAAAATGGCGATGTTCGGAATCTGGGCAAACCGGTGGATCTGGCCCGCAGGTACTACCAAGAAGGCGCTGACGAAATCACCTTCCTCAACATCACCGGATTCAGGGATTTTCCACTGGAAGATATGCCCATGCTTGAAGTGCTGAGACAGACATCCAAAAACGTCTTCGTCCCCCTCACCATCGGCGGCGGTATTCGGGATTACACGGATAAGGACGGCAGAACTTACACAGCTCTGGAGGTGGCCGCAAAATATTTCAGATCCGGCGCGGACAAAATATCCATCGGCAGTGATGCCGTCCTGGTTGTTGAAGCCCACCTTAAAACTGGCCTGAAAACCGGCCGGAGCGCCATTGAGGAGATCGCCAGGGTCTATGGAAACCAGGCCGTGGTAATTTCCATCGATCCCAGACGGGTATACGTTGACAACCCTGAAGACGTCCAACACCGGGTGATCAAAACGGACATCCCCGGACCCAACGGTGAATCCTATTGCTGGTATCAATGCACTATCAATGGGGGCCGGGAGGGTCGGGATCTTGATGCGGTCACGCTGGCACAGGTCTGTGAAACATTGGGTGCGGGTGAAATCCTGTTGAACTGTATCGACCGGGACGGCACCTCCCAGGGGTTTGACCTGGAACTCATCAATGCGGTCAAAGAGGCTGTTTCCATCCCCGTTATTGCATCCAGCGGCGCCGGGCGCCCGGAGCACTTTCTGGAAGTCTTCAAACAAACTGAGGCCGAATCAGCCTTGGCCGCCGGCATCTTTCATCGCAAAGAGGTACCCATCGAACAGGTGAAAAGGGAGCTGAAAGGAGAGGTGGAAATCAGAGTTTAGCGTCTTACGCATCACTTTGAGAGTTCATCTCTCACATTTGCAACACGTTGCAGTTGCAGGTTTTTTTGGGCTACAGATATATGTCGATACAGCACAGACCCATGCCAACTACAAGGTTTCTTCTTTCTGTCCCGTAGGGACGTATGAAAATAGCCCGACAATTCATTGCCGGGATTTGTTCATATAACTGTAATTAGTCCCGTAGGGACGGCAGAGCTTGAAAGCTCCAGTCTTCAAACCCAGATATATCGATCATTATAAAAGACCCGTTCTTCTTCAAAAAATCAAGGTATTCTTCTTTGACGGAAATCAGTTGGTTGTTTTAAACGCCAGACCAATAGGGGGTATAATGGGACCGTTCACGTTCACTACTGCGGAATCAAAGATTCTGTTGTTTCCCCAAGAAAAATTAACCCGTTGTTCTCAAAGGAAGGTGGCAGGCCGTGCTGATAGTCCAACAACAGAGCGACTGCAAGATGTTGCGGCATTTGATCGTAACCAGAACGTCGCGTTTTGTCATGTTCAAATGAGATATTGAGCTCGTATCTCAGATGGCGCGTGATTCTATATATCTTTTTGATATCATAGGTTTTTCATATTTAAATATTCTTTGTCTGTGTCAAGATAGCGCAGGTTTTGACAAGACCATTCCATGCCTAAATGCGGAATATGTGGCGGTGATGTCCCAACACAGCCTTCCATTACGGAAGACGGAAAGTGCCATCTGTTTTTTACCATCATGAGCATCTGATAAGACCATTCTAAATGGAATTCAGATGCTCATGCATTTTGTTTGAAAATGGCCACGTTGATGGTAAAGACAAAAATGCTGAAAACACAAGATGTCCACCCTCGGGTTGATGGTCAGGGGGTGCTGGATGAACAGCCCGCACTGAAATATTTCATAATACCATCACATCTCGTTGTTTTCTAAAAATCATAAATTTTTATTGACAGAACTGTTTGGATGATTTACTGTTTATTATCATAATTATTATATTTCCATATTGTTAGGAATATGAACTATTAAAAAACTAAAAGGGGTGAACGAACATGACAAAAGTAGCTTGTGAGTGTGGCCAATGCACTTGTGAAGTAGAAGAAATCAGCGCAGTTAAAAAAAACGGCAAACTGTACTGCAGCGACAAATGCGCCAACGAATGCACAACCGACAAATGTGTTTGCGGCTGTCCCTGCACCTAAAAGTTTTCAAAAATAATTTTGAACAACTTTGAAAAGAACATAGCGGAGTAAAAAACATATTCAAACCTGTAAAATAAGGTTTTAGTACCTTATTTCCCGGCTTTCTGTCATGAAAAACAAGAAGTTCATTGACTGAAAAACTTTAAACGTAAAACTTTAAACTGCGGCTTGCCGCCTTAGGTGTAAAGGCATTCTAAAAAAAAGATCCTTTCGGCATCCTTCATTTTCCAGTTTACACTTTCTCGAATTTTTCGTAGGTTGAGCCAGTGGAAACTACTTTTGGCATCATATGAAGGATGCCGTTTTTTCGTTTATTAAAGGGATGTGGTATGGAAGAAGTAAGTAGTGAACTACGGGATCCTTTGCCTGAACTGTCAGAGTTATTGGTTGATTTTTTCAATATTTTTCATGCCTGGGAAGAGGAGGCCGTCAGCAGCTTAAAAACTAAACTTTCAATTTTAGAAGTTCATGCCATTGAAGCGTTGGGAAGACGACCACAGTTAAAGATGCGCAAACTGGCGGAAATCATGGAAATCAGCACACCATCGGTGACGGCCGTTGTTGACAAGCTGGAGAAAAAAGGGTTTGCACGCCGACGGACAACACCGAAGGACCGGCGGGTATTTTTGATCGAATTGACAGAAAAGGGGCTTGAACTTTTCGAAAAACATACGGATGAACATAAAAATATGGCCGACCGGGTTCTTACCTGTATCCCGGAAGACAAAGTCCCCATATTCCTGGAAACATTGCGCAATATTGTCAATGAATCATCTGAAGCAACCGCTCTTTGGTAACATTTTCGTTCGTAATTTTGATGTTAACGGAAGACGTCCATCTTTTTTGAAATATCTTTGTTTTAATAATGCTACAGCCTACCAATAGCCTCTTCTATAACATCTTGCAGCCCTTGTAGTCCGACTTTCTTTTTTCCCAAAATTGGAAGGCCTGTCGCGCTACTGATCGCCTTTATTTCATCCCCATAGTCATCTAAATCTCCAAGTGTGTTCAGGAGTACGATACCTTCCAGCATCACATACCCCACTTTCGTCACCCCAAAAAAGTCAAAAATGGATATTTTTTTAAATTTTTCA
>CAYSFQ010000076.1:0-11522 GCA_964430575.1 uncultured Desulfobacteraceae bacterium
TTCATAGCCTCAGCAGCACTATCATATTTTTCATGTAACACATCTAAAGCTAGTGAATATTTCGGATGAAAAGCTTGCCAATGAACTCCATTCAAACCTGCCTGAAAATCTTTTCCCGCAAATTTCTGAGCAATTGCTCGATTAATTCTTGCGAAATATATGCATTCATTATCACTTGAACGAAATTTTTCAGGAATCCCTAAGTCAAATTCGCACACAATTTCAGCAAGGTTGTAATCACCAGAATTCAAAAATTTAATGGCCAAATTATTAATGGATTTATCGACAGCCTCTAATTTGTCTTGAAAAAGCCTTCTGTAAGCTGCTTGTGAAATCCTTAATCCCAGCTCGAAACAAAGTGAAAATGCATTATTAAAATAATTTGCATCAATATTTAAAGAAGACCCAACATTGATTGATTCTTCATTCTTATATCCAAATATTTCACAACGATCTATATATTGCTGAGAAACTTTGCCACCAGTATGAACACACAAATTTCTTCTTTCAGCTACTTCCAAAAAATCAGGAAGGCGGGAGAAATTTTCACGAGTACCAAGTTTAAGTTTTTCATCTATGAATTTGATCTGTTCTTCATGAGATCCTCTCAAAAGTGTCTCTACCTCTTTGTGGATTAAGCCAATTATTGCACTCTCTATTGATTCAAGACCCACCAGTTCCCTGTAAGTTATTGTCTTTTCAGATGAACTTAACCATTCTGGGTGAATCCTTAATACTATTTTCAGGAGATGACCAAGGAATTCATCAAAACGAGATATTAAAGAAACCGTTGTTTGCTGCTTAAACAATTCTTCAGCCCTATGCATTTTTCTAATATTTGAGAGTACAGTATTTAAGTCAGACCTGGCCAAAGATAAAGTTACTCTTGTTCCATTTTCTTGTTTTTCTCCCTCATTTTCATTTTCAATATCTTTCTCTTTTTTGTCTGATTTGGCATTATTTAATATTTCATCAACTATTTTTTTCCTTTCTTTGTCCTGTTCCCGCAGCATAGGCAAAACATTTGCAAACATTTCTCGTATACATTCAAGGTCCGACAGATAACTGTCCGATATTAAAAGCAGCTTGTTGTGAGGAGGTATTTTCCGAGGCGGTTCTTTTAGGGCACCGGACTTTTGCTTGCAAGAGTCTTTATTTTCTTCTGTCATGTATATCCTCCACTGGAAAATTACGCACTGACTTTTCCACCTATTGGATAATGGTATTGATAGCATGGAAAATTCAAAAATATTCCGACCGGATCCCAATTTTCGCTTTATGGATCAGGTGCGACAGGTTCTTCGTTATCACCACTATGCCTATCGCACGGAACAAACCTATTCCGATTGGATCAGGCGCTATATCCGGTACCACACCCGGAAAATGGATCATGGTGTTGTGATGATAAAATAACTATGTGTTCGCTATAATATTTTAAGCGAGGAGGAAGTCAAGGAAAAGTCTTCGATAACGCCCCTTTGTAAAGGTGATAGTGCCCGAAACAGCATATTGGGGGACGGTCGAAGGAACGATGGCCGATACACCTTTTGATAGGGGCAGGACCTGTTCGCTTTCCGGAATCCCTGAAAGATAACCCGACCCATTATTGTCCCGGTTGCGGACATTCGATCGCCCACCGCCTGGTGGCGGAATGTCCGGACGAAATAAACTTCTCACCCTTCCCATCCCACCCTTATGCAAAGTCATTGTGTATAGAAGGGCAATTTGGGCATCGTAACGAAAAGGCGGGGCGGGTGGTTAGCCAATTTAATTCAATGATTCTAAGCCTTTTAGAAACTCTCTTGGTTCATATACAGGCAGTACGGTCTTTCCGAAATCTGATATATTCCGGGTTACGATATATTGAGCCCCGGCGTGGAGTGCTGCTTCATGAATAACCGCATCTTCGAAATCTTTGAATTTGGCATCAAAGGCATTTTCGAGCACGACTCTATTGACGGGGGCTATGACAAATAAAGAAAGCAGCGATTGAATATGACGGTCGCCGCCCCTAATCCGCTTGCCCTTTTCCGACAACAAATTTTCCTGTGAAATATTTCTTCCGGATTTGCCCCGCTTCTTCAATCCAGCGTTCAAGACCAACATTCTTGATCCGGCAAAGATTATAGACTTTCATGTTATGAGGGTATCTGGCGGCATTGTCAGCTGTTGGAGCGAGAAAAGCGCACGGGAAATCATCACAGTCACAGCACAACTCCACGCCCTTGACTTTCACACAATCCAGCGTTGCACACCCCTCTGGCGGGAGATGGTAATGTTTCCCATCCTGTCGGCGGCAACCCTTGCAGGGGATCTCTTGTTTAGGGACACCCAATTTCTCATGAATCAATTCGACAAAATCGCTTGTCAAATTGTCCTCGTAGATTTCGCAATTGAAGCAGTCCAGCCCACATGGTGCCGTTAAAGCTTTCTTGTCTGTCATAGATTCTCCTTCCTAAAGCTAACCGGAACCGGGCGCGGTCTTTTGCGCTCCGGTTAAGCGATCGGTTTTGTAATATCCGTAGAAAACTATAGTGGGCCCCATTTGGAGACCGATTATCATCTAAAAATGTTGAGGATCAAATTCCGGTAGCTCATAGGAAAATTCTCGAGGAAAAGATTCATTATATAGGCCTATTTTATTCAGTATCCCTTTAATTAGCCTGATTGATAAAATTTTTCTTGCCCTCCTTTTTTCCAACGTATTTTTTATCATTGTTATCATGCTCTCAACTACCTTTGGAGGACACCCCTCAACTTTGATAGCTTGTGTATTAGCTTTATTAGCCCGAATAGCACAATCGCCAAACAAAATAACCTTTTCTGAATCTTCTTTCGCCTTAACTTCGGCACCAAAGCAAAATTCAACGGGTTCTATTTTGACCCCAGAGTTATCTTTGCAAAAAGAAGCAACCAAGATTTCAGAACAAGTAACGCAATTCGTGCAAAAACGGGTTCCTGGCCATTGGATTGTAATATCCTCAATACCGGCACTACGGAAGTGTTCTTCAATATCTCCTTGCCACTCGAGTGGCCTATATACGTCTTTGATTTGCTCTCCCATTACAGGGACGGATTCAATTTCAATGGGTCGCATATTTATTTCTGAAAACTTCTTAAGATAGCCCACTGATTTCGGGTCGATACCTAAAATGGCCGAACCAACCATATCACAAGAAAATACGTCTCTTCCTGAAATGATCAAATTCATCCGATGTGCTCTACCCAAAGCTGTCGGGCCTCTTTCCATTCCATAGATCCCGTCAATTACAGTCAATTTTGGCTTAATCTGTGTATTAAGCAGGGCAATCATCTCGTTTAAATCCAACATGTGAAATTTTTTCTTGGATTTCATGGACAAACACCCTTTTAAGTTTTTCATGCCTAAGGATACTTTGGTCATTGCATGAGTTTTAAGTACAGGAACATCAACTAAAAAATCTGCATCCAAGGCAGCACGAGCAACTTGGACATGGCTTTCGCCTAATTTTAGTTTGGCGTATGAATCCGTGTTAAAATCAATCAATCTGACGTCGTATTTTCTTGCGACCCTTTTTAAACCCGACCATGCAAAGCCTTTTAAAGTATTTGAAGCCAATTCATCATTGGCAATACAGCCCTCACCGATGGAAATTTTTCTGCAGCCCTTTTCTCGTAAAAGAATGACTATACCTTCGACCAAGCAAGAGGTTGTGACAAAGCCGTATTTAGGAATTTTTTTGGTGCCACCAGCTCCCCACAGTACATTTGGTTTTATCAAAACATTATCGCCAGGCCGAATATCTTCAAGCCCGTTGATTAATTCGATCCCCTCCCTAATCCCATTTATCGTTCCATCATATCTGGTGATAGCAACATTGTTATTGGATTTAGTCATCATCACGAACCTCCTTATTGTTATGGAATAATCCGTTTTTTTTGGATATCCTTTCTGTTTTTAGGCGAAAAAACTTCAGGTCATCCATTCCAATAATCATCCACTGCTGCCGAACGCTGCTAACCAGCTGCGTGGCTTTTTGCCCCGGCTGTATTAACCTGGTTAGAGATTTGATAATCCTTTCTTTTCGAAACTCGCCTGATCTTAAATACCCACGACAGTACAAGCCAGATTCCGGCCTGTCTTGGCCGGTTATTGGGTCGTCAGCGTCTCGCCAATCAAATCCTCATTGGAAATCCCAATCGAAACGTGCCACTGAACGATTTTCCAGTCATTCTGCTCCTTTTGAAAGACCGCAGTCAATCGGATCGGCATTTCCGTGCCATCGGGGAGTTTGAGTGTGGGTTGGTCCGCTACCCAACCGATCGAACCGTCACTATAGGCCTGGGGGGCATCTGCCAGGATCTCAAATTCACCCGTTTCTTTTAGCTGGGCCTTGAATACCCTGGTAATGGTGGCATAACCGGCCCACCATTCCGCCGGGTCCGTGCCAATGGCGAGCACGCCCTCCTCTTGCGAGAAGTGGCGTTCAAAAAATGAATAGTCTCCATTTGACTGGGCCTCGCAACTGCGAAGATAAAGCGCCTTCAACTCGGTTGATTGTTCCATGGCTAGTCCTCCTTGACCAAGTTGGTGATGTGCGGGACGTTCTCAACTTCTAAACTTTGTTTTTTCATGCTGGCAAAATATTCAAAAGGTGAGAATGTTCCCTTTACCCACCCCACCCTTATACAAGGTCATGTTGCCTGAGAGAGCATACCCGGGGACGGCTGAAGGAACAACGACCGACACACCTTTTGATAAGGGCAGGGCCTGGCCGCTTTCCAGTTCCTCAATCAAGCCTTCGCCCGCCATACAGATCAGGATCTCCACACTTCTTTCTTTTCTGTTGATGGACCGTTCATGGCCGTTCAAAACGATCTCGGAGAGTTGAAACTCTGCTGCCGGGGTTTCGTAGATGCGTTCGAAGTTGTCATCGGCAAGCGGTCGCTGCTTTAAAACAGGAGAGGAAGTGAAATTGACGACGCCCAACAGCTCCGGGATGTCAATATGTTTAGGGGTCAGTCCACCTCTCAAGACATTGTCTGAACTGGCCATAATTTCCATGCCAACCCCTGAAAGGTAAGCGTGAAGTTCACCTGCCGGCACATAGATGGCGTCACCCGGAGAAAGGTCCACCAGGTTCAAATAAAGCGGCGACAACACCCCCCCATCCCCCGGGTATTCGCGGTTCAATTCCAGGAGCCAGTGAAAGGCACGATCTTCACCCGAAATCCGCTTCGCACCTTCAACCGCCTCATTGACCACACGGGCTTGTCGCGCCTCGTCCATGGTCATGAGGGATGTAAAAAAGCGCTTCAATCCATCGGAATTCGGGTCTTTTCGTAACGGGTCCAGTTCCTTAAACTGCATGTTAAGGAAAACCTGATCCATCAATTTCAGAATGCCTTCTGGCGCCCGAAAACCCTTCATGGCCTCAAAACGCGTCACAGCGCAAAGGCACTCGGGCTTGTGGCTCGCATCCTTGTAGTTCCTGTCAGGCGCATCAAGCGGAATATTGTGCTGGTTTTCCCTTCTAAAACCGTCCCGGGCCTGGTTTATATCGGGATGCACCTGAATGGACAAAGGACAATCAGCGGCAAGCACTTTGAACAGAAATGGGAGTCTGTTTGAAAACTGCTTTGCGGCATCAGCACCTAAAACGGACACGGGATCGGCTGCGATGACGTCAATCAGCGATCGCCATCCACCATCCGCTTCGACCTCTGATGGCGCCTTGGGGTGAACCCCCATCCAGAGTTCCGCTGCCGGCTCTTGCCACGGTTTGGGCCAGTCTAAAAGAGACTGCAACGCCGTTCTGGAGCCCCAGGCATATTTCTGAACCGGATTTTTCAGGATGCTGATATGTTCCATGGCGCTCTCCCAGATAGGTATTATTCAAAATCAGGATCTCTTCAGAAAACCTTTGACAATGGACTCGATTTCCCCGGTCTCATCCCAATAGAAATGGTCTGCCCCTTGAATGATATGAAAAGCCGAATCCTTATTCCACTTGGGTAACATCTTTTGAATCATGTCAGGTGGTGCAATATCATCCCGGGAACCGGCGATGATGAGTTGAATTCTGGGCGTGTAACTCAGAAAGGAAAAATCCATGAAATTTACCGGCGGAGATACCATGATCATTCGGGCCACATCATTTAAGTCCCCGATTGCCTGTGCATTCACCCAGGCCCCGAAGGAGTACCCTGCAAGATCAACGGATGTCATACCCAGATCCTTGAGGTATGCCACCGCACCACGGACATCGGACTGCTCGCCAACCCCATCATCATAATGGCCTTCGCTCCTTCCCATACCCCTGAAGTTAAAACGAAGGGTGGTGTATCCCGCCTTTCCATAGGACTTTACCAGCGATTCCACCACATTGTTCTGCATGGATCCCCCGTACTGAGGGTGCGGGTGGGTTATCACAACCCCTGCATCGCCCTGGGCCCTATCCAGAAGACCTTCCAGTTTCAAATCCCCTGATTCAAAAACCACACTTTTTTCCATCATCAACACACCCTGTTTTTTGAGATAAATATTTTTATTCCGACGGCACTTCCTTCAACATCATGGTTTCCCCCCCATCTTCCAGGCTGTATTCCTTATCCAGAACCTGAAGCCGTGAGGCATATTCAAATGTGGTTTCCCCGTCCCGGGCCTGGGACAACTTTTCCAGGATCTCCGATACAATGGCCCCCATGAGTTGGAAATCCATGACCACCAGATGGCCCGGAATCGAAATCTCTTTCTCCGCAAATTGGGTGTAAATCCCCTGTGTTACAAAGACGTTATCACCCTGCACATACTTGATGTCGACGCGCTGTGAGGGATCGGTCTGGTTTTCGATGGATGCGACGATGGTGTCCATCCCACGCGGCGCCGTTTCATTTAACATCATTTATTTCTCCTATAAGGGCCTATCCATCATTTCTTAATTCAAAACATTGCTCGTTTACCTTGGCACCCCATTGGTCTCCACTTTTTTGTCCAATGAGCTTAAAACCTTCATCTTCATACAAATGTCTTGCAGCGCCAAGGCCCTCGAAGGTCCAGAGGTACACTCTTTCATAGCTCCTGTTTCTACAGAAATCGACTGCTCTATTGATGAGTTTCCTGCCCACCCCTTTGCCCCTCAAAGCATCTGATACGATGAACCATCTTAGATGAGCGCCTTCATTTTCGGCATGAATACCGTCTATAACAACTGAACCTTCAATATGGCCATCCTGTGTCGCAAGCCAGATACCATCTCTTTTCGCATCGAAACGCTCAAGAAATGCTGAAAGCTCAGTGGCCACCTTGGCCTCAAAATAGAGTCCGAAGCCCCAATGGCGGTTGTAATATGTCCCGTGAAGTTCAGAGATCCGGCCGATTGACCCGGGGATGTAGCCGGTTTTTATGATAATTTCCGATGCAGCATTCATGATCATCTGCAATTTTTCTAATTCAGCTGCCGTTTTCCAGTCGCAGGGATCGAGAAATGAAAAGAAGAGATACGAGGTGAATCAATCCGCGGCTTCCGCTGACTCCGTGCCCCTGCTAACCCTTCATGACGGCAAGGGGGACCAACGATTTTCCCCGTTTCTGGGCCAGTTCCATCAAGGTCAACTGGGCCTTTGCAGGCGGTTCACGGCGATCCTCGGGGGATTTGGGTTCAAGGGTCATGGCCTCTGCGTCACAGGTGGTCACGCATAGCCCGCAGCCGATACACCGATCCAGATTTACCTGTGCCGTATCTTCATCCCCCATGGTGATGGCATCCATCTGGCAACGATCCAGGCAGACTTCACATCCCACACACAGATCCTCATCCACCAGCGCATAATGGTTGGTCACCACCACTTCCACAGGCCGGGGGTGTTTTTTCAATGTGCGCAGCATGCCGCAGCAATCGCCGCAGCAGTTGCACAGGCCGCCCGGGTTAATGGCATTGAACGGTTGGGGCACCAGCCCGGCTTCTTCACATTTATCCAAAATCTCCAAAGCCTCTTCCTGACTCACCCAGCGGCCCATGCCCCGGTCCACATAGTACGCACCATGGCTTCCGGCCAGGAAGCAGACCTCCAGCGGTTTGCCGCAGGACTGCTCCAGCAATCCCTGCTGAACCCGGCAGATGCAGTCGGCCACGGCCAGACGGTCCTTTGATTTGACGATTTCCCGGGCATCCTCATAGGGGGCCACTTGCCAGGACACACCAATGGATTTGTTCACGGGAATGGTCCGCATGGGGACCACCTGCCGGGATCCCTGCTCCATAAACGACTCCTCGAAGAAATCATCAAAGAGCCGTGCCAGCTCATCATCCATTGTATTCAATTGAAACTCATAAATGCCCACCACAAAAGGGGCCGCACCATATTTGGCTTCATCCCCTTTTCGCGCCCGAAACAAAAGGCCTTTTTCAGCCATACCGTCAAGCAATAAAGTCACCTGCGCCGGGTCCTGTTTCAAGCGGCCGGCCACACTTTCGGGTGTTTCCAGCATCATGCTCATGTGCAGATACATCTCCGCCTCTTCTTCGGTGAAGAGCCGCTTTAGAATTTCCATCTCCACGCCGGATTCGGTGGCGGGAAACCCCACGGAGTACTGATCCAGCTGTTCCTGTAGTTGTCGAAAAATATCTTCTGACATAATAACCCCTTATGAATGCATTCTCAATTCCGCAATCGATCAGGTTCCCATCTCCCAGGAGGAAAGATAGTGCTTCTGCTCTTCGGTCAGGGTGTCGATCTCGACACCCATGGATTGCAGTTTCAGCCGGGCGATCTCCTGGTCAATGGCATGGGGAACGGGATAGACCTTTCTTTTCAGATCGGCGTGTTCCTTGGCCATATACTCGGCGCTGAGGGCCTGGTTGGCAAAACTCATGTCCATGACGCTTGAGGGGTGCCCTTCCGCCGCCGCCAGGTTGATGAGCCGGCCCTCGCCCAACACATAGATTTTCCGGCCGTTGTTAAGGGAAAACTCCTCTACAAACTCCCTGATCTGCCGCCTGGCCACCGACGCGCCCGCCAGGCCATTAAGGTCCAGCTCCACATCAAAATGCCCGGAGTTTGCAACGATGGCCCCTTCCTTCATCTCCAGAAAATGCGCCAACCGGATGACATTGATATCGCCTGTCAGGGTACAGAAAAAATCACCTCGGGGCGCTGCATCGGCGATGGGCATCACTTGAAAGCCGTCCATGACCGCCTCAAGGGCTCGAAGCGGATCCACCTCACAGATGATTACGTGGGCACCATGCCCCTTGGCCTTGGTGGCAACCCCTCTTCCGCACCAGCCGTAACCGCTGACCACAAAAGTGCTGCCCGCCAGCAACCGGTTGGTAGCCCGAATAATGCCGTCCACCGTACTCTGCCCGGTGCCGTAACGGTTGTCGAACAGGTGCTTGGTATCGGCATCGTTCACCGAGACCACGGGGAATTGAAGGACCCCGTCTTTTTCCATGCTTCTAAGCCGTATGACGCCGGTGGTGGTTTCTTCGGTGCCGCCGATGACGTTTTTCAAAAACCGGCTTCGATCTTCTTCGGACAGGCTCTGCCCCCAGACGCTGACAGATGCTTCCAGATCGTCCCATTTCTGAAGGGCAATAAAATGAAGGGAACTCACCAGGTCCGCGCCGTCGTCCATGGTGATGTGGGGCTCATACTGAAGGGCCGACAGGATGTGGCTGTAATAGGTGGCATGGTCTTCGCCTTTGATGGCAAAAACAGGAATTTCATCATCGGCCACCAGGGAAGCAGCCACATCGTCCTGGGTGGAAAGGGGGTTGGAGGCGCAAAGAACCACATCTGCCCCGCCGGCCTTGAGGGTCTTCGCCAGGGCGGCCGTCTCGGTAGTCACATGAAGGCACGCGGAAAGCCTGAGCCCTTTCAGGGGTTTTTCGGCCTCAAAACGTTCCTTGATCGTTCTGAGGACATTCATGCTCTTCTCGGCCCACTCGATTCTCAGACGGCCTTTTTCCGCCAGTTGAATATCTTTGATATCATAATCCATTTAAATATATCCTCTTTTATTTTACAGCGCTCTTAAGTGTCTCAACCATATCTGTTTTTTCCCAGGAAAACTCGGGCAACTCGCGCCCGAAATGGCCGTAATTGGAAGTCTTCTGGTAGATCGGCCGGAGCAGATCCAGACGTTCAATAATGGCCGCCGGTCTCAAATCAAATTCCTTTTTGACGATCTCCGTGAGTTCATGGCTGGGTAGCACACCGGTGCTGTAAGCGCCCACCATCACAGACACCGGGTCAGCGCGACCGATGGTATAAGCCACCTGAATTTCACACTTTTCAGCCAGTCCCGCCGCCACGATATTTTTGGCCACATAGCGGCACATATAGGATGCACTTCGATCCACCTTGGACGGATCTTTTCCGGAAAATGCGCCGCCACCGTGGTAACCGAATCCACCATAGGTATCCATAATGATTTTGCGACCGGTGAGCCCGCAGTCCCCTTGAGGTCCACCCACCACAAACCGGCCCGTGGTGTTGATAAAATACTGGGTGGATTCATTCAGCATTTCCGCCGGGATCACTTCCATGACCACCTTTTCGATGATCGCCTCCCTGAGGGTATCGTAATCCACGTCCGGGCTGTGCTGGGCGGCTATCACCACCGTATGGATACTTTTCGGTTTTCCATTTTCATATTCAACGGTCACCTGACTCTTCCCGTCAGGCCTGAGCCATGGCAATTGGCCGGATTTTCTCACGTGGGCCAATCGCCGGGTAAGCCCATGGGCAAGATAAATGGGCATGGGCATCAGAACATTGGTATCCTTGCAGGCATATCCGAACATGAGTCCCTGGTCCCCTGCCCCCTGTTCCTGAAACAGCCCGGAACCGGTATCGACACCCATGGCAATATCCGGGGACTGCTTGTCGATGGTGGAGAGCACGGCGCAGGTTTCCCAGTCAAACCCCATTGACGAATTTTTATACCCGATATCCTTAATGGTTTGCCTGACAATATCCGGCATATCCACATAGGCAGTGGTGGTAATTTCCCCGGAAATCATGGCCATGCCGGTGGTCACCAGGGTCTCGCAAGCCACTCGGGAGTTGGGATCCTGCTCAAATATATGATCCAGTATATGATCGGATATCTGGTCGGCGACCTTATCCGGATGACCTTCGGTCACGGACTCCGAGGTAAACAGAAAGTTTGCACTCTTCATGGAAAAACTCCTTTAATTTAGGTTTAAAGTTTAAGGTTTAAAGTGTTAGGCCTTTATAATCTGATACCTTACAGCTTACACCTGATTATTTTTTCAATCGGCTGTTATCAATCAACCGGGTCTTTCCCACTCGAACCGCCAAAGCCATCAGGGTGCCTTCAGAAAGGGTGTTCACATCGTCCAGGGTAATCGGGTCACACAGGGTGATATAATCGATCTCCGTATAAGGATGTTCCAGGATATAAGATTGGACAAAATCCTTTACCGCCTGGGCATTCTTCTCCCCTTCGTTAAAGAGCCGTTCTGCCAGGTCCAGGGATTTCTTGAGTGAAAGGGCCGATTTTCGCTCTTCCAAGC
>CAYSFQ010000077.1:0-4267 GCA_964430575.1 uncultured Desulfobacteraceae bacterium
GGAGTGTCAAAGGGTGATGTTTCCACGAATATGCCGGGGTCCGGTGTTTCAGAGGAAGGTCGCAGCTCGGACACGGTCAGCTGAACCTGGCCCTGGTAGGTAGCGGTTTGCCCCGCTATTTCAACAACCTCACCTTCACGAAAAAGCGCCGACAAGGCTTCGGCCTTATTCCAGACTTTTGCCGGCAATTCTCCTGTTTTGTCTGCCAGGGTGAGACTCAAAAAAGGGTTTCCGTTGCGGGTGGTGGACAATTTTTTCTTCTTGACCAGATAGCAACCGGAAACCCTTGATTCAGCTTCTATTTTTTCCACCCAGACATGTCGAAGGGGACGACAATCTGTTGATGGTTCAGTCATCAAAGTCTCCAGCCGGCCCCTTGTCTGAATCTAGTGCTGCCGCCCGTTCTCCAATCTTGTCTTCAGTCCAGTCACTCGGGTCTTCAATGCGCGCGCTCTTGGGACCCAGGTCATGGGAGCCGGCTTCCAAAATCGCTTCCAGGGCCAGGGGTGCTGTATCCTGAGCATTAAACACCTGGGTCAGCAGGTTGTAAACGAAATCTTCCACCCCCTGAACCATCCGCTCCCGTATATCCCGGGAAAGAGCCAGCAGTTTGTTTTCGAAGGGCAGGTTGAGCTTCTTGTAGTTTCCGCCTTTAATGTCCCGCTCTTCGGCATAGCCTACCATTTCACCCCACATGCCGTCGGTCATGCCGGCATCCGGCATTTTGAGGAATTCGCCGTTGTCATCCAGTATGGCATTTCCAAAATCATTGACCTTCACGCCCCACGAAATCATCTGCAGGGCCGTTGCCACATTGGCTTTGGTGGTGTTGGTTTTCTGAACAATACTCCTGAGACGTTCCGAGCTATTGCCGGAAGTGCCGTGCTGTGCACCGGATATATTGTATTTGGCAAGCACCTCATGAATCTGTGCGGTGAGTGGCACCTGGATGCCCTCGTCGCTCTGTTCGATGCCGTGGGTGGTGCCGTTGTTGAGCGCGATCCAGTCGGGAAAAGCATCATTTGCATTGAGCCCTTGAATCAGGAACAGGGCTTCATCTGCAGTTGAAAGGCCTAGTTTCCCCTTGATTTCACCAATTTCCGTTTCATAGCCGGCCCATTTTGGCAGATAGGAATTGAGCGCCAGGTTGGCCAGAAGGTTCTCCTCATCCGGCATGTGAGAGGCATCGATGGCAATGGAGGTAATACCCGCTTCAAACATGGTGGGGATTTCGACCTTGGCCGCTTCCACGTCTGTCTGGCTTTTGATGCCGTAGTGGTCCGCATGGATGGCTACGGGAATGGTGATCCCCAGTTCGTTCATGACGGCATCGGCCTGTCGGGCGAGATTCCAATAGTTGACAGGGCAGTAGGCATTACCGCCCCCTTCAGATTTGGCAATCTCCAGGATGATGGCGGCGTTGGCCCGCTGAGCAGCCCGCAATGCGCCGCGAATGACAAAGTGGTTACGACCGTTTGCCGCAATGGTCATGGCCTTGCCCTTCTTCATCATGGCGCGATCGATGACCTTCCCGCTGACAATGAGCGCCATGGAATTGGGAAACAGCCCGACGATGTTGGGGGGACGACCGATCTTGAGTGCATTTTCAAATTCTTCGGAAACAGTTCCTTTTTTTAAAGACATACCAAACCTCCTTTTATGTTTGATCCTTCATTTCTTCAACACCTTCGGTTTCCTTGCGTATTTTTTCTAAAAGGGCGGCATTTTCGGAAGCCAATCTTTTGGCTTTCTGGAAATGGAACACGGCTTTTTGAAATCGCCCTGAATTCTTAAAATAGATGCCAAAGTTATAATGGGCAAGCGCCAACTGATTTTCCCTGCCATAACACACGCCCAGGTGATAATAAACGTTGTTCCTGACAGGTTTGAGATAAGACAGCTTTTTGAATATGCGAAGGGCTTTTTTGGTTTTCCCCTGTTCTTCGTAAAGCGTGCCCATCAAAAAAAGAGCCGCCTTGTTCCCGTGATCCAGCTCAAGGGCCGTTTTAAGAACCCCCACGGCTTTTTTCTGCTGGCCGTCCATTAAATAAGCCTCTCCCAGGGTTCTCAGGATGGGGAGGAATTCCGGCTGTTTTTGCCGGGCCTTTTTGAGGGCGCTGATGGCCTCGGGATATTTGCTTTCCCGCATTAAAACAATTCCCAGCCCCAGTTGCGGTAACCACGCTTCGGGATCTTTTTTCAGGGTATTCAGGAATTGTTTTTCCGCATCTTCGGGCTCTTTGCAGATGGCCATGACAATGGTCTGGAATGCTGGGAAAAGCGCCTTCAGGTAAAGGGCCTCCTGACTCAAGGTCAACGGCTCATCACTGCTGGACAGAGATTCAAGATTGCTCATCCGCTCGGGCCCGGCGGGGTGGGTCAGCAGATATGCTGGTGTTCTCCCCGTTCCCAGCCAGTTTCCCTTCTGGATTTTTTCAAGGGCGCTGATCATGGCTTTTGAATCAAAGGTGGACGGTCTGATGTATTTATAGCTCAACTGGTCTGCCTGGCGTTCATCCTCTCGGCTGAAATGATACTGAGCCTGCATACCGGCTGCCATGGCGCCGGTGATGAGTGCGGCTGCCAACGGCCCGCCAATGAGTATGCCGGCCAGGATTCCCGCCATGGTGCCGATCCCGATATTTTTGCTTTGATCGATCCGCTTGGATAGGTGTCGTGCGGCAATATGCCCGATTTCGTGGCACACGATCGCCGCCAGCTCATCCACCCGATCCATGGCCTCAATGAGACCGGCATAGAAAAAAATGTGCCCGCCGGGACCGGCAAATGCGTTGAGGGTTTCGTCGTTGATAATATAAAACTGAAAAGGAAACGGCTTTGTTTCAAGGGGTGCCAGAAGATAGTGCCCCAGATCATTGAAGTATTTGCAGACAAACGGGTCCGAGACCAGTTCATACTGCCCGCTTACCTGAAGGAAGAAGGCCTGGCCCATTTTCCATTCGTCTTCTATGGAAAGGGCATGGGCTTTTGACTTGAAGGAAAGGGGAAGCCAGCAGAGCAAAGCAGCGATCAAGAATGAAATGCTTCGCCTGTAACGTAAATGGGCTTTCATATTCACCCCCCCATGCCTCACACGTCGAGACTTATCTCCGGGGCCTCGACCCAGAGCCCTTCCAGGTCGTAGAATTCCCTGATGGGCTGATAGAAGATGTGAATGACCACTTCACCATAGTCCAGAAGCACCCATTGAGCTTCCTGCTCACCTTCAATACCGTATAAGGGAACCTCTCGCTCCTTCAGCGTCTTTTTCAGGTGTCGGGCAATGGCCTGTACCTGTCGGGTAGAATTTCCGCCCGTGATCAAAAAATAGTCCGCAACGCTTGTGAGGTCTTCCACGTGCAGAAGGATGGGATCAACGGCCTTTCTTTCCAGAATGGTTGTAAGACACAATTTTGCTTTTTCGATGGGGGTCATCATTCAGGTACAGTCCTTTTTCAATAATGTACTCCCTGACCGCTTCAGGAACAAGGAAATGGATGGATTTACCTTCTTTTACCATGTTTCGAATATTTGTCGAGGATATTTCCATGCGGGTCGATGTCAAGAGAAAAATGGACCTGCCGGACGGGGCCACAAAATGATCCCCTGTGCCCATTGTTGAGCCCCCCGTTGTTGAACACTTGATGTCAAGGTCGGAAAAAAGTGCGTCCAGCCCTTGATTTCGACTGCCGGCCCGGGAAAGGATCACAAAATGAGCGTAGTCAAAAAGACGTTTGTAATCCCGCCAGGTGTTGATTTCCAAAAAAGCGTCCATGCCCAGAATAAAAAAAAGTTCCGGCGCAGGACCTAAAACCTCATGAAGTTCCCTGAGGGTCTCGATGGAATAGGAAAATCCGGGTCTGTTTCCCTCCAGGTCCATGGTTTCGAGCAGACGGGAACAATCTGTTCCCAGACGGGCCATGGCCAGCCTGTGGCGGAAGGGGGTTACAGGCGTTTCGGTTTTGTGCGGGGGCAGGGCGGAGGGAATCAGATAGACCTTTTCAAGCGCCAAATGTTGACCGATTTCTTCCGCTGAACGCAAGTGTCCCAGATGAATGGGATCGAAGGTACCCCCGAGGATGCCCAGTTTCAAAAAACACTCCTATTTCCTGATTTGTCCCTGCCCGTAAACCATGAATTTAGTGGTGGTCAACTCTTCCAGTCCCATGGGGCCGAAGGCATGGAGTTTGGACGTGTTGATGCCGATTTCAGCACCCAGGCCCAACTGGTTGCCGTCGTTAAACCGCGTGGATGCATTCACCAGTAC
>CAYSFQ010000077.1:4367-5622 GCA_964430575.1 uncultured Desulfobacteraceae bacterium
GCGGATTGATCCACGTAAATATGGCAAACACCCTTGTAGTGTTTCAGAACCGGAACCCGCGAGTGTTCGGTGACAAAACGGATCAATCCCTCTCCGCCCCTGGGGATGATGACGTCAACATCATCATCCAGGCTGATCAGGGCATTCACAGCGGCCCTTTCAGTGGTGGGGATCACCTGAACGGCCTTTTCGGGAATCCTGGTTTCAGAAAGCGCTTCCGCCAGCAGTTTACCTAAGACTATGTTGGAATGAAAGGCCTCCGAGCCCCCCTTTAGGATAACGGCATTGCCGGCTTTGAGGCACAGGGCCGCTGCATCCACGGTCACATTGGGACGGGATTCATAGATGAAACCGATAACGCCCAAAGGGATTCGTACCCGTCCCACCAGCAGGCCGTTGGGGCGTTTCCACATGCCCGATACCTCTCCCACCGGATCGGGCAGTGCCGCAACTTCCCTGAGTCCGTCGGCCATGGCGCCGATAACCGCTTCGTTCAGGGTCAGGCGATCCAGCATGGCCGCGGAAAGACCCGCATCTTTAGCTGCCGACAGATCCTTTTGGTTTTCGGTGGCAATGATTTCCCTGGCCTCAACGAGTTTTTCGGCCATTCTCAAAAGGGCATCATCTTTCTGCCCCCTTTCCAAGCTTCTCAATCCTCTTGAAGCCACTTTGGCATCCCTGGCCATGGTCTTGATCATATTTTCAAGCGACATGCCGCATCTCCTTCATCCATATGTGCCGTCAGCACAAGATTGTTTCGATGGATGACCTCGTCATCATGTTTAAATCCCAAAATGGACTCGATTTCAGCGCTTTTTGCCCCCATTATTTTCTGAATATTTCCAGAATGATAACTGACCATGCCCACGGCCACGGGTTCACCGTCTTCATTGATCAGCAATACGGAATTGCCGGGACTGAATCGACCCCTCACCCCTTTGATACCTGAGGGCAGCAGGCTTTTTCCTTTTTCCACAATGGCTATTTCGGCGCCCCGGTCAATGACGATTTCCCCCCTTGGGGATTTGGTAAAAGCGATCCAGTGTTTTCGGCTACACAGGGAAACCGGTTCCGGCAAAAACAGGGTTCCTTCCACATGGCCCCCGAAGAGATGTTTGATAATACCGGGCTTCAGGCCGTTGGCGATGATGGTGGGCACACCGGCAAGGGCCACTTTCTTGGCGGCGCTGATCTTGCTTCCCATACCGCCTGTTCCCAGGAATCCGGGTATGGCGCCGGCAAACCGGGTAATTTT
>CAYSFQ010000077.1:5722-9003 GCA_964430575.1 uncultured Desulfobacteraceae bacterium
ATGGTGTTGCGTGCATTTAAATAGCGGCGGCGATGGGTCAGGTCGTCTCGGGTTAACAGAACCTGCCCCACCTGGTGACCGTGTTCTTCAAAAGCATTTTCCCAGGCCCTGATCAGGCTTCCCTGGCCCACCGCAGCCGTGGCCTGTTGTTCGGATACGGAGCGGGGTCTGCGGGTCATTCCCAATTTCCGGATGCCTGCTGCAATGGCGCCGGATGAGACCAGGACGACCTCCTTTCCTGATTTTCTGAGCGCACTCATATCAGCGGTCAGGTCGTCCATGGCGGGCATGTTAAGGCCGTCGTCACCGGTCAGAACACCACTGCCGATCTTGATGACAACCCGTTTGACCGATTTCAGCAGGTCTTTTCTGGAAGTTTTGTTCTCCGTCATTTCAGAACCAAATTTTAAAAATA
This sequence comes from uncultured Desulfobacteraceae bacterium, assembly GCA_964430575.1. Classification (GTDB taxonomy): domain Bacteria; phylum Desulfobacterota; class DSM-4660; order Desulfatiglandales; family Desulfatiglandaceae; genus NaphS2. The sequence continues at coordinate 6,138 of CAYSFQ010000077.1, forward strand.
TATTTCACGCAAAGGCGCAAAGACGCTAAAAACCACAAGAAAACATCTCTTAAAACTTTGCGGCTTTGCGGCTTTGCGTGAGACCTTTCCAGGTTTCAGAAATGAATTGGATCAAATCTTCAATCCCCTCACCGGTCAATGCTGAAATACACATGGATTTCGTACCGATCCTGTCAAGGGCTTTTCGCAGTGCTAAAATGCCCTTACTCTTTGGATCACTGAGATCAATTTTATTAATTACCACAAAGTAGGGTTTATGGGCAAGGGCGGTTGAATAGGCCGACATCTCTTTTCTGAGCATTAAAAAATCACTCAGGATGTCGGTTTCCGATGAAAGGGTTGCATCCAGCAGGTGCAAAAGGAACCCGGTCCGTTCGATATGCTTCAAGAACCGGTGCCCCAGACCCCGACCCAGCCTCGCACCTTCCACAAGTCCGGGAATATCAGCCACAACCAGGGTCTGCTCATCTTCAAAGGTCATGACACCCAGGTTGGGAACCAGCGTGGTGAAGGGGTAACTGCCCACCTTGGGACGAGCCTGCGTGAGCCGGGAAAGAAGGGTCGATTTTCCGGCGTTGGGCAGGCCGACCAATCCCACATCTGCCAGGAGCTTCAGGGTTAATTTGAGTTTCAGTGTTTCTCCGGGAAGGCCGGGCTGTGCTATCCTTGGCGCCCGATTCGTCGATGTGGCAAAATGCTGGTTCCCTCTCCCGCCCTTACCGCCGGGAATGAGAACGATTTCCTGCTGATCAAGCACCAGATCCGCCAGGATACGGTCGGATTCATACGCTTCTATGATGGTGCCGACAGGCGTTTTAAGAATGCAATCCGCTCCGTTGGCGCCGGATTTATTCTTTCCCTTTCCCGGTTCACCATTTCGAGCGCTCAGATTTCTTTTGGATCTGTAGTCTTCAAGGGTGAAAAGTTTGCGTGTGCTTCTGACGATAACGCTTCCGCCATTCCCCCCATCACCGCCGTCTGGTCCGCCCTTAGGGATGAATTTCTCTCTTCTGAAGCTGACGCAGCCTCTTCCCCCATTTCCGGACCTGGCCGTAATGACGGCTTCATCTAAGAAAAACATGCTTACCTACTGAGGGAAAAATGGCGTTTGAGGAATTTATGCGGCGTAAACGCTGACTTTTTTTCGATCTCTCCCCAGGCGCTCAAAGGCAACAATGCCGTCAATCTTGGCAAAAATTGTATAATCCCTGCCTAAGCCCACATTCTCCCCGGGGTGAATATGGGTCCCTCTTTGCCTGACAATGATGCTTCCGGCGTTGACTTTCTGCCCGGAATAGCGCTTGACGCCCCGCCTCTGGCCGTTACTGTCTCTTCCGTTTCTGGAGCTGCCGCCTGCTTTCTTATGTGACATATCATTATACCCCTTAGTTCTGAACGCCTGATTCAATGTCGCCGATTCTGACAAGCGAAAAATGCTGGCGGTGGCCATTCTTGCGCCGATACCCTTTACGCCGTTTATATTTGTAGACCAACACTTTTCGATTTTTCCCGTGTCCGGTAATGTGGCCGGCCACTTTTGAGTTTTCAAGAAAGGGTTGACCCACTTCAACGATTTCGCCATCGGAAGTCAGGAGAACCTGATCAAACATTACCGCATCACCCACTTCTCCCGGCAGCTTTTCGACCCGAATCTCATCGCCCTCAGCGACCCGATATTGTTTTCCGCCAGTCTTTATGACTGCATACATAGCTTCATCTCCTTGCTGATTAAAATGAATTGGTTAATATAAATGCTCTCTCCATTTGAGTCAAGCATAAAAATTGTTCCAAAACTTTCCCTTTTCTCTTCCTCTCATGTCCGCTCAAAAAGAGACTTGACGAAACCCGTTTCAATGGCTACCTTTTTTTGTGAAAATTATCACAAAAGCTGCTTGACACCCCAGGGTATTGTTTCATATGGAGAGATACTCGGAAGTTTTCGGGTACAATGGGAGCTTTCAACTGGTTTGAACCAAGGAGGATTTTTGAACTATGGAAGATGGAAGAATTGCTATACCGAGTATGGGGATCGGTGGTCTGGATGGAGAGAGATCAGGCCATTTTGGTCATTGCGATGTGTTTACATTCGTGGATGTGGAAGGGGGCGAGGTAAAACAGGTCACCACCATTCCCAATGAGAGCCATGTGCAGGGTGGATGTATGGTGCCTGTTAATCTGCTGGCCAGCCACAATGTGAAAGCCTTGATTGTCGGCGGCATCGGCATGCGTCCCCTGATGGGTTTCAAACAGGTCGGGGTCGATGTATTTTATGATGCAACAAGGCAGCAGATCAGGCCGGTGGTTGAGGACCTGATTGCCGGGAAGCTTCAGATGATCGGTGACGATCAGGTGTGTGGCGGTGGTGGCGGCGGACACTGATTGGGTGTTGCCTACAATTTTAAGGAAAATCTGAGAAAAGGATCGTTTTTATGGAGAATGACAAACCCAAAGACGATGTCTACAATATGCTTTCCGAATCCGGATACGCGGATAAGGCCATTGAATACTTCCAGAACCAGAATAACCTGGGCATCATTGAAGGCGCTGATCACTGCACGGATCTCACGGGGCCTTGCGGCGACACCATGAAGATTACCATGAATGTCAAGGGCGATCGAATAGAGGATGCCAAAATTAAGGTCATGGGATGTCCGGGAGCGGTGGCGTCCGGCAGTGCCGCCGTGGCACTTGCCAAAGGAAGGACCTTGGAAGAAGCTGAATCGTTGACCCTGGATGAATTATATGGTGAACTGGAAAAAATGCCCGACCAGAAAGTACATTGCGCCCGTCTGGCCATCAAAACCCTGCAAAAGGCCGTGATCCAGTATCGTGATGAACATGCAACCAAAGTGGCCAACGAAAATTA
>CAYSFQ010000077.1:9103-10937 GCA_964430575.1 uncultured Desulfobacteraceae bacterium
GCGGATGTTCTCTTGACCGGTTATTGCGGTCCCAATGCTTTTAAAGCCATGAAAGCCGGGAAGGTGGGTGTGGCCAATGATGCGACGGGTACGGTGCGTGAAGCCGTGGCTGCCTATGGGGCTGGGAAACTGCCTCTGGCGGAAGATGCAAATGTTGAGGGTCAGTGGTAGCGGGAGGAAGAAACCATGCCGATTTTTGAGTTTGAGTGCCTTGACTGTGGTCAGAATACGGAAATGTTAATCGCCAGCAGCGAAACCGACCTGGCTGCCTGTGGAAATTGTGGTGGCAAGAACCTCAAGAAATTGCTGTCGGCCCATGCGACCGTAAGCCCCACCGGGAGGTTCTCTGAGAATGCGGCGGATCGATGCTGTGGATCAGGCGGTCCGCCCTCCGGCTGTGCGGGTCCTGGCAGTTGTTGCGGCCATTCCTGATTGTACCCATTTTACCCATTATATTGCGTTCCGGGGCTGATTTGTTTTCGGTCCCTGAACGGCGGTTTCGCCATAACCCCTCCAAATTGCTCGGCACTTGACTTTTCAGGAATAATGCCTACTTAAAGCGTGTTTCAAGAACAAAACTACACAAAAATTGCGCCGGTTTTTCCGGTAAAGGAGAATGTTTAAAATGGCAGATAATATGCAGGGTTGCGCCATGAGCAACCAGAACCAACAGCAGCAGGCTCAGGACAAGGAAATTGAGCAGAGCCTCGGTCGCATCAAACATAAAATCCTGGTGATGAGCGGCAAGGGCGGCGTGGGCAAGAGCAGTGTGGCGACCTATCTTGCGGGCGCTCTTGCCAAAAAAGGTAAAAAGGTGGGACTCATGGATGTGGATCTTCACGGCCCCAGTATCCCCCGTATGCTCGGGCTGAAGGGAAACATCGAGAGCGGTGCCAATGGTGAGAAGGCCAGACCTATTGAGTACCTTCCCAACCTGCAGGTCATCTCCGTTGAACCCCTCATGGGAGAGAACAAGGATGCCGCCACCATCTGGCGGGGGCCGCTCAAAATCGGCGTTATCCGGCAGTTTATTTCTGATATTGAATGGAATGACCTTGACTACCTGATCATTGATTCCCCTCCCGGAACAGGCGATGAACCCTTGACCGTGGCCCAGACCATCCCCGGGGCTGAAGCCCTGATTGTGACGACCCCTCAGGAAGTATCTCTGGCGGATGTACGGAAATCCATCAGTTTCTGCCGCCAGGTCAACATGAAGATCTTAGGCTTGGTGGAAAACATGAGTGGTCTGGATTGCCCCCACTGTGGAAAAAGTATCGAACTGTTCAAAACCAACGGCGGCATGTTGACCGCCAAGAAGGAAAGCCTGAGGTTCCTGGGGCGCCTGCCCCTGGATCCGGAAGTGGTCATGCAGGGGGATGCCGGCGGGTTGGCGGTACTGGATAACGAGGCTATTTCATTCTCCCGGGAATTTAACAAACTGGTGGATGAAATTGTAAATGTTCATGATCGTGAAGACGGACTTCATTGAGATCACGTGACTCCGCGAAAAAGGCGTACCGTTTTAAGACGGGATAAGTGCAATGGCTGAAGATCTGAATGATGATGTGAAAAACCTTCAGAAAGAGATTCTTCTGAAAAATGACGGATACGGCGCTCCTGCCTTTGACCGGATGCTCAACCCCCTTTACCGTGGCGCCCTTGGGGATCCTGACGGGTACGCCCGTGTGACCGGTCCTTGCGGCGATACCATGGAAATCTTTCTACGGTTTGATAACGATCGGATCAACGAGGCGGCATTTGAGACCGATGGGTGCGGGTCCAGCGCTATGTGCGGATCCTTTGCGGCGGAGATGGCCCTTGGAAAGACCCC
>CAYSFQ010000078.1:0-9015 GCA_964430575.1 uncultured Desulfobacteraceae bacterium
TGGAAAAATCAAGGATGTCATTGATGAGACCTAAGAGCCCGTCTCCTGCATTCCGGACGGTTTCCGCATATTCCCGCTGCTCCTGATCCAGACGGGTATCTAAGAGAAGGCCCGACATACCGATGATGGCGTTCATGGGGGTGCGAATCTCATGACTCATATTGGCCAAAAACTCGCCCTTGGCCTTAGTTGCCGCCTCGGCAGCACTGAGTGCATTGTCCAGCTCTATATTTTTTATCTCCATGCGACCCACATATTCCGCTAATGTCTGTGAGGCCTCCTCTGCCTGTCGGCGTGCCTCAACCAGGTCCGAGACATTAACAAAGCTCTCAAGTAAATACTTATGACCATTAAGCATAATAGGGACAACGGTTTTGAGTATCGGTACACTCTCACCACTGGACCTCAAGAGAACACGCTCCGAATTGTCGACCTCCTGCCCCAGGTCGGTAATGGGGCATTCTCCTACCTGTGCCGGGCAGATATACTGGTGACATATTTTGCCAACGATTTCCTCTTTTGGAACGCCAATGAGCTCCTCTGCCACATGATTGACTTCGGTAATCCGATGCGTTTCCGCGTCTATGATCACAATACCGGCCTGAACCGAATCAAATATGCGCCTGAGCCGCTCCTCCGACTCCTTGAGCGCCTCATCGGCGATTTTTCGATCGGTCTCGTCACTGTAGATGGCCACAATTTCACCCGAAGGGAGCTTGTAAACAAAATTCTCCCGCCACCCACTGACTCTCTCATCCTTGTATATGCTGACAGGATGATGCTCCGGCCTGCCGGTCTTCCACACCCTTTTTAACACCTCAAAAAGACCGAAATCTTTAATATCGGGAAAGATCTTGAGGACACTTTCTCCTAAGACCTCTTCTTTCTTGATGCTATCAATCCTTTCCCCGGCGCGGTTGAAATCTTTAAAAATAAAATCCCTGCCATCTCCCCTTGCCTCATAAACCGCAACCCCGATACTCATGTTGTTGAACAGCTCCCTGAACCGCTCCTCGCTCTCAGTCAACTTCTTCCGGGTGAGCTCTTGTTCTGTTATATCGAGATAGATAAGAAGCTGACTTCCATCCTCCAAGGTGACCGCCGTAAACCGGATACTTTTATCCTGTCCATTTTTACATCGTACTGAAAAGACCCTCGGTGCCTTTTCTGTTGTTTCCGATTCCACCGTTGAATCCTTTTTCCAGGCGGCAAAAACCTGGTTTCTGTACTGTGCATCAGGGTAGGCATTCTCAAACCAGGCCTGCTTGTGGGGAAGGTCTTCGATGGTATACCCAAAGATCTCCTCAAATTTCGGGTTGAAATATTCAAAGGTCATATCCGGTTTCATGATGGAAATTCCAAAAGGCGCTGATCCTGAGAGAGTTCTGAACTGTTCTTCAACCCCTTTTCGTTTAGAGACTTCTTCCTCTAACGCCCCAAGTCTCTCTTTTAAGTCTTCATAGGTTGGTTTCTTGCCCATTAGAAAATCCCCCACATATTCTTAAATTGATCCATACTCGTATCCCCCATAGGGGTTCCTGAAGGTCAAAAACCGCTATTTCCCCAGTTCTTCCCTAATGGCAAGCCCAATCTTTTCCAGAATGTAAGGCTTCTTTATATATTTTCCTGCCCCTAACTTCTGGGCCATCTTAACCTCCTGTGTTTCAGAAAACCCGCTGGCGATGACCGCCTTCTGGCCTGGATGGACTTTGATGATCTCTTCGTAGGTCTCCCGTCCGTTAATTCCTTTGGGCATGACCATGTCAAGGACGATCAGATCAACCGGTTTCTCTTTCAGGTATTCAATGGCTTCCTCACCGCTTGAAACCGCCTCAGCAGTGTACCCCAGCTTGACCAGCATCCTGCATGCGATCTCCAGCTGCCTCTCCTCATCGTCAACCACCAGGATTATTTCTCCATGCCCGAGATAGTCTTCCAAGGGGGTCTCTTCTTTCTCAGCAACCACCGCTTGTCTAATAACTGAAAAGTAGAGCTCAAATACCGTCCCCTTCTCGCCACTCTTCACGTTTATGTATCCATTACAATCCTGGACTGTATTCCATACAACAGCGAGGCCTAGGCCCGTACCGCTTCTCCCCATCACTTTCTTTGTATAGAAAGGCTCAAAAATCCTCTCAAGGTCGTTAGGAGATATGCCCGAGCCATCGTCTGAGACGGTCAACACGGCGTATTCCCCAATACGCACATCCCCATACCCTTTCAGTGGTTCATCCAAATATTGATTTGTCGTGGAGATGGTAACGGCACCGCTGCCCTCAATGGCCTCTGAGGCATTGGCAACCAGATTCATCAAGGTCTTTTTGATGTGGGTAGACGAACAACTTATATTCAACAGATCCGGGGCAATCTCAGTTTTGAAGGTGACGGACGGGTACGCTGCAGCCAGTTGCTGATGCTCAGCAGAATTCAGGTATCCTTCGATCAGGGGGTTCAGGTTAAAGGCCTCTTTGGCCGTCGCAACCCCTCTCGCAACTGTCAGCAAGTCTGCCACAACATCGGCAGCCCGCATCCCGGATTCCTGTATGGTTTTTATAGGTTTTCTAAGCGGGCTCTCTTCAGGTAAATCCATCAGAAGCAGCTCGGGATAGCTTACGATCCCTGACAGGATGTTATTTAAGTCATGGGCAACACCCCCTGCCATAAGGCCTATGGCCTCCATCTTTTGAGATTGAAGTACCTGATTCTGAAGGCGTTTGATCTCCTTCCGGGATATCACCTGATCTGTTACATCCCTTCCGGTGCCGCTGATATAAGGCTCCCCGTCATCAGGATCGATCACCGAATTTCGGTAATCAATATAGATTTTTTTACCATTTTTCGCGAAATAGCTTGTGATACCCTCATGGCTCCCTTTTGTCTTGATCTGTTCCAGGTACTCGCTTTTAAAAAGGGGCGCCATTTTGGGCATCATGAAATCTGATACAGGTCTTCCGATCAACTCATCCTTTTCATAACCAAATACGTTGCACATAGAGCGATTAACGGAAGTAAAACAGCCATCAAGATCCAGGGTATAAATGAGGTCCGTTATAGAATCAAAGAGGTCACGAAAACCCTTTTCTGATTTCAATAATCTCTGCTCGGTCCTTTTTTGTTTGGTTACATCTCTCGCAGCACCGGAAATCGCCACAACTTTTCCGGCCGCGTCTTTGACCGGGGATTCATCAATTTCAAGCAATACGCTCGTACCATCCTTTTTCTCTAATTCCAGCAGATAGGGCGCCTGTTTTTCGCCTGAGGCAATGCCCCTTTCTGTAATTTTAAGCCCCTTTTGATTAATGGGATTGTCCGTTGCCAGTTCCGTCCATTTTATCATCATCTCTTCGGGCGTATATCCGAGGAGATCTTTTGAAGTCTGGCTCGCGTACGTCAATATATTTTCCGTATCGTGGATGTAAAACAGTTCATTGCTGTGTTCGACTATGGTCCGAAGTTTTTCTTCGCTCTTGCGCAATGCCTCCTCGGCCTCCTTGCTCTGGGATAAGTCTACAATAATCCCTCTGATCCCAATGAGTTTGTTTTCACGGATTGATACTTTAGAGTGTATTGAAACAGGGAAAGTGCTACCGTCTTTCCTGAGCGCAGTATATTCGTTACGGCCTGAGCCTTCACTGCGCATCACCTTCTGTATATTTTCCATGGCCCTATTTCGATCTTCGGAAATCAGCATCTCAATGGCATTTATGCCTCTATCAAAATCGTGCTGAGAGTAACCAAAAAGCTCGAATGCGTTGCGGTTTACAAACGTTAGCGTACCCTTTTCATCTGTTTCAAAGACCACCTGTGGCAATGAATCTGCTAAGTCCCTGTATCTTTCCTCACTCTTTCGTAAAGTTTCTTGCGTAAGTTTTTGGTTGTGGATGTCAATAAATGTCATTAAATCGGCAGGTTTTCCCCTGTACGCGATGCTCTTTGAATATTGATCGATCCATCTTACTTCCCCGCTCTTGGTAACCCCTCGATAGGAATAATGAGTAACAGCCCCATCCCTGATCCCTGCCGCTTTCTTTCGACCCTGTTCCATCACAAAATCGCGATCGTCAGGGTAGATCAGTTGTGCAGTGTCACCCACTGTCCAATTCCTTATCTCCTCCCATGTATGTCCGGTCATTGCCGAGTATGCCTGATTCGCATATTTGATTCTGTCATCTTGAACAATTACAATCGCCATCAATGATTGCTCAGAAATCAACTTGAATTTCTCTTCACTCTCCCGCAGTGCCTCCTCCGCCCGCTTACGCTCAAAGGCTTCATCTTCTAATTCCTTGACCCTTTGTTCCAATTCTTTATAGGTTGGTTTACTTTCCATTGGAAAATGCTCCTTTTTCCTCGGTGACAATCTCGGGATCACGACCGTTCCAGACAGTAGCAGAAAATGCAAAATATAACGGAGTAAACAAAGCTTTTTTGTATAATGGCGCAAGGGGGGTTGGGCTCAAAACTACATCTTGTAATTGTATTTAGCGCCTCACGTACCTTTTACCAAGGGCCTAACGCTTCCTTCCGATATCAAACGCGTTTCCGATAAATTCTCCAATACCGTGATATCGCTGGAATTCAGGACTGAACACAAAGGGACGAATTTTCTCCATATCCGGATGCCCATCATCATCCAGCATATTTTCATCGATTTTGACATCATAAATCTCACCCACAAACTGAGTGTGCAGACCAATTTCATAGTGATGAATAACTTTGCATTCAAGAACCATTGGAAATTCAGCCACATAAGGGGCGTCAACCCGTTCTGATTTAACCGGCGTAAGACCGGTTTCTTCGAATTTATTCACTTTTCGACCTGATGCCATGCCAAAATAGTCAGCCGCCTGAACATATTTTTCAGACGGCACACTGAGGGTATAGGCCTGCCTGTCCATAATGTTGCCATAGGTATAAGTGGCTTTGCGAAGGGAAATGGTGACACACGGCGGTTTGGAACAACAGATTCCGCCCCAGGAAATGGTCATTACGTTGGGGTCACCGCTAGCATCATACGACCCCACGCACCAGACCGGCGCAGGGAAAATAAGTGCTTTGGTACCAAATGATTTTTTCATGTGCCTTCCTCCTCCGGATTTTCTTTATTGGATTGGGATCTTGACTTCATCACCTTTCCCACCAGGATTCGAACCAGGATGTACAAGGGGATGAAGACGAAGGCGTAGCCCACGCTATCACCAAGAACCGGAATGTTTAACGGAAACGGGAACTTGACGGTGGAAAAACGCAGGTTCAGCCAGCCAAGGGCTAAGGGAATCGGCCAGAGAGAGGCTGCCGCCATGGCCACCTGCAGAAAAAAGGTTTTACCGTAGGCCTCGTTGGCCAGCTTGTTGATGGCTTTGTAGGATTCTTTGTCCCCGGCCTTGAGGGCATTCATGCTCTGCGTGTGCCGCAGGCTGGTTTCCTCCAAACCCTCCTTCACATGCCGCAGATTCACACGCATCACCAGGGCCATGGTCACTCTGCCTAACAGAGTGGACCACAGGGCCAGAATCAACGTGCCAAACCACCAGCCCAGCATGGGATTTTCGGGCCACCGATAGGGGGCGATCAGGAATTGATCAATGCCGTTTATGAGACCGGAAACCATATCCATTTTAGGGCTCAATCAGAAGGCAGAAAAAGTGTTGTGCACCGGCCCGGACAGGCCGGTGCGAGAACGATTCAGATCATCAGAATGGCGGGACAATGCTGTAGCCCAGGAATCCTTTGGTGATGTACCGAAGGCCCACATAAAAGGCGAGCAGCACAAAAAGCCGTTTAAGCCAGATGTCCGGAATATACTTTGAGGTACGGGGTCCGATCATACTCCCGATAAAGATGCCCACCAGCTCCGCGCCGATAAAGCCCCACTGGATCGGAACACCTTTACCCACCATATAACTGAAGATGGAAACGATCATACCCACCAGAACCACCAGGCCGCTGGTGCCGGCCACCAGGAACATGGGGAGACCCGCCACCGTTGTGAGGAACGGTACGTACAGGAAGCCACCGCCAACCCCCAGAAACGACGCCAGCGCCGCAATGAAGACACCGCCCAGCATGGGAATAAAGGCTTTGAATTTAAACTCCACACCGTAAAAGCTGAATCGGATGGTCCCAACGAAAAATGTCAAGGCCCAACCCGCCAGGGCCAGGACGTAGGCCACCCATTTGGCCCCGCCGCCCAGGTTGGCCCAGAGCGCACTGGCCACCACCACGGCAAGTGCCACAGCCATAAGGGTCCAGCTGCCCTCAAGCACCTTAACTCCCTGCTTGCTGTCCCCACCCTTCTTGGCCTCTTTTTCAAAAGCAGCCGCCGCTTCCTTGGCTTTTTTTCGCTTGGCCTGGCCTCCCTTTGTAGTTTCGCGGAAAAGAATGATGCCGAGAACCAGCACCGCAATACCAAAGTAACCGATATAAGACTTCAGGCTGATTTTGCCGGCGGTCAAATCCGGGATAAGCCATGATCCCCCGACCCCGCCAATGGCCAGACACATGCCCAGGGGGGCCACCAGACGACCCATTTTGTAATAGTTGAAACTTGAGATTAAACCGCTCAGGCCCACCAGCCACTGGTTGGACACGCGGATGGAATCGGTCAACAGTTTGTTCATGGGATAGCCCTTGCCGAAATCCTTGGCATAGTCCCCCAGACCGAATATGGTGATGTGCCCCACGCCGGCCATAATGCCGCCGAATGCGCCCACAGTGGAAAAAATCCAGCCCACCCATATGGCCCATAGAAAGCCGAGTATAAAGTTGACTTTCGGCGCACCGGGAATCCCCAGGAAACCGGGTTCCGCATCCTTGGTAATTTTTCCGTCGCTAATCCCCTGTGAAATGGCCTCTGAAAGGCTGTCCGCCGAGGCGGAGGTGGCCGCAAGCAATACAACGGTAAAAACACTGACCACCAACACAACACACAAAATCCATCTCGTACTTCTTTCCATACCCCTCCCTCCTTAAAACTGGTTTGATTTAATGAAAGCGTTTAATCAGCTTAGAGCATCATGATTTATGCATCAAGGAAAAAAACAAAAACCTTGAAGTCTTTCAGTTTATCCTTGACCTGTTTGGGCCCTATGGATATTTTTTACAAGCGAAACGGACACTCATGAGCCCGCAAGGAGATTCAGATGACCCCAATCAGAACGAAAATCGTCTGCACCATCGGACCTGCAACCCGTTCGCGAAAGGTATTGAAAGAACTCATTCTGGCAGGCATGAACGTGGCCAGACTGAATTTTTCACACGGCACCCATGCAGACCATAAGAAGGTAGCCGATTCGGTGAAATCCCTCTCACGATCGCTTAAACGACCCGTTGCCATCATGCTGGACCTCCAGGGACCCAAGATTCGAACAGGCCTGATCAAAGGGAGCAGCCTTATGGTAAAGGCCCATGACCCCTTCACCATCACAACCCGCCCTGTAAAAGGCGAACCCGGCATCATTTCAACGGCTTATGGCGGTATCACCAGGGACCTTCAGCCAGGCGACAAGATCCTCATGGACGATGGGTTAATTGAGTTAAAGGTGCGAAACAAGAATAAAACGGATCTTTTCTGCGAAGTGGTTACCGGCGGGATGGTCGGCGAACACAAGGGGATCAATCTGCCCGGCATCACCACCGGCATTAACGCGGTCACGGAAAAAGATAAAAAAGATCTCGATTTCGGACTGGATATGGGGATCGATTTTGTGGCCGCCTCTTTTGTTCGCAGTGCCGGGGATGTTCAGATCCTGAAACGCATTCTCAAAAAGAAAGGCGTGAACATCCCAGTGATCTCTAAAATTGAAAAGCCAGAAGCCCTCGACAAGCTGGGGGAAATCCTCGATGCAAGTGAGGGCATCATGGTGGCACGGGGAGATCTGGGTGTTGAGCTTTCACCTGAGAAAGTGCCGGTGGCACAGAAAAAAATGATCGCACTGGCGAATCAGAAACGAAAACTGGTCATCACCGCCACGCAAATGCTGGAGTCCATGACAGAGCACCCCCTGCCCACCCGCGCTGAAGCGTCTGACGTTGCCAATGCCATCGTGGATGGTACCGATGCCATCATGTTGAGTGGGGAGACATCCGTGGGGAAGTACCCGGTAAAGTCCGTAAAAATGATGACGCGAATCGCCAGGGTAACGGAAAAGAATTTCCCTGCAACCACCCCTTTTTCACGTAAAACGTCCAGTTTTTCCGATACCATTTCAGAGGCCGCCTGCCTGGCGGCTCAAAACCTGGGGCTTAGTGCCATTACGCCCTTTTCCCAATCCGGTTTCACAGCCCGGCTCATTTCAAAATACAGGCCGTCGGTTCCCATTATCGCCCTTACGCCCACCGAAGCCGTTCAACGGTCCCTTGCCCTCAGCTGGGGCGTAAAAGCCCTCTTGCTGCCCCTCATGGACAATTCGGACATCATGATCAAAGCCATGGAAAAACAGCTTCGAAGTAAAAGGCTGGTTCGAAAAAATGATCGCATTATCATCGTTGCGGGATTCCCGCTTATGAAACAGGGGAAAACCAACATGATGAAGCTGCATGTGGTGGGAGAGGAGTAGCGATTGCGGAATTCGGATTGCGGATTGTGAAAAAGTCAGCAATCAATGAACACTTGCGTTTCCAAAGGATTTTCTGATATTGTCGGCTTTCAAAAGTATGCGTAATTGAAAAACCCCTGTTCAGATAAAATCCGAATATCGAAACCCGAAACAAATTCGAATATTAAATGACAGAACGACCCAAACCAACACCCTGAAAAATACAATTTTTTTTGTCATTGGGACATTGGTGTTTTGATCATTGTTTCGTATTTCGTGCTTCGGATTTCGAATTTCTTGACCGAAAATACAGGGTTTTCGGTCAAGCACTAATTAACCGGCGGAACCTATAAAATGATCGGTATATCCAAACTCTATTGCGGCACGGTGGAACCCTCCGATGCGCTTCGATACGGAAGGCGTTCCAAGGATCTCCCCTCTCATCTCCTTCAGTTTTCTGAAGACAAACGCCCCGTGG
>CAYSFQ010000078.1:9115-10870 GCA_964430575.1 uncultured Desulfobacteraceae bacterium
TCCAAGGATCTCCCCTCTCATCTCCTTCAGTTTTCTGAAGACAAACGCCCCGTGGTGGTGTGGAACATCACCAAGGCCTGCAACCTCAAGTGCGTTCATTGCTACGCCAGAGCGGTTGAACAAAAATCCAAAGGGGAACTCTCCCATGAACAAGGGTTGCGCCTGATTGACGATCTCGCGGACTTCGGTTCGCCGGTGATCCTGTTTTCAGGGGGCGAACCGCTCATGCGGCCCGATCTGGTGGACCTGGCCAACTATGCGGTATCTAAAGGGATGCGAGCGGTTATTTCCACCAACGGGACCCTCATTACACCCCAAAAGGCCGAGGAATTAAAGAAAGTGGGTCTTTCCTATGTGGGGGTCAGCCTCGATGGAATGGAAGAAATAAACGACCACTTTCGCGGCAAAAAGAGCGCCTTTAAAGACGCCATGGAAGGAATCCGGAACTGTCAGGCGGTGGGTCTTAAGGTGGGCCTGCGGTTTACCATCAACCGAATGAATGCCATGGAAATCCCCCGCATCTTTGATCTGGTGGAAGAGATGGAGATTCCACGAATCTGTTTTTACCACCTGGTGTATGCGGGACGCGGGTCAAACATGGTGGAAGAAGACCTGACACACAACCAGACCCGGGCTGTGGTGGACCTGATTATGGACCGGACTCGTGACCTTCATGAACGGGGAAAGCCCAAAGAGGTGCTCACCGTGGACAACCATGCGGACGGACCCCATATATACCTCCGAATGCGTAGAGAAAAGGACCCCAGGGCGGAAGATGTGCTGCAACTGCTCAGGATGAATGAAGGGAACAGCTCGGGTATCGGCATCGGGTGCGTCAGCTGGGACGGAGAGGTTCATGCGGACCAGTTCTGGCGGCACTACAGTTTCGGAAACATCTTGGATCGCCCTTTCAGTGAAATCTGGTCCGATCTTTCCAATCCCTTGATGGCAAAGCTGAAAGAGAAAAAGAAATATGTCAAGGGCCGTTGCGCCACTTGTCGGTGGCTTGACGTGTGCGCCGGAAATTTCAGGGTCAGGGCTGAGGCGGTGACGGGTGATATCTGGGCCGCCGAACCGGCCTGCTACCTGACCGATGAAGAAATATCCACTTAAATCGGCAATTAGCTATTAGCTAATAGCTCTTCAGGAGAAAACAGCCCATGATCATAAGACCACGACGATTGAGAAGAACCAACACCATCCGTGAAATGGTTCGAGAAACCCACCTTTCCGCCCGAAATTTCATTGCACCCCTGTTTGTGAAACATGGAAATAACCTCCAGGATCCCATCCCCTCCATGCCCGGTCAGTTTCAATTTTCACCGGATACACTTGTGGGAGAAGCGGAGGAACTCTGGGCCTTGGGCGTTCCCGCTCTGATCCTTTTTGGGCTACCGGATGGGAAAGACCCCACGGGGAGCAGGTCCTGGGCTGAAGACGGTATTGTACAACTGGCTGTCAAAACCGTCAAAGACCATTTACCGGACATGGTGGTCATGACGGATGTGTGCCTCTGCGAATATACGGATCACGGGCACTGCGGCGTTATTTCACAGGGTGATGTGGATAACGACGCTACCCTGGAGTTGCTGGCTCGACAGGCGGTCAGCCATTGCGAAGCGGGAGCGGATTTTGTTGCCCCTTCGGACATGATGGACGGTCGCGTCGGCCATATTCGACGCGCCCTGGATGATGCCGGCTACAAAGACCGGGGCATCCTTTCCTATGCCGTCAAATACGCGTCCGCATTTTACG
>CAYSFQ010000079.1:0-7016 GCA_964430575.1 uncultured Desulfobacteraceae bacterium
TTTCGGTCATTTTTTTCTCTCAATGATATAATAAGCAATTTGTCGAAGGGGCTCTGCTCTTTCACCAAACGCTTTCAGATCCTGGACAGCCTCTTGAACCAGTGCGCTTTGGATTTTCTTGGATTCACCTAAGCCCAGGACCGACGGATAGGTGGTTTTTCCCTTTTCTTCATCTGCCCCCGCCATTTTTCCCATGGTTTCGCTGTCCCCTTCAACATCTAAAATGTCGTCGGAGATCTGAAATGCCAAACCAATTTTTTTGCCATAGGATAAAACAGACCGGATTTGAGATTCCGGAGCACCTGTAACAATGGCACCGGAAGCCACCGAAGCTTTAATCAGCGCACCTGTCTTATGGGCATGAAGAAATTTCACCGTTTCAAAATCTGCTTTTTTCCCCTCCCACTGCATATCCACCACCTGTCCACCGACCATTCCGCCATACCCGGCAGCCCTGGAAATCATCCGGATCGCCTCAAGCAGCCGGTCCGGTGCCATTTCTCCCGTGGCAGAGGGTGAGGTCATGAGACTAAAGGCTTCTGTCAAAAGACCGTCCCCTGCCAGAAGGGCGATCACATCCCCAAATACTTTGTGATTGGTTGGTTTTCCGCGCCTGAGATCATCATCATCCATCAAAGGCAGATCATCATGGATCAGGGAATAGGTATGGATCAATTCCAAAGCACAGGCCACGGGAAGTACATGTTGACCGTCCCCGCCCACCGCTTCGGCACCGGCCATGCAGAGGATCGGCCGCAGCCTCTTTCCGCCTGCAAAAAGGCTGTATCTCATGGCTTCAATCAAGTCTGCCGTAAGGCCATCCACCTTGGGAACGTATTCATCAAGAGCGCTGTCCACGTGAGTCCGCTTTTCCAGCAGGTAAGCCTTTAAATCAAAGTTCACTGGTTTCACCATCATTTTCTCTGCCCGGCCTGAAAGGCGTTTCTTTGTATTTTCCACCACTTTCCTGGACAAGTAAGGAAACCTTTTTTTCCGCTGTTTCAAGTTCGTTGGAACAATAACCGGCCAATTGCATGCCTTCCTCAAACACTTCCAAAGACTCTCCCAGGGGCATTTCGCCCCCTTCAAGGCTCTGCACGATCTCCTCTAATCGCTTTATTGCCGCTTCAAAGTTCTTCTCCGTCATTTTTCCTCCGAAATTTGAGCCCGATAAACCCGTACAACACTATAACGATGGGGCAAGGCTGTCAAATCAATTTGTATTTTGATCATTAATAAGCGCTTGAAATATATTATCAGAAATGCTAAAGTATCGCTTGGATTATTCTTGATTATCTAATGCTTTTGGTTAACAATCAGTGTTATTGCGGTTCATGGGTCACTCCGGTAGGCCGCTTGGGTTTTTTGATTTTTCTGTTTTAAACTACAAATCAGGGGAGGTAAAGAGTGTATGGAAAATAGATTCGTCATCGGCTTAATGGCCATTGTTTTTGTCTGTTCGCTTTTCTTTATGACGTCTTGTGCGAAAAAGCAGGTGGGTGTGGCCGGCGGTGTAAATCCGCCCGGTGCAACCGAAGAGGGTACCGTTGTTAAAGAAGAATCGAAAGTCGTAGTGGTCGAGGGCGTTGAGGCGGAGAAAGCCGCCGCCAGGCGGGCCGCTTTACTTGCAGATTTTGAAAATCTCAATATCTACTTTGACTATGACAGATCGAATCTGAAACCTGACGCTCAGCAGGTTTTGAGAGAAAAAGCCGGCTTTCTGCGTGCGAATCCATCTTACTCAGTCCTTATTGCCGGAAATTGCGACGACAGGGGCACTGAAGAATACAACCTGGCCCTGGGTGAAAGGCGGGCCATGAGTGCCAAAAAGTTTCTCATTGCCCTGGGAATTTCTCCAGACCGCTTGAAAACCATCAGCTACGGTGAACTGAGGCCGGCGGATCCTGCCAATAACCCCGTTGCATGGGCCTTGAACAGAAGGGACACATTCAAACTATTTCAATAGGCCGGGTTGTGCCGACTCCGCCAAAGTAATGCTACGACGGCCGGGTCGGCAACGTCATCTAAACCGAATTTGCCTGGAAAAAATGCCATTTATCATAATTTCCGGTGTTGCGCCACCACCGTCCGGCGTAGCACCGAATTTTTGTTCAAAATATTTTGACATTGCCCTGATAAACCTTGATGTCATGCCAACATGTCGATTAATGGGGTAGAATATGGGAATTCATCTTTTGTTAAGGCCCATCGGTATTAGAGTGGTTTTCTTTTTGTCTTCACTCCTCTTTTTCTCTGCCTGCGCCACGGAAGACAAATTTCTCTATCTCAGCAAAAGAATCGATGCCATTGAAGCAAAAACGGGCAAGGAACTGACTTCAAACAGTGAGCGGATGGCCACAAACAGCGCCGAAATGGATCGCCTGAAAGAGGAAATGCGATTCCTAAATGGCCGTCTGGACGAAAACAGTCATCTGCTCAAACGGTCTATCGAAAGGGATACCGCGGGGGGAGACGCCCTGGGTGAGGGAGTTTCCGAATTGCGGGAACGGGTGGTCCGGTTGGAGTTGCGTGTAGACCGGATTTCTTCCTATCTGGGCCTCGAACCCATGACCCCGCCCACTGAAAAAGACACCTCAGCAGCACCCGTGGCGGTCCCTCAGGTCCGGAGCCCCGCCAAACCGCCCGCACAGCCGACGCCCGAGGTGAAAATCCCCTCGGATCAGAAGCTCTATGACGTAAATATGGATCTTTATCGCAAAGAAAAATATGAGGAGGCCATTGTCGGTTTCAAAAACTTCCTCAGAAAGTATCCAAAATCCAAACTGGCCGACAATGCCGCTTTCTGGATCGGAGAGTCATACATGGCCTTAAAGCAGTATGAACAGGCCATTTTAGCTTTTCAGAAAGTGATGAAGAAATACCCGAGAGGAAACAAGGTCCCCAACGCGCTTCTCAGGCAGGCGCTGGCTTTCTACGAGCTCAATGACAAGACCAGCGCTAAATTGCTGTTCAAAAAGCTCATTAAGAAATACCCCAAATCCAACGAAGCAAAAATTGCCAGAAGCAAGCTGAAGACGATGAAATAAGCGCTGTTCACAGGGTGCAGGGGGCAGTTGTCAGGGTGCAGAAAAAATCAGCTTCGAGTTTCATCCTGCCCCCTGCACCCCTTTTCTTTTTTTACCATAACGTCATTAAATGCCGACATCATATCTTTTCGGCTGATGACCCCCAGGAGTTTTTCAGGATCGTCGCCATCCACCACCGGAAGTACGGCAAAATCACCGGCCGTAATTTTGGCCAGGGCTGACAGAAGGGTTTCATCCCGGGTGACCGTAACCACATGGCGGGTTGCCATATGCCCCGCGGTAATGGAACGTTTCCCTTTCTTCAGCGCCTTTTTGCAGTCGGAAATAGACAGAATACCCTTGAGTCTCCCCTCGTCATCCACCACGGGAAAACTGCTGAAATGGCTTTCATAAATCAGTTTTTTGAGTCCTTCCATATCCACAGTGACATTTACCGGTTCCACAGTGGGGGTCATGGCATCGCCAACGAGAACCCCCCTGAAACGGCTCATTTCGCTGTCTGAAGCGGGAACCGTACTGCTTCTCTGGTCATCAACGGTACCGGCCTTCATTTCCTCCACCCGGTTGTTATAATACTCGATCAGGTCCCGGCGATCGAGCATGCCGATAAGAACCGCGTGGTCCTCGTCCCGTACCACCGGCACCCGCTGCAGATTACGGATCGTGCATTTTTTCATAACGGCGTTTAAATCTTCTGATGGGGTCGTATAGATGATATGGGGATTGGCCACATCCTTCATCCGCACGAGATCCCCGATCTCCTGATCGAAGATGACGCCGCGGATATCGTTAATGGAAAAGATCCCAATGAGCCTGTTTTCCTTGTCCACAACGGGGTAATAGTGCTGGTGGCTTGAACTGAAAATTTTCCTGAACCGCTGCATGGTCATATCCTGAGGAATCAATTGGACTTTCCTGAACTTTCCGGTCAGCTCCTTGACGCGGATGGCTTCAAGGATGTCCACAAAGAAATCCCCCCGGTGGGCATTGGAGTCGATTTTGCTTTTGGCCTGTTTGTCATAAATGGTCCACTTCTGAGAAATCAAATAGGCCAGTGAACACACGAGAAGGCCCGGAAGGAGCAGATGATAGGAATTGGTCATCTCACTGACAAATATGATGGTAGAGATGGGGGTATTGGAAACCCCTGCAAAAAAGCCGGCCATGCCCACCACCACAAAGGCCCCCGGCTGTGTGACCACATTGGGCATGATGTCATGAAAAATTCTTCCCACGGCGCCGCCCAGTGCGCCGCCTATCACCACCGAAGGGCCGAAGACGCCACCACTTCCGCCTGATCCGATTGAAAACGACGTGGTCATTATTTTTCCCAGGGCCAGCGCCAGAAGAACCAGGGTGGGAAGTTCATTGTCCAGTGCCATTTGCGCAAAGCCGTAACCGAACGACAAGGTTTCCGGCAGAAAGAAACCGATGGCCCCCGTCAGCAGGCCCCCGATGGCCGGCTTGATATGATTTGGCAGGTTAATCTTTTTGAAAGCCCCCTGAACACCATAAAAGGATTTGACATACAGGAATCCCCCCGCAGCCAGGACCAACGCCAGGACTGTGTAGGGACCAAGCTCCAGGGGGTTTCGGAATACAAAAGGTTGTGTTTCAAAGAGCGACCCCCATCCAAAAACCAGACAGAACACACAGTAAGCCACCACTGATGAGATGCCGGCGGGAATAATCACCTCGGATTCAAATTCGGGGTCCCGGTAAAGAACCTCGGCGGCAAACAGTGCCCCTGCCAGCGGTGCCCTGAAAATACTTCCCACACCGGCCCCCATACCGGCCGCCAGCATAATACGGCGTTCCCGGTCTGAGAGTTTCAGTTTTGTGGCAAGAAATGATCCAAAACCGGCGCCGATCTGAGCAATGGGCCCCTCACGGCCACCCGATCCTCCCGAGGTCAATGTAATGGCGGAAGCAAAGGTTTTGATGATAGGAATCCTCCCGCGGATAAAACCACCCTTATTGTGGTAGGCGTCGATGGCGGCATCGGTGCCGTGTCCTTCAGCTTCCGGTGCAAAGGTATACACAAGCCACCCGCTGATAAGCCCCCCGAAAACCGGCAGAAAGAGGAGAATCCATCGGTTGAAAACCGTCTTTGTGGGTTCAAAAAGGTGCCCTTCACCCGGGGGAGCGGGGGGGCGGTATCCGGCAATCTGGTCCAACAGGAAATGGGACCCGATTTGACAGAGGAAATGAAAAAAAATGGATCCCAAACCGGCAATGAGACCAATCAGGATAAAATAAAAACCCCATTTTCCTACTGCTCTAATGGTATTGGATTGTGCCTTTAACGTATTCCTGTCGGGCCAGAGTTTACGTTTATTTCTATGGGCCATGTCGACTTGCTTTTCTGTAAAGGGTGTTTTTTTAAAATATTCTTATTTTTAAAGCCTTTATAATGACGCGGCAGGGCTTCGTCAAGGGGTAAGTTGGCTTTGCAACATATGTCCGATGGCGTTTTTTTAAGGGAATTTTCCCTCGCCAACACCCATGAAAAATATGTTTGGAAAGCCAAAATACAAATAGAGTAAAAAAGGTTGGCAAAAGTTCATTTAACATTGGCTATTAACATAATTTTTATTGACTTTGAGTTTTTTCGGCATTAAAGTTTGAAGAAATGGGTAATTGGGCCTTCCTGCCCTTCAAAAAAACCCATTGAACCTATATGAGGAGTTTATATTATGCCAAAAATCATGACGACCAAGGAAATTGCGAAATACTTAAAGCTGCATGAGATTACCATCTGCAAATATGCAGCCGAGGGAAAGATCCCTGCCATTCGAATCGGCAGAGTATGGAGATTCGACAAAGATGCCATCGATCGATGGATCGGGGGGGGTCAGAAAGACTGATCCGCTGTTTGAGATCACCATTAACCCGTTGACCATGATTGGACAACAGTGGAATGAGCACACACCCGCTGGATTATCACGAATACAGCAGGCTCGGCTTGATCCACTCTCGGTAGGTTTCGAGATCCGGCAACCAGTCTCTCTCTAAGCGATACATCGCGCGCCCGGATTCCAGACCATGCCGAAGGGAAACACTCCCTAAAATCATGTCGATGGGTTTTTTTATGTGCTCATACTCATAGGGTGGCTCTTTCCATTCAAAATTCTCGCCATGGAGAGAGATCACGGCCTGCAACAGCGCCAAAGCGGTGTAGTAAGGGCGGTAAGCTCCGAGGTCCAGAATGTGAATCCTGAAACCGCGGCAAAGCTTGCCGGACCACTTGTGAAATGTCGGGCGAAACAGGTAGTCCTGAAGACGGCATCCATTGAGGGCTTCGGGATCCAGGCGTTTTCTGATGGCTGCCGGTTCAAAGTAAGGGGCGCCGAAAATTTCAAAGGGCCGGCAGGTGCCTCTCCCTTCGGAAACGTGGGTGCCTTCCCATAAAACCTGCCCGGGATAAACATAAGCTGTTTCAGGAGACGGCATGTTGGGAGAAGGCATCATCCATCTGAGGCCAGTCTCACGCCAGGTCATGTGTCTGTGCCATCCGACCATGGGTAAAATTTCCAGATCGCACCCCAGGGCAAAAACCCGGTTGAACAGGTGGGCCATTTCACCCATGGTGAGGCCGTGCCGCATGGGCAGGGGCGCGGGACCCACAAAGGAGAAAAGCTCAGGTGAAAGGCGGTTTCCTTCCAGGATTTCCCCGCCCAGGGGATTGGGTCGATCGAGGATAACAATTTTTTTCCCAAAGCGCGCTGCAGCCCTCATGCAACAAAGCATGGTGGAGGAAAAGGTATAGACCCGTGTACCCACATCCTGAAGGTCAACGATCAACGTATCGATGAGGTCAAACATCCGAGGATCTGGATCCCTTGATTCGGCGTAAAGGCTGAATACGGGAATATCCAAAGGGCCATCATGGGCATGGGGGGTTTCAACCATATTGTCCTGGTCTTCTCCCCCATAGCCGTGCTGTGGCCCGAAAAGCGCCCGAAGCTG
>CAYSFQ010000079.1:7116-10482 GCA_964430575.1 uncultured Desulfobacteraceae bacterium
AATTTAGAAATATCCTGAAACATGAACTCTGCCACCTGCTCCTTCACGAACACGTGAATAATGCCCCTATTCCCCGATGGTTTGACGAAGGCGTTGCCCAGTGGACCAGTAATGGTGTAATGGATATTCTCCACGACCAAAAGGATGCCCTTTTGCCGAAAGCTGCCTTTTCTGATCGCATCATCCCGTTGGGAGCCCTGAATAAGGGGTTCCCCGGAAACGCAAATGTGTTGCGTCTGGCCTACGAAGAGAGCAAAAGTTTCATTGACTACATCATCAACACCCATGGAAAGCGGGGATTACTTGAAATTCTCGGGTTGATGAAAGATGGCGTCACCCTGCGAAAGGCCGTTCTTCAGGCGCTTGGTACCCCCCTTTACAAAATTGAAGAAGACTGGCGATCATCCCTTAAAGAGAACATTGTGTGGTTTGCCCATCTGAGCTATTACTTATACGAAATTCTCTTTGCCTTTGGCGGGTTGATTGTGGTTTATGCATTCATCAAAATGTTGCGAAAAAAAAGAGCCTATATGGAAGAAGAGTAGCATATGAAAAGGTTTGGTTGATATTTTCGGCCAGGTATGCCAAAGTCCCACATCGTCATGAGTTTGCAGAGAGGTTTTCATTGAAAGGAGCCAACAAGCATGGATTTTCCTCACTTATTTTCCCCCATCACCATCCAGAACATGGAGCTAAAAAACCGGATTGTCATGACCGCCATGCATCTGGGGTATACCCCAAAGGGAGAGGTCACCGACCAGCTCGTTAATTTTTACGCCGAAAGAGCCAGAGGGGGTGTCGGCCTCGCCATGGTGGGGGGATGCCCCATTGATGAATTCGGTGGCATGGTGGGCATGATCGCCCTCCATGACGATCGTTTCATCCCCGGGTTGAAGCGACTTACCGATGCGGTTAAAAACCATGGCGCCAAAATCGCCGCGCAACTCTATCAGGCCGGGCGGTATACCCATTCTGCCATGATCGGCGGCCGAAAACCGATTTCCGCTTCCGCCGTCCGCTCCAGACTGACGGGAGAAACCCCCAAGGCGCTGGCGCTTGAGGAGATTCCCGGTGTTCAGGACAAATTCGCAGAAGCGGCTGTTCGGTCACGGGAAGCGGGATTTGATGCCGTTGAAATCCTGGGAAGTGCCGGATACCTCATCAGCCAGTTTCTTTCACCCATTACCAATCTTCGTGAGGACGAATACGGGGGCTCTTTTGAAAACCGCATGCGGTTCGGTATCGAAACCATTTCAAAAGTTCGAAAGGCCTTAGGCCCTGGTTATCCGATCCTGCTGCGTATCGCCGGCAATGATTTCATGGAAGGGAGCAACACCAACCGTGAAGCAAAAATATTTTCCGCGGAAGCCGAAAAGGCCGGTATCGATCTCTTTAATGTCACGGGTGGCTGGCATGAAACGCGTGTGCCCCAGTTGACCATGGGAGTCCCCAGAAAAGCCTACGTTTACCTGGCCAGAGGAATCCGTTCCGCTGTATCGAAGCCGGTCATTTCCAGCAACCGCATCAATGATCCCAAGGCGGCTGAAGAAGTCCTTCGAAGCGGCGGCGCAGACCTTGTGACCATGGCCAGAGGGCTTCTGGCAGACCCCGATTTGCCCAACAAGGCCCGCACCGGAAAATCCCGTCTCATCTACCATTGTGTGGCCTGCAACCAGGGGTGTTTTGACTCCATTTTTCAGGGACGTCCCGCCACCTGCACAGTAAACCCTCGGGCCGGTCGAGAGGCCGAACTGCAGATAAAACCCGCGCCAAAATCCCGTAAAATACTCGTTGTGGGTGGTGGTCCCGCCGGTATGACGCTGGCATGTACTGCCAAAGATCGAGGGCATCATGTGACGCTCATGGAGAAAACGGACAGGCTCGGGGGCCAGATTCTCTTAAACCACCTTATCCCCGGGCGCGGGGAGCTGGAGACAGCAGCCATCGACCTCATCCACAATCTCCAAGACAAAGGGGTGGAGATGGTTCTGGAAAAGACAGCAACACCGGCCGTCATCCGCCAGATGGCGCCGGATGTGGTGGTGGTGGCTGCCGGTGCTCAACCAGCAAAACCGAAAATCAAGGGCATCGATGGTGACAATGTGATTCAAGCCTGGGAACTGCTTGAAAAAAATGCGGAAACAGGGGAAAATGTGGTGATTCTTGGCGGAAACGCCGTGGGCCTTGAAACCGCCCTGTTTCTGGCTAACCAGGGCACCCTGTCTCCCGAAGTGCTTCACTTTCTCATGGTAAACCGCGCCGAAACACCCGAAACATTGACAGCGTTGCTCGACCAGGGAAGCAAGCAGGTCACGGTGGTTGAAATGACCAAAAAGGCAGGCGTCGATGTGGGGCTGACCACCAAATGGACCCTTATGGGGGAATTGAGGCGCCTCGGCGTGAAAATTATAACGCAAACCGAAGCTGTGGGGATAACTCCGGAAGGCCTTCAGGTGGAAGATGAACAGGGACCAGGATTTATCGCTGCTGATACCGTTGTACTCGCCGCGGGGTCAAAAGCAGAAGATGAATTGGTGGATGGGATAGGAGATCTGGTACCTGAAATCCATGTTATCGGCGACGCTAAAAAGCCGCGAAACGTGCTGATTGCCATTCGAGAAGGGTTTCAACTGGGGTTAACGATTTAAGGGTTAAAATTATGGCCCAGGTCATTGCCATTTCCAATCAAAAAGGGGGGGTGGGAAAAACAACCACTGCTGTTAATCTTTCTGCCGCCATTGCCGCTGCTGAAAAATCCTGTCTTCTGATTGATTGTGATCCTCAAGGGAATGCCACCACTGGATTGGGGCTGGATATCGCCGAGTTGCCCCATGGCCTCTATGATGTTTTGATGGGAACTTCTTCCCTGGAAGATGCCATCGCTGAGACCGCACTCCCCCACCTTCAACTTCTGGGTGCCACCCAAGAACTCATCGGCGCCGAAGTGGAAATGGTTTCCATGACCTCCAAGGAATTTCTTCTGAGAAAGCCCATTTCAGCACTTCGAAAACGCTATGATTATATATTTCTCGATTGCCCTCCCTCACTCGGCTTTCTCACCATCAACGCCCTCACGGCATCAGCATCCGTCCTCGTGCCCCTTCAATGCGAGTACTACGCACTGGAAGGATTGTCCAAACTGCTGCCCACCGTGAAAGCCGTCAAGAAAAGACTCAACCCCGTGCTCAGACGCGTCGATATTCTGCTGACCATGTATGACAGGCGGAATAACCTTTCCCGTCAAGTCGAGCAGGAGGCCCGCGCACTCTTCAATGAGCGGGTGCTGGAAACGGTGATTCCTCGAAATGTCCGCCTGAGTGAGGCGCCCAGTTATGGCAAACCCATCATCCTTTATGACATACGATC
>CAYSFQ010000080.1:0-10454 GCA_964430575.1 uncultured Desulfobacteraceae bacterium
CCATTCAGGGGGTGGGTTCATTTATGGTGGAATCCATTTCCGGTTCTTACACCAATGTGGTGGGTCTTCCCATGTGTGCGCTGATTAAGGCCCTGGTGCGATCTGGTGCACTACAGTCTTTCCCATGATTTTTCGGTTTTATGCGTTGTAACCGATTTCAAATTGCCGACTCTATACTGTACAAGCCAGACGGATCATTAACATTTAGTGCTTGACCGAGAACCCTGAATTTACCGGTCAAGAAATTCGAAATCCGAAGCACGAAATACGAAATAATGACCAAAAAATCAATGTCCCAATGACAAAAAGATCGTATTATCAAAGTCTTAGTTTGTGACATTTTGTCATTTGATATTCGAATTTGTTTCGGATTTCGATATTCGGATTTTGCCTGAACAGGGGTTTTCGTTCAGGCACTATTTAAGAGGTGACATAAAGATGGACGGAA
Organism: uncultured Desulfobacteraceae bacterium; assembly: GCA_964430575.1. Lineage (GTDB taxonomy): Bacteria > Desulfobacterota > DSM-4660 > Desulfatiglandales > Desulfatiglandaceae > NaphS2. The sequence continues at coordinate 449 of CAYSFQ010000080.1, forward strand.
AAATTTCCAGAAGATCATTCATAAAGGGCGGCCTGGCGGCTGCGGGGGCTGCTGTCACATCTTCCCTGCCAATGCCGGAAGCTGTCAAAGCGTCTTCGGTGGAAGAACTCGCAACCCTTATTGATGTGCGGAAATGCATCGGCTGCGAGGCTTGTGTGGAAGCCTGTCAGGAAGTCAATGAGCCGAAGTTTCCCGAACCGGAAAAACCCTTTCCAAAGATGTACCCCAGTCGGGTGAAGGTCTCTGACTGGTCCGATAAAAGGGATGTGATGGATCGGCTCACTCCCTATAATTGGCTGTACATCCAGGAAGCCACGGTTAAGGTGAATGGAAAAGAAGAGACATTTACCATTCCCCGCAGATGTATGCATTGCCAGAATCCGCCTTGTGCGGACCTTTGTCCCTGGGGTGCCGCCTTTAAACTGAAAAACGGCATCACCCGGATCAATTCGGATTATTGCCTGGGAGGATCCAAGTGCAAGGATGTTTGCCCCTGGCACATTCCCCAGCGTCAGACCGGCGTGGGGTTGTATTTGGACATTCTCCCCGCCTTGGCGGGGAATGGCGTCATGTACAAATGCGACCGGTGCTACAACCGGATTGCCGAAGGAGAGCTGCCCGCCTGTATCGATGCATGCCCCGAGGATGTGCAGAAAATCGGTCCAAGGGATGAGATCATAAAAGAGGCCCATGCCATTCAAAAGGAAATCGGTGGGTATATTTACGGGGAAAAAGAAAATGGCGGCACCAATACCATCTATGTTTCACCCGTGCCTTTTGAGGACCTGAACAAGGCTGTCGAAACGGGTCCGGGAAAACCGGATTTGAGATCCGTAAAGGATTCCATGGCCCAGGCGGACAACCTGGCAAAGGCCATGGTGATTGCCCCCATCGCCGGTATAGCGGCGGCTGCGGCAAAATTCTTTGTGGGCGCTAAAAAAAGCATGGGCTCGGAGGATAATTAAGTCATGAAAACCTTAAATCGAACCAGATTGACAGCGGGAAACAAAGCGCTCCGTCGAGTCTTTATCCTGGCCATGATATTAACAACCTTCACGGGATTTGGTCAGATGCCCATCTTTAAACGGTATTACATTTCCGATATACCGGGCATGGCCTGGTCAGCCGATTTTTATGCAACCCATTTCCTGCATTATCTGGGGGCCAGTGTATTGCTAGGCCTATTTGCCTATTTCATTTTGGATTACATCCTTACCGGAAGAAAGCAATTCCAGTTGACCCCTTCGGCCTATTTTCGGATTATCCTGATGGCAGGGATCGTTGCAACGGGTATTCTGAGAGTGTTCAAGAACATGCCGGACGTGCTTTTTTCGCCGGCATTTACAGTCTTTATCGATATTTCTCACCTGGGTTTTGCCATGGCATACCTGTTCACGGCCCTCGTGCTGGTTTTGATGAAACGGGGCTGGTTGATGGAGGCGGATCGTTACCGGGTGGATTCAGCGTAATGAGGAGGCGTCATGCATTGTAGAAATCATCCGGATCGCGAGGCGGTTATCCCCTGCCAGAAACATCTCACCGGATATTGCAGCGAATGCCTCGATAATGGGGTCTCCTGTACCGATCCCTCCATTTACTGCAAGTTTCGGGACCGGTGCATTATCTGGGAAATGGGGCGGGAAGAACGGAAAAAAGACTTGTTTGAGCAGGGGGTCGAAACGGCTCAAGCGGTGGGTTGAGGCGCTGTTTTGAGTGGATTTCTCAAAAGAGAGTATATCCTGAGAGATTGATCAATCCCTTTCAATGGCACAAGCCCCATATCATATGCCTGCCAGAGCCCCTCAATCATTTTCTGGGTCTCCTCACCGATGATAATATCCCCGCCTTTCGCATGGTCCGCCAAACGGGCTGCCAGGTTGGTTACCGGCCCCGTCGCCGTGTAGGTCATGCGGGTTTCCAATGTCCCTTTGAAAACGGTCATCCCCACCAGGGCCACGCCGGAGTTGATGCCGATATTGACATTGACCGGTTCGAAGCGGTCTGACATTTTTTGGTTGAGCTGAAGATTTTGCTCATGAATGTCAAAAGCGGCTTTGACCGCATTGATCGCATTGGTTCTTGCGTCGTCATTCTTGAAAATAATCATGAGCCCATCGCCTGCGGTTTCGTTAATATCGCCGCCCGATCGGTGGATGGGATCGACAAAATTGGAAAACATCTCTTCCACCATGTGGTTCACCGCCTCCGCGCTTTTGCTGGTGCTGAGCCGGGTGTACCCTTCGAGATCCAGAAAGAGGACGGATACCTCCCTGCTTTCTTTTTCCTGGTTGAGCAATTCGGGATTGCTTTCCACGATATGCCGCACCGACTGCGGAACAAAAGGGGAGAGATGGGCCAGTTTCTGGCTGATCTCAATTTTTTCCTGGGTCATTCCCCAGTGCTTTTTTGCGGCCATGATGGCATTGCCGGCTATTTCGGAAAGGTCCTTCATGAAATAGAAGTCCTTCTTTGTAAAACGGGCGTCGGGCTGGGATACCACATTAATGACGGCCACGATGTCATTGTCCACAAATACAGGCATGGCGGCTTCCGGACCTGTGCTCACGGTCGTGCCGTCCGGTCTGACAATGGGGTTGGTTTTGGAGATGACCACGCCCTTTTTCATTGCCAGGGCTTTCTGGATGGCGGGGCGGTTTTTTTTGCAGGAGAGGCAGTTGACAGGCCGGTCGTACAGGGCGCATTGAAGGGGCCTGGTGTATTTCTGCGCATCGGGATCCAGCATGATGATGCAAGTCTCCATGGATGATGGCATCAGGTTTCGGGTTTCCGCTCGCAGGGTTTCGAGAATTTCGTTGACTTCCGTGGTGGACGCCAGTTTTTTTGAAAGGCGTTTGTGGGCCTCAAATCTCTCTTTGTAATATTTTTTCATATGGATTGAACCTGATGACTTGAGTTTGGATCATGTTTTAAGGAGGCTTCCAGACGCATTAACCCCTCTTCAATGGAAATGGCCGGCGTGTAACCCAGCTCTTTTCGGGCTGCGCTCATGTCAAACCAGTGGGCCGTAGACAACTGTTTGGCCAGAAAACGCGTCATGGGCGGTTCCCCTTGAAGCCTGAGCATGCCGTAGATCATTTCAAGGAGACAGCCTGCCGCATATGCCAGATGGGCGGGGACGGTGCGATCGATGGGGTCAAGGCCGGCGGCCCCTACAATACGATCCATCAATTCGCCGATATCTATGGGTTCTCCCTGAGAAATGAAGTAGGCTTTCCCGGAAATGGAAGATCCGGGATGAAGGCGATCCGCCGCCAGAATGTGGGCATCCACGACGTTGTCGATATAAATGCAGTCCACCAGGTGGGGTTGCTTTCCCACCTTGGCCAGGCGGCCCGCTTTTCTTCGTTCAATCAACCGGGGCAGAAAGTTTGGATCCCCCGGTCCCCAGATCAGGTGGGGCCGCAGGGCGATGGTGGCCAGGTCAGTGTCGTTGGCGGAAAGCACTTTACGTTCCGCCATGGCTTTGGTTTTCGGGTAATGGGTCAGATAAGTTTTCGGATAAGGCGCCGATTCGTTTACGTCTTCCATGCTGCCCCCGCCAAAAACCACACTGGGCGAACTGGTATAGACGAGTTTTGAAACTTGATTTTTTCTGCAGGCCTCAATAATATTTTCGGTGCCTGTCACATTGGTTTCGTAATAGGAATGGTATGGGCCCCATATGCCCGGTTTGGCGGCCACGTGGAAAACCGCATCACAACCCTCCACCGCTGTTATAACAGCTTTTTTATCCGCCAGGTCGCCTCTCTGAACGTCGGCCCCCAGGCGGCGCAGTTCCGGATAATGCCCCCTGGAAAAGCTGCGGACTCGGTCTCCGCGGTTTATAAGCCGTTTGACGATGGCTTTTCCCAGAAACCCTCCGCCACCGGTCACAAGGGTTTTCATGCCTTTTTCCGCATCCTCTTTTTGGCCAGTTTCCGGGACGCCCAGACCCCAAGCCTGTCCCGATAGATTTTGGCGTTATGCCGAATGTCAACGGGAAACCCATCGTGAAACAGAATGGTTTTAATCTCTTTCGTATGGGGCCTTGTTGCTCCCAGTTCGAGAAGTTCCCGTCTAATGGCCTCCCTGTCAGGGTTTTTTGGATGCCCTTCCAGTTCAACACAGAGTATGGGGTGAACGACCCCGCCTATTTTGACGCCTGTCAGGGCCGTCCGAAAAACTTTTGGATGGGTATTGAACACCCCTTCGCAGGCGATTGTAAAATGGGTTCTTGAAGGGGTGACCACCCGGTGGAATTTACGACCGAAAAACCACAACCTTCCCTGTTCATCCAGTGTCCCAAGGTCGCCCATGCGATGCCAGAAACCAGTCTGGTTTTTCTCATAAATTTTGGCCAGCCGGGTTGCCGATTCCTGCTTGTAATAGGAACGGGTGGCCACGGGGCCTTTAACGGCGATTTCCCCCACTTCTCCCACGGGAAGTGTGAGGGAATCATTCCACAGTGGAAGGGGGCTATCGGTAATGGGGACCACGGCGACCCTCATCCCATCCACGGGTTTCCCCACGCAGACGCCCTTTCCCGCATCGGTTTCGTATCTTGTATGGTTGAGGATCTCGTGGCTTCCCATGGATGATACCGGCATGGCTTCCGTGGCCCCATAACCGGTGTGAACCTGGGCTTCGGGCGACAGCATGGCGCAGAAACGTGCCAATACTGCCGGGGGCATGGGGGCCCCTGCTGCGATGACCCGGCGAAGGGTTGGGAGTGTAACGCCGCGTTCTTGGCCGTACCGCCCCACGCGGTCAATCAGTGCCGGGGAACCGAACATGTTGGTGATGCCGAAATCTTGAATGGCTTCTATGATTTTTCGAGGGTCCACATGGGCGGGCCGGGTGGGGTCCATGTCGGGAATCACAATGGCCATGCCCAGGGCCGGGCCGAAAAGGGCGAAGAGGGGAAAGGTAGGCAGGTCGATTTCACCGGGTTCAATGTGATAGGTGTTTCGAATGGATTCCACTTGGGCTGCGAAATTGCCGTGGGTATATACCGCGCCTCTGGGTGGGCCGGTGCTGCCGCTGGTAAAGAGGATGGCCGCCATTTCATCCTTTTGAGTTCGCGCCATCTGGCGTGGCGGGACGGATCTACCCAGTATTCTGATCCGGTCAAGGGTGATTCCCTTCCAGAGCAGCCGTTTTCCCACGGTAATCCGGGTTCGAATGGTTTTTCGTCCCCACCCCAGTACTGCACGGGCCATGTGGGCTTGAGGGATGCCGATAAAGGCCTCGGGTTCCGCCTGTTCAAGGCAGCTTTTAAGGTTCCTGATGCCGATCCCCGGATCGACGAGCACCGGAACGGCGCCCACTTTAAAAACTGCAAATGTTAACGCAAAGAATTCAAGGCTGGGTTTGACCATGAGCGCCGTGCGGACGCCACGTTTAACGCCTACCTGGTCCAGGCCCCGCGCCATGAGGTCGCTTTCATGGTCAAGCTGTCGAAAAGTGTAATGAGTATATCGGACGCGGCCGTTCTTGTCTCGGCCCGTCGGAAAACTGACCGCCGGTTTATGGGGCTGTTTTTCAGCCATTTTAGGGAGATAGGCGGCGATGTTTACAAAATCAGACATGGTTATCCAGAAGAACGGTTACCACCGGACCTCCATCATCGAGCAGTTCAGGCCGCTGCCGATGCCCATTAGGGCTACCCGGTCGTTTTTGTGAATGCGATCCGCTTCAACGGCCTTGGAGAGGGTAATGGGAATGGCAGCGGGACCCACATTGCCATATTCGGGGAATGTCTTGAAAACTTTTTTGTCATCCAGCCCAAGCAGTTCGATCAGTTTGGCTGTGTGGACAGCGCTCACCTGGTGGAGGATGAACTGATCAAGATCTTCAGGGTGCCACCCCAGCTCATTTTTGGCTTTATTGAATGTGGCACCAGCCAGTTGAAGTCCGGCAACCAGCAGGGCGCTGGCATCGGTCTGCATGCTATCCACCTGTCCCCGGCACAGGTCTTTGTGCTCGGTGGCGGCCAGGCTGACGCCGCCGAGTAATCGATGGCCGGTGGGCGCCAGGTCCGAGCGTGCCAGTACCATGGCGGCCCCGCCTGAACCCAGGGTGAAGGTGGCAAAATTGGCGCGAAAGGTCTCCACATCACAGTCTGAAGCCAGAAGTCTTTGAATGGTGGTTTCCACCACAAAGCGGCTCCCTTCACCGTCTACCACGATGCCGTAATCCACCTGTCCACGTTCGATCATATTGCCGATGATTTCCATGCCGTTTAAAAACGCAAGGCATGCATTTCCCACATCAAAGTTCATGCATTCGGGGCTGAGGCCCAGATTTCCGTGTACCAGACAGGCCACCGAAGGTTCGATATAATCCCGGCAGACAGAGGTGTTCAGGAGAATGCCAAGTTGTGATCTGTCGATTCCAGCGTTCAGAATGGCTTTTTCAGCCGCCATGGTGGCCGCCTCGCTGGGTTGCCGGCCTGGTTCCCAGAATCGTCTTGCCATAATTCCGGTGAGGGACTGTATAATGTCTGTTCGCGCCTGGATTCGTTTTAAGAGGGGTGAAAGTTGTTCTTCAAGCTCAGACGAGGTGACGCGTTGGGGTGCATCCACATGGGCCAAGCCGATGATGGATACATTTTGAAATTCCATTGGGTGAATCCTTTCAAGAAAATGGGTTCTGGGGAACCGTCACCCTCGATACCCCAGCGTGCCGGTTTCAAAACAAAAAAAAATAACAACTTATTCGTGATTGTGCAACAAGAAAGCGAAAAAAGTGAAGGATTCTTTTGCCTCAGGGTTCCCGGCAGGTTTTTCAACTGATAATTTGTCGTCTTGCGAAAGCACGCAACAGTTGTTATATGTATTGAAATTATCGTATTCGTTCCATTTGTGAATATGAAAGCAGTATCGAAAAGGGAAAGCGGGAAAAAGGAGATATAAGATGCTTAGAATAGAGGATTTGCAGGTTAAACTGGGGGAGAAGGAGATCTTGAAACATATTGATCTCGAAATCCATTCTGGTGAAACCCACATCCTTTTTGGTCCCAATGGGAGCGGCAAGACGTCCCTGTTGATGACCATTATGGGATACCCCCAGTACGAGGTGGTTTCCGGGAAAATTTTGTTCAAGGGGGAAGATATTACCCATGCCCCTATTGATGAGCGGGCAAAAATGGGCATCGGCATGTCCTACCAGCGGCCGCCCACCATTAACGGCCTCAAAACCCGGCAGATGGTGGATTTGTGCGCGGGTGAGGAAACCGATTCAATGGCCCTGGCAAGGCGCGTCGATTTTGAAGATTTCCTGGACCGGGATGTGAACGCGGGTTTTTCCGGCGGTGAAATCAAACGGTCGGAATTGCTGCAGCTGATGGCGCAAGAACCGGATCTGATGCTGTTCGATGAGCCTGAATCGGGGGTTGACATGGAAAACATCTCTCTCGTGGGCAATACCATTGCCGAACTTCTTGAGAAGCACTTTCATCCCTCAAAGGATCGGTCGAAAATGCAGGCCAAGGCCGACAGGCGCAAAATGGGTTTGATCATTACCCATACGGGATTTATCCTGGATTATGTCTCAGCCGATAAAGGACAGGTGCTCTACAACGGGAAGCTCAGTTGTGTGAGCAACCCCAGGGAGATTCTCAATTGCGTGGGCGACACCGGATATGAGGAGTGCGTAAGATGCATATCGACGAACAATTTCAGCTAGAAGCGAAAGAGGCAATCCACAAAAAGGGCGCCATAGGGCCGGATGTGGATCTTAGCACATTTGACCCAACGCCGTCGCCCCATTTCGAAATGGCGGATGATGACCTTCGCGGTCTGCCCCGGGAAGAACAAGAACGGTTGCTCATGGCGGGACTGGATGTGACGGAAAAGGAAAGGGGGGGAACCTTTCTGCAGATGAACACCAATGCTGTCCATTGCCACAGTTCCCAGGAAGGCATTGAAGTCCTTTCCATTCAAAAAGCGTTGGCGGAGCAGCCTTGGGTTCGCGATTATTACTGGAAGCTGGCGGACGTGAGCGCCGACAAATATACGGCGGCCGCCGAGTTGGGTCTGCACGACGGATACGTCATCCGGTCCCTTCCCGGAAGCAAATCGGTCTATCCCGTTCAGGCTTGTCTTTATATGCATAAGGACGGCATGCAGCAGAATGTACACAACATCATTGTTGCGGAAGAAGATTCCGAACTTCATATCATATCGGGATGTGCCACGGCCCCCCATCTTAAACGGGGTCTCCATGTGGGGATATCGGAGTTTTTTGTAAAGAAAAACGCCAAACTGACCTTCACCATGATTCACAACTGGGCGGAGGAAGTGATGGTGCGGCCCCGGTCCGTGGCAAGGGTGGAAGAGGGAGGCCTTTTCATTAACAATTATATTTCCATGAAGCCGGTTCGAAGCATACAGATGTATCCCACAACACACTTGGTGGGTGAAGACGCGGTGGCGCGCTTTTACAGCATCGTGGTGGGAAGTCCCGGATCCGAATACGATTTGGGGGGCCGGATTTTTCTCAAGGAGAAAGGGACTCGGGCGGAAATCGTTGCCAGGGCCATCAGCAATGGCGGAAAGATGATCGCAAGGGGGCATCTCATCGGAGAAGTTCCCGAAATCAAGGCTCATCTGGAATGTAAGGGGTTGTTGTTAAACGGGGGCTTGATTCATGCCATCCCGGAGCTGGAAGGGCATGTGGACGGGGTGGAAATGAGTCATGAGGCTGCGGTGGGGAAAATCGCCCAGGAGGAGATCTCCTACCTCATGAGCCGGGGGCTCAACGAGGAAGAGGCCACCTCCACCATTGTTCGGGGGTTTTTAAGTGTTGACATCCCCGGGCTTCCGCCTCAACTTCAGGCCGAGATCGACCGTGTCATAGAAGAGAGCGACAAAGACGTCATGTAAGCTTCCAGATTTTCTTTGAACTTTTTGTGGTTTAGAAAGGGGGGGGCGGCTCAACCGGAGCCGCCCCCCCTGGTTGAGGGGTTTGGAGGAATGGTGGTTTAATGGACCGTGATTTGCTTGGGTTGCTGTTTTTCCGGTTTGGGGATGTCAATTCTTAAAACGCCGTCTTTGAAATCAGCTTTGATCTTTTCCGGATCGACGTCTCCCGGGAGTTTAAAAGATCGCTGAAATTTTCCGAAAACCCTCTCTTTTCGATAGTAGTTTTCCTCTTTTGTTTCTTCTTCTCTGTCCCTTTCCCCTTTGAGGACAAGAAGGCCGCCTTTAAAGTCCACTGTAATATCTTTTTTGTCTACCCCGGGAATCTCCGCCTTGATGACGATCGCCTCGTCGTTTTCAAAAATGTCCACGGATGGATTCCAATTGGACATTTTTGATTCACCCTCCGTCCAATCCGGATTAAAGAGGGAATGATCAAAAAACGTGTTTAGGCGATGCGGTAAATTGATGGAATTTCTCCAGGGTGAAAATTTTACAAGGTGCATTTTGTTACCTCCAGTCATTATTATTTTTGTTTTTGAGTCTCTTTAAAACATTTTATTTGTTTCATTGAGATACAAAATAAGCAGCCTTTTTAAAAATTCAATAATATAATAAAAAAAAATATTGCATTACCAATATGGTTTATGGTATCTGAGTAATGGATTTACGTTCTTGGGGTCTCGGCAAAAAATAAATGCGCAAGATTGCGCCGTATTTTGGTTCGTATACAAGGCGCATCCACCGGTGCATATTAGTGGATATGTGCCGGTGGATGCAACGCAGTAGACGGACCAAAGGACAAGCCAGATTGTGTATTTATTTTTTGCCGAGGCCCTTGAATGCCTGAAAATTTGAGGTGACAGATATGGTGGAAAAAAAACATTTGAGCCCGGAGCAGAGTATTGCCGTGCCGGCGGCGTCTGAATTGAGAGGCAAACAATCGGTGCGGGCAACCTTTAAGCTCAGCGGAAGGGCCATTGAAGCCATCAGCGTGGCGGCCGCCCATATGGGGATTAAGCAGAAGTCTCTTTTTGATCATTTGATCGATGATGTGGAATCATTGGCGGTGGTTGCCCGGGAAA
>CAYSFQ010000081.1:0-10449 GCA_964430575.1 uncultured Desulfobacteraceae bacterium
GTAAAGCCTAGCGTGATGTAAAAAAGGTGAGCGGACTGCTCTACTTTTGAAAAGGAGAAACCTGTGGATTTCAAACAGCGCACCTTGAAGGAAGATGTTGGTTGTACCGGATTGGGCCTTCATTCAGGTGAAAAGATAAAAATTAATATCAAGCCTGCCCCGTGCGGTACGGGAATACGGTTTGTGAGAACCGATTTGTCTGGATCTTCGGTTATCGATGCCCATTTTGACAACGTATCTGATACGACCCTGGCCACAAGTATCGGTTCCAATGGATGTCGGGTATCGACCATTGAACATCTGATGGCTGCATTTTACGGTTTGGGTATTGATAACGCTCAAGTGGAACTGGATGGACCTGAAGTGCCCATCATGGACGGCAGTTCAGCCCCCTTTGTTTATCTCCTCAAGAGCGCAGGTATAGAAGAGCAGCAAGAGCCAAAACGATTTATCGTGGTCAAAAAGCCCTTTAAGCTGGATGATGGCCAACGATCTATTTGTGTATATCCTTCAAAGGAACTCAAGATCAGTTATATGATCGATTTTCAGCACCCGTTACTGAGGAATCAGGAGTACGAATTATGCTTTTCAGGGGGTGATTTTATTCGGGAAATCAGCCGGGCCAGAACATTTGGGTTTCTAAAGGACGTTCGAACCTTGAAAGAAAATGGGTTTGCCAAAGGGGGCTCCCTTGACAATGCCGTCGTCATTGATGATTTCAGAATCCTGAACGAGGATGGCCTTAGATACAAAGATGAGTTTGTCAGGCACAAGATTCTTGATTTTATCGGGGATCTCTCTCTCTCCCAGTCACCCGTCATCGGTCATTTTGTTGTAAAGAAATCCGGCCATTTTCTGAACCAGAAGATGTTAACGAAACTGATGGCATCCAAAAAGCACTGGAAAGTGATGACATTTGGTACTCCTGAGGAATGCACCCGAAACAGCCTGAGCATTCCGGCTTTCGGTTTGCCGGAACTTGTCCCCGTATGATTTTTTAAAGCCCATTTGCTTTTTTAAAGCCCATATGCTTTTTTAAAGAAGGCAACCCATTTCAGTATTATTCAGCCGTCTCTTTTCCGTCATAAGTTAAGAGGCGGTTTTTTTGTGTCATTTAAAAGACGTCCATTGCGATCTCATATTCCACATTCCAAGTGCCAAAATAAGAATTGATGGGGATATGCCTTGCATTTTCCCGTATGCTACCTTATCATTATCCATTAAAATTTTATAAAGGTTAGGTTTATTCAAACGCTTTACCTGTGAATGTTTGCCATATTTTTTTCAGTATGGAACCCTGGAGATGAAGATTATTTCAACTTTTAGCAAAGGCCTCAGATTGTCTGTTCTGGCAATGCTTTTTCTGGCCTGCACCGGACCGTTATTGACGCCGCCTGCCATGGCGGAGGATGCCAAGCTTACGGATATTGTGGTTACCAACACCCGTGATCATCTACTGCTCTATTTTACCGTAACGGATTGTTTCCCTGGGGATATGAAAAAAGCCATCGATAACGGCGTAAATACCACTTTCACCTTTTTTGTTAATTTAAATGAAGTTCGGAATTGGTGGTGGGACAAAAAAATTGCGGATCTAAAGGTCAGTCATGAGATAAAATACGACAGCCTGAAAAAAGTTTATGAAGTAAGGTTGTCCTCGCAGGATGAAAAGGTTGTTCTTGCCAAAGACTTTGACCAGGCCAAGCGATTGATGGCCGAAATCGTGGGGCTGAAAGTAACTGAACTTCGGAATCTGCATCGGGGAAATCGATATCAGATCAATATGATGGCAGAGCTCGATACCATCAAGCTGCCCTTCTATTTTCATTATGTCTTTTTTTTCCTTTCTTTGTGGGATTTTGAGACAGATTGGTATTCGGTGGATTTCAGATACTGAGGTTCTGTGGATATCAGTCCTGCCTGCACATATGAAGCGCCATGGATTTTGTCCGGTAAACCGCCCTCATTTATCAGAGGTCGTTTTTTGCCAGAAATTTCTATCCCCTGTTGTGTGCCATGAAAGATTACCTCGAAGCTGAATTAAGTGATCTCAAAAGACGCCGCAGAGAACGTTATGTAATTGCTTTTTTGTGTTTGGTGATCTCGTTTTTGATCTATCTCACCATGCGCGTATTTCATCTTGGACAGGCCCTGCCTTTTTCCAGCAGCATCATCGCTTTTGCGCTCATCAATATCAATGTGATTTTGCTTCTTCTGTTGCTTTTTCTCACGGTAAGGAACCTGGTCAAGCTGTTGTTTGAGCGCAAAAAAGGCATTATGGGGGCCAGGCTCAGGACCAAACTGGTGCTGGCCTTTGTGACCCTTTCCCTCTTACCCACGACGATTCTTTTTTTTGTTTCAGCACAATTTATCTCTTCATCCATAGACTATTGGTTTAACCTGCAGATTGAAAGGTCCCTCAAATCGTCACTGGAGGTGGGGCAGGACTACTACAACGGCATTACCGATGAAATGCTTTCTTTCGGCAACGTGTTAAGTCGGGTCATTACATACGAAGGCTTCTTAATTCCCGGCAAAAAAGAGGACCTCGAAAGATTCACCGATGAAAAAAGAAAGGAATCCGGGCTTGCATCCTTGAAGGTCTTTTCCAAAGAGCGGGAAATGTTGTCGGTTTCAAAGGATCACCGCATTGATCTTACCTCCTTCAAGGATCCGGCGACGGACGTTCTGGATCATACGATTCTGGAAGGAGCTGACGGACAATATATACAATCGTCGCCGCACGGCGATCTTGTGGGGGGGGTTGTGCCGATTTTCTCTCGAACCGCTTCCAAGGCCGTGGTGGGTCTGCTGGTATTAACCCGTTTTGTTCCGGGATCTTTCGTGAATCGGCTGCATGCCATTTCAAAAGGCCTTCAGGAATACCGGCAACTCAAAATGCTGAAGACCCCCATTAAGGCCAGTCACATGATTACCCTTTCCATTGTAACCCTGTTGATTATTTTCACGTCCGTGTGGTTCGGGTTTTATATTTCAAAAGAAGTTACCGTTCCCATAAAAGAGCTGGCTGAGGCGACCAATCGCATCGCCTCAGGGGATTACGACTTTTTTATTGATTTGGAAACGAAAGATGAGATGGGTCTGCTGGTGAATTCATTTAATCGCATGACCAGGGATCTGAAAACCGGTAAAAACAGTCTGGAGTCAGCCAATCAGGAGTTGGTGGGCAGCAATCTGGAATTGGAACAACGCCGGTTGTATATGGAGATTGTTCTGGAAAATGTGGCCGCCGGGGTGGTGTCAGCAGATGCCAGAGGTCGAATTTTGACCATTAACAAATCCGCGGAAAGGATGCTCAACATAAAGGCGAAAAAGATCATTGGGAAGAACTACAAGGAGATCCTGTCCCAAGAAAACAAAAAAATTGTTGAAGACTTTATTCGAAATGAGGGGCTTCTTCGAAAAGGGTTTATGAATAAACAGATTCGGATGTCAGCCGGAAATCGGCAGTTGACCCTGCTGGTGAGTCTGAACGTCCTTCAGGATGATCGGGGAGGGTATCTGGGGCTTGTGGCTGTTTTGGAGGATTTAACCGAGATCGAAAAAGCCCAACGGATGGCCGCATGGCGAGAGGTGGCGAGGCGTATCGCCCATGAAGTCAAGAACCCGTTGACACCCATTCAGCTTTCAGCGCAACGACTTAAGAAACGTTACGGTGAGAAGCTGGGTGATGAAGATTCAAAAGTATTTCTCGAGTGTACGGGGATGATTATTACCCAGGTGGATGAACTGAAGCGTCTTGTCAATGAATTTTCAAATTTTGCCCGCATGCCTGCAGCAAACCCGGCGCCTTCGAATATCAGTGAAATTATCGAAGAATCTTTAACGCTTTACAGGGAAGCTCACAAGGACATTTCCTTTATGTTCAACCGTTCAGGGAAGGTGCCTATCTTCAACCTGGACCGGGAGCAGATAAGGCGTGTTATGATCAACCTGCTGGACAATGCCATTCAAGCTATGGAAGGCAAGGGCGAGGTGGTGATTGATCTGGATTATGACAGTGTCTTGAAAATGGCTCGAATTGAGGTGGCAGATAACGGTCGGGGCATTGATTCCCAGAACAAGGCAAGGTTGTTTGAACCTTATTTTTCCACCAAAAAGCATGGGACCGGTCTGGGGCTTGCCATCGTCAGCACCATAATTACGGACCATGACGGGTTTATCCGGGTGAAGGACAATCACCCGAAGGGAACAAAATTCGTAATCGAACTGCCAACGCGGACATGATTTTGGTTAAGTTAAGGTCTGATAACGCATGATGATTTTATATCATTTTATGTGGACATTTGCGCTGTGTTTTTTGGCCATGGCCGCCTTATTTTCGGGAAGCAAACGCTTAAGGGAGCGGCTTGCCCTGGACCTGCCGAAAAGGTTACCCAAAAAAGGCAACCTTTGGGTTCACGCCCTTTCGGTGGGGGAAGTGCTTTCGGCTGTTCCCCTGGTGGCGCAACTGAAAGTGGCGTTTCCCGAAAAAGACATTGTGTTTTCCGTGACCACCAGAAGCGGTATGGCGTTGGCAACGGAAAAATTTTCAGGCCAGGTCGCGTGTATCATGACATTGCCGTTGGATGCCTGGTGGTGCACAAGACGCGTCATCAACTGCGTGAAGCCGTCTGTTTTCATTCTGGTTGAAACGGATTTGTGGCCCGGATTGCTCAGTTTCTTGAAACAGAAAGGTGTCAGGAGTCTTCTGGTGAACGGCCGGATTTCCCCCCGTACCCTGAAGTCCTACAAAAAGGCGCCGGCTTTGGTGAAACGAATGTTTGCCTCTTTAGAGTACTGCCTCATGCAAACGGATCTGGACCGGGACAGATTGCTGCAATTGGGGATGGACCGAGAAAAAGTGATAACCACAGGCAATATCAAATTTGATCGCGAAATGTTCACCATGGACGCTCATGAAAATGGGCAATGGTTGGAAACACTCGGGTTGGAACCGGAGATGCGGCTCTGGGTGGCCGGTAGCACTCACGAAGGTGAAGAGGCTGTGCTGTTGCGGGTGTTTCGGAATTTGAAACGAAAATTTCCCTTGTTGCGCCTGATTATCGCACCGCGAGATGTGGGCAGATCCCACGAGATTTCGAGCATGATCAGCAATCAAGGCATGGCGGTCGCTTTGAGAACAACGGTTTCAAAAAAAATTCATCCCTATGATGTTCTGGTCCTGGATACGGTGGGTGAGTTAGAATATGTCTACGGCGTGGGCAGTACAGCATTTGTAGGTGGAAGTCTTGTTCCCGTTGGTGGACATAACCTGCTGGAGCCTGCCGACTGGGGCATCCCCGTGCTTTTCGGACCCCATACCCACAATTTTGAATTTATGTCGGAATCGATTCTGAAGGCCGGCGGGGCGTTGCGGGTTCAGGATGATGCCGAACTTCACGATGCCATGGAACGTCTTCTGTCGGATTCGGCATTGCGCGAACGAATGGGGGGCAGGGCAAAGTCATTTGTGGTTGAAAACCGTGGGGCGCTTAAGCGGGTTATGGGTTACATTGCCCAAAACCTGGTCTTTGGTGTGAATCGAGTCGGCTGATGGGGGGATTCCAGCAGAGGAGAGACTGGTCATCCATTCACCGGGAGAAATCCCTCAAGTTTTATACGCCTGTGTTGGCGTTTTTTTCATTGTTATATGGTTTTGTACAAAGGCTTCGGTATGCTGCATATGGTCTGGGGATCTTAAAGAAAAAAAGCTTGCCCGGATTTGTGGTGAGTGTGGGGAATCTTACTGTCGGCGGTACGGGCAAAACACCGGCGGTTGCTGCGCTGGCGAAATGGGCGTTGTCTGAAAAAATACAGGCATGCATCATTTCAAGGGGATATGGAGGGCAGTACAAAAGTCGTGTGCTGGAGGTATCCAACGGACAGCGGCTCCTGGCAGATTCCCGTTTGGCCGGAGATGAGCCGGTACTGCTGGCCCGTAAGGTTCCGGGAAGTTCCGTGGTATTGTCCAGAGAGCGTTATCTGGCGGGAATGTATGCCCATGAAAAATTCGGATCTGAGTTTTTTATTATTGATGATGGGTTTCAGCATATGCAGTTGGAGCGGGACTTGAACCTGGTGCTCATGGACGTAGCGCACCCCTTCGGAAATGGACATCTTCTTCCCCGGGGACCGTTGAGAGAGCCTATGGACCAATTGGCACGGGCGGATGCCTTTATCCTGACACGGGTTAAGAATGATAGCGACGGAGGGTCATTGGCTTTCTTGAAAGAAAACTATCCCCACATCCCTGTCTTTTGTGCGGATCACGTACCGGACAAGGTGGTTTTTCCCTGTTTGGATCAGGTTTTTTCTCCCCAAATGTTAAATGAAAAACGGGTGGTGGCTTTTGCCGGAATCGGCAATCCTGGGATGTTTCGAGAGACTTTGATGGAAATGGGTGCTGAGGTGGTTGATTTTTGCGGGTTTAACGACCATTATTCCTATAAAAAAGAGGATCTCGCCCGCCTTGTTCGGTTGAAATCGCAAACAGACGCCCAATATATTCTGACCACTGAAAAGGACTGGATGAGAATTGCCTCTATCTGGCCAGAATGTTCGGAAATAGCCTATTTGAGTATTCAATTTTCTTTCCTGCCGGGACAGGAAGGGATTTTCAGGATAATAGATAATGCGTTTAGAAAAAAATGAAATATTTTTGGCTGCTGTATCCCGAATGCTCAACGCTCTGGTGGACCTCCTGGGGCTTATCCCCATTCGTGTGGGACAATTCCTGGGCCGAATGCTGGGGCGATTCTTAGGGATTGCAGCGGTGGGGCCCATGAAGTCGTCTTTAAACGGCTTGCGAATGGTATTTGGCGATCGAATGTCGGAAAAGCAACTGAGAAGACTGAATCGCCGTGTTGTGATACATTTCGCACAAATGCTGTTTGAAGTGCCGCATGTTCTAAAATTAAACTTGAATAATCTGCATCGGTACGTTTTTTTTGAAAATGAGAAGGCGTTCACCGATGCTCTGGCCAAAGGGAAAGGATGCTTCATCCTGACGGGTCATTTCGGAAACTGGGAACTCATGAGCGCGGCCGTTACCCTCAAGTTTCAAACCAACGGGATAGCGGTGGCGCGACCCGCGGATTTTGCACCGGTCGAAGAATTGTTGATGCGCCTGCGGACCCGATTTGGTACTGAAATCGTTCCCAAGAAAAAGGCCATGAAAAAACTGCTGATGGGAACCCGGACAAACAAAACCATGGGCATTCTGCAGGATCAAAACGTGGACTGGTATGAAGGGGTTTTTGTTCCATTCATGGGGAAACGGGCCTGTACCAACAAGGGTCTGGCGCTGATTGCCATGAAAACGGGCGCGCCGGTAATTCCCGTATTCAGCGCACGGCAACCGGATGGCCGGTACCGCGTGGTGTTTGAAAACGAGGTGGATCTGGTTCGTTCCGGAAGCAAACTGGCCGATACGGAAGAGAATACGGCAGAATTTAACAGGATTATCAACAAATATATTTATTGGTATCCGGATCAATGGTTTTGGTTTCACAAACGCTGGAAAACCAGGCCCAGTTGTCCATTCCCCCGCCAATGAGGATGTGGCAGAAGCCTTTCCATGTGAATTTGAAAAGGATTTGAATTGAAACGCCGCCAGAACAGAAAGATCGAAACAGCCGGTATTCGCCAAATCCTCATCCGCGCCACCAATTGGGTTGGGGATGCGGTCATGACCCTCCCGGCCCTGGAGGCGGTGAGAGAGAATTTTCCTTCCAGCCACATCACAGTCCTGGCAAAACCTTGGGTCGCGCCTCTTTTCGAAAACCATCCCGCCGTCGACAGGGTTCTGGTTTTTGACAAGGGCAATGGTGCCAGGGCCGGTTTTGTTGAAGTGTTGAGGGTAAGTCGGTTAATTCGAAAAGAACGGTTCGATCTGGCCATTCTTTTTCAAAACGCATTTGAAGCAGCCTTTCTGGCCTTTGTGGGCCGGGTCAAACAGCGGGTCGGGTACAAAACCGATGGAAGAGGGTTTATGCTCACCCATGGTGTGCCTCGAACCGAAAAGGTGTTGAGAATTCACCAGGTGGGGTACTATTGTGCCATACTGCGCGCTGTAGGGTGGCCGGCCGAAGATCGGGATCCGGTGCTTCATATGGGTTTTGAGGTTCAGGAACAGGCGGTCGGAATTTTAAAGTCCAAGGGTGTTGATTCACGTGATTTCATTGTGGGTTTGAGTCCCGGGGCTGTGTTTGGAAGCGCAAAACGATGGCCTCCCGACCGATTTGCCGAGATTGGCGACCGGGTGGCTGAAAGATGGGGCGCCAGTGTTGTTGTGTTCGGCAGCGATGGGGAAAGGGCCATTGGAGATCGCGTCTGTGCGGCCATGAAACACGAGGCCTTGAATCTTTGCGGAAAAACATCATTAAGGGTGGCCATGGGCGCCATGACCCTGTGCCGTTTTTTTGTGACCAATGATTCGGGATTGATGCATATGGCCTCGGCCCTCGGCCTTCCCACCGTGGTCGTGTTCGGCTCCACGGATCACGTGACCACCGGCCCCAGGGGACCGAATGCAAGAATTGTCAGGTGCGCCGCATCGTGTGCGCCCTGTTTGAAGCAGGAATGCCCGACCGATCACCGGTGTATGCTGGATATCACACCTGAAATGGTCTGGGAGACAATGGAAGCGCTGAGGAGGGATGTTTCTTGAAAAAACCGGCTGTTTTTATGGATCGTGACGGCACTGTCAATGAGCAGATGGGATATATCAATCATTTGAACCGCTTTGTACTGTTGCCGAAGGTCGGGAAAGCGATCCGGTTACTCAATGAGGCCGGCTATCTCGCCATCATCGTGAGCAACCAGTCCGGGGTGGCGCGGGGGTATTTTCCCATTGACCTGGTTCATCGGGTGCATGAAAAGATGAAGGACCTTATTAAGGAAGATGGTGCAATCCTTGACGGCATCTATTTCTGCCCCCATTATCCCAATGGAAAGGTTCCCCCATATGGTATGACCTGTGATTGCCGAAAGCCCGGCACCGGCCTGATCGGAGAGGCTTGCAAGTCCTTTGATATCCATATGGAGAATTCTTACGTGGTCGGCGATCGGTGTACTGATATTGAAATGGCGCACGAGGCTGGTTTGAAGGGGATCATGGTTAAGACCGGTTATGGCATGGGGGATCTGGAGTACGTTTTTCCGAAGCTCCCGTTTCAGCCTTTTCATGTGGCGGAAGACCTTTTGGATGCGGTAAAATGGATTCTCGGTTGAAGGTTGCCTCAAACGAGGGCGCACCCGTTGAAATTTTGATCGTCAAATTGAGTGCTATCGGCGATGTTATCCATACCCTCGCTTTTCTAGACGTGCTCCATCAGAATTTTCCCCGGGCGAAGATCGACTGGTTGGTGGAAGAAGGCGCTGCGGGTGTTATTGAAGGGCATCCGGCAATCCGCCGGGTGATCATATCAAGAAGAAAATTCTGGTGGCTAAAGCTGGTTGAAGACCGGCGCCTCAGAGAAGTTTCCAGGGAGATCTTATCCTTTTTGAAAGACCTGAGACGTCATCGCTACGACTGGGTGATTGATTTACAGGGGTTATTGAAAAGTGGTGTCCTGACAGGGCTTTCAAGGGGCGAGCGAAAGGTGGGCATGTCTGGTGCCAGGGAAGGGGCATGGCTTTTTTTAAAGGAACCGTCCGTTAGGGTGAATTATGATCAGCATGCCATTGATCGTTATCTGGAAGTGGCAACACATTTGGGATGTAAGTGGGACCGATGGGACAACCGAATTCCAGTGTCTGAAACTTACCGGCACGCTTTGGATCAATTGCTTGCGGATCATGGTTTTACGGGCGGGAATCTGGTGGCCATAAACCCCATGGCCAAATGGAAGACCAAGCTGTGGGAACCGGATCTTTTCGCGGCCCTGGGGGACCGGATCCTGAAGGAATTTCCCTGCCAGATTGTTTTTACCGGAAGTCAAGACGATCGACCGATTATCGAAAACATTTCATCGATGATGAAAAACAGGTCTTTGAATTTGGCAGGCAAAACCGGGCTGAAGGAACTGGCTTGTCTATATGGCCGATGCCGTGTTCTGGTCACGACGGATACAGGACCCATGCACATGGCGGCCGCCATGGGCTGCTCCGTGGTAGCCCTTTTTGGACCCACATCACCGCTTCGAACCGGTCCGTATGGTCCTGGGCACAGGGTTATGACATCGGGCGCAGATTGCAGCCCCTGTTTCAAAAAAACGTGTGATCAATGGTTCTGCATGCGAGATATCACTGTGGAGAGCGTCTTTGAAGCTGTGAGAGAGGTATTTTTGCAGGAGAAAACCTAGAAATCTTCAAAAATGACAATGAGTAAAGGAGGCTGACATGGCCATAAGCAAGGAACTGCTGGATATTTTGGCGTGCCCCAAGTGCAAGGGGGATATCTACTTGACGGAATCGAAAGACGGGCTCATCTGCGATCAATGCAAA
>CAYSFQ010000082.1:0-10210 GCA_964430575.1 uncultured Desulfobacteraceae bacterium
TGCTCAAGGATATCATTACGTTGGCTGAATCCAACCGTCATTTGCGCTCATAGATGTATCACTTTGAATATTCTGGTAACAATTCGAATTATAAAGAGTTATCTGAAATTGATGCGTTAGGCACAGATTTTTATAGTGTATTGGAAAAATACTTTCGTGCACGAGCATTCCATAATGTGTGGCGACATGAAAAAGGATTACCAGATCACATGAATGCATTAAGAAGTGCCAGACTATGGTTTGATGCAGCATACAAATTGGTGGAAACAAAACACTCAATATTTCGTATGGACGAGGATATTTTAAATATTGTGGAGGATTATGAAGACAGAAAAATGAAAGATAAGGACTTAAAGTCACGATGGAGAAAATATGCAAGAGAAGGTTACATTTCTGGTATGAAGGTTCAGTTAGCTGTGATGGATTATATATTTGTTGGAAAGATCCCCAAACTGATTATGGAAGGACAGCTGGATGAAGCTGCCCGTTTAAACTCTACAGCCCGTTGTTCGCTTACGGAAGCCGAGCCCATAGTTATTAAAGCTGTAAATGAACTCCAGGGCGTTGATGAAGATCTACTGATGAAAAATAAGCTTTATATTCTAGAAATGCAGCGCTAACAAGGCTTTTTCAGCGGAGCGCAAAAAAGTGCGCCCGCTGAAAAGCAACGTTATGCCCATCAACAATTAAGATATGGAGGCAGAATGTATTTGTCTTTCAAAGAAGAGTTCGATTTACCCATCAGTATAATATTTCCCTATTTTAAATCACCCTCGGAATGGGCAAAGCTCTATGGTGTGGTAAGACCTACAAAAAAATTGAAAGATGACTGGTATGCTGTTCCTTTAAAGATGTTTCCATTTCCTCTTATGGCCAAAAATGTTGAGTATCATCATGAAAAAAAAGTTCGCTGGATTTTTGGGGGATTCTGGAGGGGCGTTGGCGAAGTTAATTTTTATAAAAAAAACAATAATAGTATCGTGGAGGGATATGAATACATCACACCGCATGGGCTTTGGCTAATGTCTTCATTATTCGAAAAATACTTTATGGAAAAACAATTTGAGAAAATTTGGAATTTAGGATGGAAAAGAATTAGGAAAAACAAAGGTAAATCGCAAATGGCATAACAGGATTCACCGGGTCGCATATCGCCTCCGGTAAATTAAAGTCCAGTGTTCTTGGCACATTCATCGTTAACCAGCCATCCGGGTGGCGGTCGATAATCCAGGCGATAGGCACGAGTAAGATGATACGGGAATGTACAGAATCAGATTTCAACACGATATTTGAGATCATCAATGATGCTGCTCATGCATATAAAGGAGTTATCCCAAAAGATTGTTGGCATGAGCCGTACATGCCCTTCGAAGAATTCAGGAAGGAAATTGAGAATGGTGTTGTTTTCTGGGGCCTGGAACATGATGGACAGCTTCTTGGGGTCATGGGAATTCAGGACAGAGGCGAGGTTACGCTCATCCGTCATGCCTACGTCTGGACACAAGCTCAAAAACTGGGAATCGGAACAAAGCTGCTCCAGTATCTGGAAAACCTGACAGAGAAACCCATCCTTATTGGAACTTGGGCAGCTGCTTCATGGGCGGTTTCATTTTACGAAAAGAACGGATATACCCTCGTGTCAGAGAAAGAAAAGAATTGCCTTCTCAAAAAGTATTGGTCGATTCCAGAGCGGCAGGTGGAAACATCCGTGGTTTTGGCAAACCAAACATTGAATAAAGCCCATGTCGCTTCAGCTGACGGCTAATCGCCGCCGCTGATTGCAGCGTTAAACCGGTTTTGTCTGAATCTCTTTAGACTGAAATCTTTCCCAGAACCTTGTCGCCTGTAATTCGCCCTGCACGCATCTTCACAATATGACCCCGCAAGTTATCGTCGCGTGGGAACACAAAGGGGAGGTAGTTCTCGCCGGCCCCCGTCATGAGGGCTTTGTCTTTGGCGTATGGCCCTTCCACCAGCACATCAAACGGTTGGTTCAGGCAACTTTCATAAAACAGCATTCGTTTTTCCTGGCCCAGTGTTCTGAGCTCTGAAGCCCGCTGCTTGATGGTATGGATGTCGACCTTGTCCTTGTAATGCCAGGCCGGTGTTCCTTTTCTCGGCGAAAAGGGAAATACATGGAGGTATGAAACGGGAAGATCCCGAAGAAGTGACAGGCAGTTTGTCTGGGCCTGGGCGTCTTCCCCGGGGAACCCGGCCATGACATCCACCCCGATGGCGCCCTGAGGGATGGCGGCGTGAATGGCTTCGATTTTTTCGGCAAACGCCTTCGTGGTATAATGGCGGTTCATTCTTCTGAGGATTCGATCATCCCCGCTTTGAAGGGGAATATGGAAATGGGGGCAGAGCCATTTTTCGGAGGCTGCCATCTCAATGATTTCCGGTTCCAGTTCCTGGAGCTCCAAAGAACTCAGCCTCAGTCGAAGGGGCAAGCCTTCTTTTCCCACCATTTGAAGCAATCGCTTGAGGTCCATGTCTCCGGCCTGGTCCACCCCGTATTTTCCCAGGTGGATGCCGGTCAGCACCACTTCCCGGTATCCCTGTTCTGCGAACCCTGCAAGAGCGCGAAGGACTTTTTCAGGGTCCAGGCTCCGATAGGGCCCCCTGGCATAGGGGACGATGCAGTAGGTACAGAAGGATCGGCATCCATCCTGGATCTTCAGGTAAGCGCGGGTTCGGCCGGGGAAATTTTGGATGTCCAGAGTATCAAAAGGTGTTTCAGGTTCGAAAGGGGGCAAATCAAGGGTTTTTTCAGGTGCAGGGGGCAGTGCCGTCAGAAGACGCGGAATTTCAGCTTTGACCCGGTTGTTGGCAATGAGTGCCAGGCCGTCGATGGCCTCAAGTTCCTCCGGAAATGCCTGCGGATAGCAGCCGATGGCCGCAACACGGCTTCCCGGGTTTTCCCGGATGGCCTTGCGGATCTCCTGCCGGGACTGGTGCGCCGCCTTGTGGGTGACGATGCAGGTATTGACCACCAGAACATCGGCTGAGGATCCATCGTCTGCCCTTTGCCATCCAGCCCGGTTCAGGGATTCCTCCATAAAGGCGGATTCATATTGATTGACCTTGCAGCCGAGTGTGATGACCTTAAATGTCCCCGACAATCCAGCCTCCTCCCAGCACCCGGTCCCCTTCATAACAGGCCAGGGCCTGCCCCGGCGTTACGGCCATTTGGGGCTGGTCGAAAATAAATCGTACGTCGCGGGAAGAGAGCATCTCCAAACGTCCGGAGGCCGGCTTGTGCCGATAGCGGATCTGGGCGCTTACGGCCTTGTGTTCGGCGGGTTTAAAAGGACTGATCCAGTGAAAATCCGTTGCCAATACTCCCTTTGAAAAAAGATCTTCCCGCCTTCCCACGATGACCCGATTGCCCTTTGGCTCCAGAGCTTTCACATAATAGGGTCTGGAAGAGGCGATACCCAGCCCGTGCCTCTGGCCAACGGTATAACGGTGAATGCCGTCATGTTCCCCAACCCTGTCACCTAAAAGGTTTATGATGGAGCCTTTTTCAAAAGTGGCGTTTTTCTTTCGCGATTCGATGAAGTGGCGATAATCCATGTGGGGAATAAAACAGATTTCCTGGCTTTCACCGTCGTTATGGCAGGGGATGTTCAGTTTGCGGGCCCGATGCCTGGTTTCCGCTTTGGTCATGGTTCCCAGAGGAAAAATGGTTTTTGATAGCTGCCGTTGATTCAGTCTGTGAAGGAAGTAGGACTGGTCCTTTTGCCGGTCCTTGCCTCTCCAAAGGCTGATGGGATTGTTTTTGCCCGTTCTTTTGATGCGAACGTAATGACCTGTTGCCATGAAATCAAATTGATGCGCTGCCAAATGGCGGTGCATCTGTTCAAATTTGATGAGGGGATTACAGCGAACGCACGGGTTGGGGGTGAGTCCGTTCAGATAGGCATCCACAAAAGGGGCAATCAGTTCTTTTTCAAATATGGCTCTCAGATCCAGGATTTCAAGGGGGATTTCAAGGTATTCCGTGATTTCCCGGATCCTTGATATTCGTTGTCGAGTGATGTGGTCAGGGGAGGGCAAAACGAAGTGCAGGCCTTGGATCCGGTGTCCGGCCCCCTTTAGAAGGGCTGCCGCCAGAGTGCTGTCCACACCCCCGCTCATGGCCACGAGTATGTTTAAGGATTTGTTAACGTTCAATTCAGGAGTGTCTTGTTGAATTTGACTTCCATGGCGCGGGCCGGGCATGCGACCACACACCATTCGCATGCACTGCATTTTTCCTTGTCAAAGACAACGTCCATTTCCGGTCTGTTGATGCTGAGAGCGCCCGTGGGGCAAACCGCCGTACAGGCGCCGCATTGATAACACTTATCATCGTTCCGTTTGATATCCTCGCCGATGCTCTCCACCTTGACGCCGATATCTTTGAGGTATTGGACCCCTTTTCTGTAATTTTTCTTGTGGCCGCTCAGCTGCAACACCATGAAGCCTTCTTTTCGCGGGTAAATGACCGCCTTGAGGATATTAAAAGAGAGATCGAACTCTTTGACAAGTTTTGCCGCGATGGGATCGCCAACAACGGTTTTGGGAAACCGCAATGAAATGGTTTTTGAATACATGGTTATTTCTCCCGTTTAATATAACCCATCAAAATTTTTTGATGACCCTTTCAAATCCTGGAAGGGAACCGGTGATGGATGATTCAGCGACGCAATAGGCAATCCTGAAATGCCCGGGGCCCATGAATCCGCTTCCCGGAACGGTCAGGATGTTTTCCTTCTGAAGGGCCTCGATAAAGGCCACATCATCTTCAATGGGGGACTTTGGAAACAGATAAAATGCGCCTTCTGGCTTTTCAAACTGATAACCGAAGCTTCCGAGTGCGTCACACAGGATGTCCCTGTTTTTCTGGTACGGCGAGATGTCCACGCTGTCATGGAGCAGGTGCAGTATGGCCCTCTGCATGACCGCCGGTGCATTCACATAGCCCAGGGTGCGGTTGCAGAAAATCATGCCCGCAAGGATCATACCCTTGTCGGACATGTCGGGATGGACCGCCGCATAACCGATCCGTTCACCCGGCAGGGACAGGTCTTTAGAAAATGAGGTCACCAGGAAGCTTTCAGGGTATGCATCGAAAATACTGGCGACGTGAACGCCGTCATAGACAATTTTGCGGTAGGGTTCGTCGGAAATGAGATAAATGGGACTGCCCTGTTTCCGGCTGTAATGGGTCAGCAGGTCCGCCAGTTTGCCAATATCTTCCCGGCTGTAGACCTTCCCGGTAGGATTGTTGGGAGAATTGATTAAAACAGCCTTTGTTTTTTCGCTGATGGCACCTTCAATGGCATCAAAATCAAAGGAAAAATCTTCCTTTGTGGGCACCCGATGTACCACCCCCTGATGATTGTCCAGATAGAAATCATACTCAACAAAATAAGGCTTGGGAATGATCACTTCATCACCTGGATTGAGAATGGTCTTAAACACCACATTCAGACCGCCTCCGGCTCCCACGGTCATGACCACCTCATCGCCTGAAAAAGCCGCTTCGTTGTAGGTGCTTAGAAAATCGCCGACGGCCTTACGTGTTTCAGGAAACCCGGCATTGGGCATGTATGCGTGCCGGGACGGGGACGGGTCTTCAATCAATTCTTTCAGGACTTCTTTCAGCTTAAACGGCGGTTCCAGATTGGGATTTCCCAGACTGAAATCAAACACATTTTCCGGTCCGAACTGCTGCTTTCGTTTGGCGCCTTCCTCGAACATTTTCCGAATGAAGGAAGATCTTTCTATGGCTGCTTTGATCTTTTCTGATACGGGCATAATTTGCTCTCCTGATTCGATGTTGTTGATTGATAAGAATAACTTTTTGGGCCGGGTTGTCAACATAAAAGGTAACCGTTTACGGTTCACGGTAAATCATCTTGACACCATCAGGCGCTTTGCCTAATTTGGAAAGGGCCCTTTGTGACCGTGCTGTTTTTGCATTCCAACATAATTATGAGAAAGTTCAGAGAGGTTGCAATATGGAAAACCATACCAAAAAGAAACCGGTTATTGCTATTCTGACCGGCGGAGGAGATGTCCCCGGACTCAATCCCTGCATCAAGGCCCTGGTCTGCCGGGCCATCGATGAAGGGATCAGGGTCGTTGGGTTTCGGCGCGGTTGGGCAGGCTTGCTGGAATATCATCCCGATGCCACAGGCCTGGATTTGGACCATTGTGTGCATGAGTTTGATAAACCCGAGGTCCGAACCATCGACCGGGATGGCGGAACCTATCTGCACACCTCACGCACCAATCCGGGGGCGGCCAGGAAAAAGGATGTTCCGGATTTCTTGAAAGACCACTTCGGGACGGATGATGAAGTCATCGACTTTACATCCCACTGCATCGGAAGCCTGGAACGGCTGGGC
Source organism: uncultured Desulfobacteraceae bacterium (assembly GCA_964430575.1). Lineage (GTDB taxonomy): Bacteria > Desulfobacterota > DSM-4660 > Desulfatiglandales > Desulfatiglandaceae > NaphS2. Next base: position 6,399 of record CAYSFQ010000082.1, read on the forward strand.
ATTGATGCGGTGATCCCCATCGGAGGGGACGACACCCTCAGTTTTGCGGCCAGGCTGGGCGACAACGGCTTTCCCGTCATTGCCATTCCCAAGACCATGGATAACGATGTGTTCGGCACTGACTACTGTATCGGGTTTTCCACGGCGGTGACGAGAGGGGTCGGTTTCATCCATGCCCTCCGGACATGCGCGGGTTCCCACGAAAGAATCGCCGTCATTGAACTGTTCGGGCGCTATTGCGGTGAGACCTCGCTCATCAGCGCCTATCTGGCCGGTGTGGAGCGGGCTATTATTCCCGAGGTGCCTTTTGACCCGGAAAAACTGGCAAAACTGATTATGGAAGACAAAAAAGCCAATCCTAAAAATTATGTGATGATCACCATATCGGAAGGGGCCAAGCTTGTGGGCGGGGAGATGCTTCTTTCGGGAGAAAGTGATGCCTACGGTCATCGCAGGCTGGGGGGAATAGGCGAGGAAACAGGCGAACTGCTCAAGAATCTGACCGGGCAGGATGTGTTGAATCAGCGGCTTTCCTATCTGATGCGGAGCGGCGCCCCCGATTCCCTGGACCTGATGGTGGCGGTCAATTATGCCAATATGGCCATCGATCTTTTTCTGAAGGGCGTTTTTGGCCGGCTCGTGGCCTTGAGCGGCGGTGTGTATACGGATATCCCCCTGGGAACCGTCAGTACGGGCCAGAAACGGGTGGATGTGAGAGAACTCTACGATGTGGACGCCTATCGGCCCAAAATCCGGCATGTGAGCGGAAAACCCATGTTTCTTTACTAGCCTGATCTGAAAAAGCGTCAAGTCAAATCCCCGAAAACATTTATCTAGATGAGGTTTTGAACCAGAAATTAAAAGAAACTGAAATCGATTGGGAGAGATGTCAATGGCTGTCATCGCAATGTTTTACGGAATTATTGTTTCCATGTATTTTTTCGACAACCAAAGGCATCACAAACCTCATGTTCATGTACGCTATCAGGAATATGAGGCTGTGATGGGCCTGCCGGAAGGCGAGGTTCTGGAGGGGGCCATCCCCGGGTCAAAATTGAAACTGGTTGTGGCGTGGATTGAGTTACACAAAGAGGAGTTGATGGCCGACTGGGAATTGGCAAGTCAAGGTCAGACGATTTTTCCCATAGAACCGCTCCGATAGGAGGTAATCCATGAACCCAAGAGTAAAAACGGTGCGCCCGAATCCGGATCATACCCTCACCCTCGTTTTCGACAACGGGGAAACCAGGCGGTTTGATGTAACGCCCTACCTGGAAAAGGGAATATTCCAGGAGCTTCGAGAGATGCGAAACTTCAATTCCGTGAAGGTTTTTTTAGGCAGCGTCCAGTGGAGGGGCGGGCAGGATCTTTGCCCGGATACACTTTACATGGACAGCACGCCCGTTTCTGAAAGTTTTCACAGTTCCGGGGCTGCGCGAGAAGAGGTGGCAATGGGTGTTGCTGAGCCAGAGCCTGGTTTTGACCGAGATGAATAGCTTCCCTTGTCATGGTTGACATCCACCAATACAAGGTCGCTTGAATTAAGGAGAGTGTTTTGACGGAAAAATTCATGAGTATGAGGAACCTCAAGTTTCTCCTGTATGAGGTTTTTGATGCAGATTCATTGACCCGGTATCCCTACTACGGGGAGTACGACCGAAAGATGCTGGATATGGTGCTTCAGGCGGCGGAAGAACTGGCCCAAGGGCTCTTGTGGCCCCATTACCAGGAGATGGACCGGAATCCGCCGGAACTGGTGGAGGACGTGGTGAAGGTGCATTCTTCGGTCAGAAAGGTCCTGAAAGAATTGGGTGAAGGGGGATGGATTGCCATGACTGTTCCCGAAGAACTGGACGGGCAGCAGCTTCCCCAGATCATTGCGGACAGTTGCCAATTCATCTTCTGCTCCGCCAATTATTCAGGGGCCGCCTATTCCGGACTCTGTGATGGGGCGGCTCGCCTCATTGAAAATTTCGGAAGCAAGGATCTTTACGATGGGTTTGTTCCAAACATGCGAAGCGGCCGGTGGCAGGGAACCATGGCCCTGACGGAACCGGAGGCGGGAAGTTCCCTGTCCGATATCACCACCACGGCTGAACCCACCGAAGGCGGATACTATCAGATACAGGGACAGAAGATCTTTATTTCGGGTGGGGATCACGACGGGGTGGAAAACGTTGTGCATCTGATGCTCGCCAGGATTAAAGGTGCGCCTTTCGGGGTCAAGGGGATTTCCCTGTTTGTGGTGCCGAAAAAACGAATCGATGAGACGGGGGGGCTGGTTAACAACGATGTGGTTACCTCCGGGATCTTTCATAAACTGGGTTACCGGGGATGCCCCATTGCACAACTCAGCATCGGGGACAAAAACGATTGCCGGGGATATCTGGTGGGTGAGCCGCACAACGGTCTTCGGTACATGTTTCAAATGATGAATGAAGCGCGGATCGGCGTTGGCCTTGGGGCCGCTGCCCTGGCCACAGCCGCTTACTATGCTTCCCTGGACTATGCCGCTCTCCGAAAACAGGGGCGGAAAATCGAGGAGAAAAACCCCGCTAATCCCCCCGTTCCCATTATCGAACATGCCGATGTGAAACGGATGTTGCTATTCCAGCGATCGGTGGTTGAGGGGGCCTTGAGCCTGTTGCTGCAATGCAGTAAATATGTGGATCTTCAGAAAGTGGGAAGCGATGAAGAGATGCAAAAATATGCTCTCCTGCTGGATCTTCTCACGCCGGTGGCCAAAAGCTATCCATCGGAAACCGGCATCCTTTCCATCAGCCAGGGATTGCAGATTCTCGGCGGTTCCGGTTACTGCGATGATTACCCTCTGGAACAATACTATCGGGATGCCCGGATTCATCCCATCCACGAAGGGACCACCGGGATTCACGGGATCGATCTTCTGGGCCGGAAAATCCCCATGAAAAACGGCAAGGCCTTTGCACTGTATCTCGAAGAAGCCCAAACCGTCATCCGGGAAGCAAAGGGAATACCTGATCTTGAACCCTATGCGCGGCAGTTGTCGGAATGCCTGGAAAAGCTGAAACAGGTCACAGCTCATCTGGCCGGTATCCAAAAGGAACGGGGAATCGAACACGCCCTGGCCGATGCAACCCTTTACCTTGAATTGTTCGGAATCATTGCCGTTGCCTGGCAGTGGCTCATTCAGGCCATTGTTATGGTAAAAGTTTTGAACGGGGAACCGCCAGAAGCGGAGAAGGATTTCTATCAGGGTAAATTCTACACTTTCCGATATTTCTTCGGTTACGAGCTGCCCAAGGTTGAAGGGCTGGTCAATCGGTTGATGCACATGGATGGTGTAACCGTGCAGATGAAGAAGGAATGGTTTAGGGATTAGGGGGATTTCGTTTTGGAAGAGTACTATTTTGTGAGAAGAGCGGCTTTTTATGAGCATTCTGTATGCTGAGATAACCGAATCAGTCAAATATTGTGAAGGAAGGGTTAGAAGCTTCAAAAAACTTGCATGGTGGACGGCTGTCGGGTAAAATCCTTTTACGGGTTTGGAAAATGCCCCAATTTTTAGAACAGCGAGTATAAGGGAGATCCCCCATGACGGCTATGACGGATAGAATTATTGAAGAGGCTCTGATGATGCCTGCGGAGATTCGACTGAATCTGGTGGAGAAGCTCATAACAAGCCTCAATCTGCCGATAGATGGGGAAATTGATCGGCTTTGGGCGGAAGAGGCTGAACGTCGCATATCCCAGATCGAAGCCGGGGAGGCGAAACTCATTCCTGGTAAGGAGGTTTTTTCTCGGATACGGGCAAAGCACACTAAATGAGATTT
>CAYSFQ010000083.1:0-10129 GCA_964430575.1 uncultured Desulfobacteraceae bacterium
AAAATGAATACCAGGTGTCAACTATAATCACTAATCAAGGTTTGACCCCCTTTTTCCAATTCTCATGGGGTTTTGCAACCTGTTCTTGCCGTAGTTGAGGCTCATAAATTTACGTAAGGCCTCACATCCACAAATTTCATGTCCGCCGCCCGGGCCGCCTCTAATCCCGGATCACCGTCCTCAAACACCTGGCACAATTCGGGGGATACCGCCATGCGTTTTGCTGCTTCAATGAACATCTGGGGGTCAGGCTTGGGCCTCAAAGCGTCGTCCGCCGTAATCACTGCCTCAAAGAAATCCACCATCCCGATGGCCTCCAGTGTTCTAAGCACATTCTTACGCGTTCCCCCCGAAACCACGCTCATGGGCAACTTTCCCCGGTAGTCCAGGGCAATTTTTGCCACCGGCATGATGGGCTTGACCGTTTTCAACCTCTCATAACTCATCTGGTTCTTGGCATCCGATATGGCCTTGTGATCGAGATCCGTCCCAAAAGTACGGTTGAAATGGACCACGATTTCTTCGGCCGGAATTCCTCGAAGGGGTTGCAGAAAATCTATTGGGCAATCGTGCCCAAAGTTTTTCATGGTCTCCTGCCACGAGTCGGTGTGGATGGTCATGGTATCGGCCAGCGTGCCGTCGCAGTCAAAGATCAGACCTTTCATGCCCTCATAAATTGGAATCATCTCTCCTCCTGATTGGTTTGAGAAATAAAATCATTTGAATACAGTTTATCAAAACAGTATGCTCCTTGTATATGAATTTAGCGGAAGATTGATGACGTCGTAAAAAGTCCCATCTACTGCGTTGCAGTGATTTTTCAGAATCTCAACATACTACAGGTATGCCTACAATCCTGAAAAACCACTACGCCTTGTATATGGAACCTTTTACAACGCCATCTAGAGGATATCAAGACTCCCCACCATGAAATTCAGCTTAATGAAGCGAAACCTGTTGTTCCTTGCGTTAATGAGCTTTTATGCCTCATGTGGCCGTGAAGATATTTTCGATGATCGAAGGGACCTGGTCGCCGAGAAATACCATGAGCCGCGCCAGCAGGAAATTTTTGAGGTTTAGGTGATTGGAAAAAAATAATCTTAAAGCCGGTTGACAGTCAAAAACGAGTATGCTATCAAACCGATGTCAGTGAATCATATTCGGTTGTCTGCTCGACTCTATACCTTCAATTTCTGGAGTGTTTTATTGTTCTCTAAAAAGTTCACCGTATTGCTGGTTCCGGAAGGGACCGCCAGGGTAAAGCAATTCAGGCTTCCAAGAATACTCCCCGTTTTTGCCATTCTTCTATTGGCAGGTTTCACCTTCCTGGGTTTCGGGGTTGTTAAGGATTATCTTTCCCTTAAAGCAAAAGTTCCTCACATGACCCTGCTGGAGACGGAAAATGCGCTTCAGCAGAAACAACTGGTCCAGATGGCCAATCGCATCCAGGCCGTCTCTCTGGATATGGCCGAGCTTAGGAATCAGGACAAAAAGCTGAAAACCCTCGCGCGCCAGGTGGGCGCTGAAGACAAGGAAAAATTCAGGGGCATGGGCGGTTCAGACGCCATACTGCTCGACCCGAAGGAAAATCTGCGCAAGACCGACCGCAAAATGATCCGCGCAATACACCAGTCCCTGGATGATCTTGAAAGTGACATAGAGCAGCGCAAAGAAAACAATGCAGAACTAGCGAAATTTCTTGACGATCAAAAAATGCTTCTGGCTTCAACACCATCCATCTGGCCCACAAGGGGATGGTTGAGCTCCCGTTTTGGTTACCGCACCTCCCCTTTCAGCAAGAAGAAGGAGTTTCATAAAGGAATCGATATCTCCGCAAGGAGCGGCTCTCCGATTCTCTCGCCGGCAAATGGAATGGTGATTTTCAACGGCTGGAAACGCGGCTATGGAAGGGTCATCGTCATGAAGCACGCCAGAGGCTTCAAAACAAAATATGCACACCTGAAAAAATCTCTGACCAAAAAAGGGCAGTATGTCAAAAAAGGTACAAAAATCGGTTTAGTCGGCAGTTCCGGCAGAACAACCGGTCCCCACCTTCACTACGAAGTTCACCTGAACAATGCCCCGGTAAATCCGCTTCGCTATATTTTCAATTGATTTCCAGATTTTTAACACCCATTCAGCATCCCCCTGCCAAAGAAATGGCCCACTGGCGCATAAGCCCTTGATTTTTAGTCCACAAAGTTTTTTAATGCGCCCTGATAGCATCAATGCCTGACAAATCTCATATATTTGGTAAAAAATCATGTTTGGAAAAGTTTTAAAAGGAATTTTCGGCAGCAAGAACGAACGCTCCCTTAAACAGATGGCGCCCCTGGTGGAAAGTATCAATCAACTGGAACCGGACTTTCAAAGCCTTTCGGATGAAGATCTGCTGTCAAAAACAGCTGAGTTCAAGGAGCGACTTGACAAAGGAGAAACCTTGGACGACATCCTTCCCGAGGCTTTTGCCACCGTCAGAGAAACCTCCGTCAGAACCCTGGGCATGCGACATTTTGACGTTCAGCTCGTGGGGGGGATCGTGCTTCATGAGGGAAAGATCGCTGAAATGAAAACGGGCGAGGGTAAAACCCTTGCAGCGACCCTGCCGCTCTACCTCAACGCCCTGGAAGGCCGGGGGGTCCACTTGGTAACGGTCAATGACTATCTGGCCAAAAGGGACGCCGAATGGATGGGGGCCATATACCGTGCCCTGGGTCTGAGCGTGGGGGTGATTGTACACGGCATGGATGATGCTGAACGTAAAGAGGCCTACGGCTGCGACATCACTTACGGCACCAACAACGAGTTCGGCTTCGATTACCTTCGCGACAACATGAAGTTTGAAGTGAAAGATTTTGTTCAAAGGGAATTCCGTTATGCCATCGTGGATGAAGTGGACAGCATCCTCATCGATGAAGCGCGGACGCCACTGATCATCAGCGGCCCCATGGAACATAGTGAAAACAAAATATTTGAAGAGGTCAAGCCCCTAATCATACAACTCAGACAGAAACAGGGCACCATTATACGTTCCCTTTTAAAAGACGTGCGCGGACTCTTAGATAGCGACCAGCTGGATGACAACACCATCGAAACACTGCTCAAAATCAAGAGAGGTGACCCTAAAAACCCTGTTTATCTGGACATGGTGGCCCAGAACCAGGCGTTGAAGAAGCAGATCGACCGAACAGAAAGCATGCTGCGATCCCAAAAGATTTTGCCTGAATTGGACCAGGATCTGTATTGCACCATCGATGAACAAAGCAACGCCGTTGAACTCACTGAAAAGGGCATCGATCTTTTATCGCGTAAGGGGTCAGATGATTTTATGATTCCCGACTTGGACGATGAAAGCCATAATATCCGCCAGATGGAAAACCTCAGCAATGCGGAAAAAGACCAACAGCTCCGAGAAGTTGAAGCACGATACATGCGGACATCCGAACTGATCCATGCCACCCAGCAACTGATCAAAGGCTACTGGCTTTTTGAAAAGGATGTTCAATACGTCATTAAAGACAATCAGATCGTCATCGTGGATGAATTCACGGGCCGGATGATGCCGGGACGCCGGTGGAGCGATGGCCTGCATCAGGCGGTAGAGGCCAAGGAAGGGGTAAAAGTGGCGGGAGAAAACCAGACCCTGGCCACGGTGACCTTCCAGAATTACTTCCGCATGTATGAAAAGCTGGCCGGCATGACCGGTACGGCGGATACGGAAGCGGCTGAATTCAATAACATCTATAAACTGGAAGTGGTGGTCATCCCCACGAACAAGGATATGGCGCGAGTCAATTTTCCGGATGTCATTTACAAAACCGAAAGGGAAAAATTCAAAGCCGCTGTTGATGAAATCAAGGAACTTTACGACAAAGGCCAGCCGGTTCTCGTGGGCACCATCTCTATTGAAAAATCTGAGATGCTGAGCAAGATGCTTAAACGGGCCGGTGTACCCCACTCCGTACTCAATGCCAAACACCACCAAAAAGAGGCTGAAATCATTGCCAACGCTGGTCAGACAAAAACTGTGACCATTTCCACCAACATGGCCGGAAGGGGCACAGATATTGTGCTGGGAGAAGGGGTCCGTGAACTGGACGGGCTCCACATCCTGGGGACCGAACGACACGAAAGCCGGCGGGTGGACAACCAGTTGCGGGGTCGCTCGGGCCGTCAGGGTGATCCCGGCACCTCCCGTTTCTACCTCTCCCTGGAAGATGATCTCTTGAGGATCTTCGGTTCCGACAAGATCTCCTCCATCATGGAACGGATGGGCATGGAAGAAGGAGAACCCATTGAACACAACCTGATTTCCCGGGGCATTGAAAATGCTCAGAAAAAGGTGGAAGCCCGTAACTTTGACATGCGGAAGCACCTCCTGGACTATGATGACGTCATGAACAAACATCGGGAAATCATCTATGCTCTGAGGAAAAGCATCCTGGAAGGAAAAAACTTCCAGGAAATTATTGAAGACATGATCGATCAGAAAATAGAGTCCATTGTTGAACAGTGGATCGACCCCAAAGCCTACCCCGAAGACTGGAACATGAAAGAATTAAACAACAGCATTTCCTGGCTGTTCGGTTTCCCATCCAATATGGGACCGGAAGAAATGGGTCAGGAGGCCTTTGACGCCCTGAAAATAGAAGACCTTCCGGAAATGATCAAAGAGCGTACCCTATCCGAATACAGGGAAAGAGAAAAGCTGTTTGGAAAAGAAGACCTGGAACGTTTGGAGTGCTATCTCATCCTTCAAATCATCGACGACAAATGGGTGGCCCATCTGCTGGCCATGGACCACATGAAGGAAGGGATCGGGCTTCGCGGCTACGGGCAGCTTGATCCCCTGAAAGAATATCAGAAAGAGGGGTTTGCTTTGTTTGGCGACCTCATGGATCAAATCCGGGAAGAAATCCTCAGAACCATTTTCCGTGTACAGATCGTGCGCGAAGAACCGGATCTCATGCCCAAAAAGAAAAAAAGAACCCTAAACCTCAGCCACGGAGATGGGGATTCAGGCGGCGTTACAGTCCGGCGCAAGGAGCAGAAGATCGGCAGGAATGCGCCCTGCCCTTGCGGCAGCGGAAAAAAATACAAAAAATGCTGTGGGGCGGGGAAATAGGGAGTGAGGTGAAATAATGCCTGGACCTATAGACCAAGGAACAATAACCGTGCGGGGGTTCAAAGCGGCAGCCGTGGCATCGGGGCTGAAAAAGGTCCATGGACTGGACCTGACTTTGATTATATCTGAAAGGGCTGCAACAGCAGCCGGAGTCTTTACCACCAACAAGGTAAAAGCGGCCCCCGTTATTCTCAGTCAGAAAAATATTCAAAATGGAAGTGCAACGGCCATTATCGCCAATGCCGGGAATGCCAATGCCTGCACGGGCAACCCCGGACTTGCGGATGCCAAACATACCGCCGATCTCGTTGGAAAGACGTTGGGTATTTCAACTGACGAGATCCTGGTTGCCTCCACGGGCGTGATCGGCCAAATACTGGATATGGACAAGGTGAAAAAGGCCATCCCCGGATTGAAGGATGCCTTGACACCTGAGGGCATACCCATGGCCGCTCAAGCCATCATGACCACGGACTCTTTCCCCAAAACCAGCAGTTTCGACGGTATGGTCGAAAACCGGCCCTACCGCATTGTAGGGCTTGCCAAGGGGGCCGGCATGATCATGCCAAACATGGCCACCATGCTCTGCTTTATCCTCACCGATATTCAAATGGCGCCCGATACCCTGCGACAGGTCCTTTCGGTTTCCGCTGAAAAAACCTTTAACCGCATCAGCGTGGATGGGGATACCAGCACCAACGATATGGTATTGATGCTGGCGAACGGCATGGCCGGCAATACGGCCATGTCCGAAAAGGATCATGCCCGGTTCGAAGAAGGATTGTCCGGCGTAATGGAAGATCTGGCACGGATGATCGTAAAAGATGGCGAAGGGGCCACGAAACTGGTGGATGTGGTGATAAACAATGCCCTTTCCGCCGAAGATGCGCTGAATGCCGCCAGAACCATAGCCAACTCAAGTCTTGTTAAAACCGCTTTTTACGGACAGGACCCCAACTGGGGAAGGATTATGGCCGCCCTGGGGCGGGCGGACATAGAAATGGATGAAGCGCGCGTTGATATCTGGGTTAATGACGTTCAGATTATATCGGGTGGACTGGGTAGTGGTGTGGAAGCCGAAAAGCAGGCAGCTGAAATCATGACGCGAAAAGAATTCGTGCTCAGTATAGACCTGCAACAGGGCGACCACCGTGACCATATCATCACCTGCGACCTTACCCACGACTACATCAACATCAATGCGGATTATCGAACCTAGATCTTGATCAAGGAGGATGTCATGTTTGCGGTGATCATGTGTGGCGGTTCCGGAACCCGTTTCTGGCCTGCAAGTCGGCGGCAGCGACCAAAGCAATTCTTAGACATTACGGGAAAGGGGGCAATGGTCGTTGACACCTGCGACCGGCTTACACCTTTAATCGCTGATGACCGGGTCATTCTGATTCTGGGTAAAGACCACCGGGAAGAAGCCGGGGAGCTATTTAAAGGCCGAGGCGTTCACATACTGGCGGAACCCGTCGGCAGAAACACAGCCCCCTGCATAGGCCTGGGCGCCCTTTATGCACGGCATCTGGGGTCTGAAGCGCCCGTGGCATTCCTTCCGGCGGATCATTTCATCAGTAATCCCGAGGCGTTTCTGGCGAATCTTGAATCTGCCGGAAAACTGGCTGCCAACGGGGGCATTGTGACCCTGGGAATCGTGCCCACACGCCCTGAAACCGGTTACGGCTATATCCGGAAAACCCCGGATACAGCCGGTTCAGATGACGTGTCCGCTTACCGGGTTTCGGCTTTTGTTGAAAAGCCGGATGTTGAAAAAGCCCACGAGTATCTGAATAGCGGCGACTACTACTGGAATGCCGGCATTTTCGTTGCCACGCCGGAAACCATCCTGACGGAAATTGAAAAACAATTGCCCGACCTTCACGATGGGCTTGAACAGATTGCTCTAAGCCTGGGAACAGATCGCTTTGAAATGGAATTCAAAAGGGCCTACGAAAACATGGAAAGGATTTCCTTTGATTACGGCATTATGGAAAACACCCGGCAACAGGTGTATGTGATCCCCTCGGGATGTGGCTGGAGCGATGTGGGGTCATGGGAATCCCTGTATGAGTTGAGGGGAGCCGAACAAGACAGAGACTGGAATTTGGCCGAAGGTGAAACCCTCCTCATCGACTGCGAAAAAAGTTTCATTTCAAGCCAGGGCGATCGGCTGGTGGCATGCCTTGGACTCAAAGACTGCCTGGTGGTGGATACGGGAGACACCGTACTGGTGGCAGATCTTAACCAGTCCCAGAATATTCGCAAGATCGTAGACTGGCTGAAAGAGAAGAAAAAGGACGCGCTTCTGTGATCTCGCATATTTTCAGGGAATATGATATCCGCGGCATTTTCCCCGACGAGTTAAACGAAGCGTCCATTTACCGCCTGGGACGCGCTTTCGGGACTTATTTTCATGGAAAAGATGCCAGCAGGATAACCCTTGGCCGGGATTGCCGGCTCAGTTCTCCCGATCTGGCCAAATGGCTTTCCATGGGGTTACTGGCAAGCGGCATTAGGATTGTGGATGTGGGCATGGTTCCCACCCCAGTCCTCTATTTCTCCCTTCATCACCTGTCCGTTGACGGCGGCATACAGATTACCGGAAGCCATAACCCACCGGAATTCAATGGCTTTAAGATTTGCCTGGGGCACGCATCGGTATATGGGGAAGAAATCCAGGCCATCTTGAAGATTGCCGAATCAGGCAATTTCACAACCGCAAAAGGCGCACTTGAAAAAAACCCGGTGGACACATCCTACAGGCAATACGTGGTTGGAAACATTCAACCGGGACCCTTATTGCGAAAAGTGGTCGTTGATGGGGGGAATGGCATTGCCGGCCCCTCGGCAGTGGATATCTACCGCCGGTTGGGGTTTGAAACCAAGCCCCTGTTCTGTGAACCGGACGGACGATTTCCAAACCACCATCCTGACCCCACCCTTCCCCAAAACCTGCAATCGCTTATAGAAACGGTTCGCAAAGAAAATGCGGATCTCGGCATCGCCTTTGATGGCGATGGAGACAGGATCGGGGTGGTGGACCGCGAAGGGCGTATCATTCCTGCGGACCATTTGATGATGATCTTCTCACGGGATCTGTTGACGCGTCACAAGGGGGCCAAGATCATCGGGGACGTCAAATGCTCCCAGGCACTTTTTGATGATATCAAGGCCCACGGCGGCAAACCCATTATGTGGAAATCCGGCCACTCCGTCACCAAGAGCAAGATGCGGGAAGAAGACGCTCTTCTGGCGGGTGAATTGAGCGGACACATCTTTTTTAAAGAACGGTATTTCGGCTATGATGACGCCGTTTATTCCGGAGCAAGACTGCTGGAAATTCTTTCAAAGACGCATGATGGATTAAAGGCGTTTCTCACGGACCTTCCGAATTTAGTAAACACCCCCGAAATCCGCCTGGAATGCCCTGACCACAAAAAAATCGGCATTGTAAACACCATTGTCGACCAATTCAAAAAAGACCATGAGGTCATCGACCTGGACGGCGCCAGGGTACTCCTTGATGGCGGATGGGGCCTCATTAGAGCTTCAAACACCCAGCCGGTACTGGTTCTCCGCTTTGAAGCTGAAAGTAAAGAACGCCTGGAAGAGATTCAAAATCTGTTTATGGAAAAAGTAGCGGAATTAATTTGATTTTGAACAAATGCCTGATACGAAGTAACATCATCAGCTTTTCTTAAACCGCATACCGGCCAGAATAATCCGTTTTTCCTCACCCTTTGAACGAAGTATCTTTTTTTGGGCTTTAACGTCACAAGTAGTGGACATCCTTTTGAAAAACGCAACAGTGGTTTTTCTGAGCCCTTCAGCCAGAATAATTTCGCCATCGGGTTTCAGGTAACGCCTGAAAAGACCTAAAAGGGGCTCGAAATATTCTTCCTTGTAAATCACCTCTGAACCCAGGATCGTGTCGAACCGGCCCTCAAGAACGGGCTTTGTCCAGTCCAGCTCAACAATTCCAAGTTCCGATGATCCGGAAGTGTGGTTGACACGCGCGTTGGCCCGTGCGAAATTGAGAGCATCCCGGTTATACTCGGTCATGGTGACCCGATGCCCGCAGTTGGCGGCGACGATCCCCACCAGCCCGACGCCGCAACCGATTTCCAGCAGGTGCCCTCGGGGATCAACCGGCATGGCCGCCACGTGATTGGCCAGGACAATGGATGCTTCCCATATTTTGCTCCACAGGGGAAATTGGCTGAAAACATCCTCTTTATCAAGGAATGGATCAAGAGATTTTGGAACAAAAAACTTGAAGCGACGATCCCCGATGACAAGGGATGAGACATCCGTTTCATATTTCTGGTGAAACGCTGACATGGAAAACATGGGTTATATTTTTCTCCTCTAATATTTATTGATACAGGGGGTTAACCATGAAAGTAATCGTTTTGGGTTCAGGTACCGCCATCCCCATGAAAGACAGGGGATCGCCTTCTCTGGCCCTTTTTGTTGATGATCGCCCCATCCTGTTTGACATGGGCCCGGGAACCCTGGGCCGGATGGCCCGGTTGGGCATAGGGCCTGAAAAAATCGAAAAAATTTTTCTCACCCACTTTCATCCGGACCACACCGCGGACCTGATCCATTTTCTCTTTGCCCGCCGGAACCCGGAGATATTGAAAAGAAAATCCCCATTTCTGGTTTCCGGCCCTTCGGGCCTACACAATTTCATCAAAGCCCTTCAATCCGCTTACCCGGACTGGCTCAATTTCCCTTCTGAAACCATGCAGGTTCAGGAATTATCATCCACTGAAAACAGAGAGCAAAACCATGGTCATTACCGCATCAAGACCGCCCCTACCCACCATACGCCTCAGAGTCTGGCCTACCGAATCGAAAACAACGTTGGAAAAGCCGTTGTCATCTCAGGGGACACGGGCTTTTGTGACCCTGTTATCCAACTGGCGAAAGACGCGGACGTTCTGATCCTGGAAGCGGCTTTTCCTGACGGCTACCCGGTGGAAGGGCACCTCA
>CAYSFQ010000084.1:0-5374 GCA_964430575.1 uncultured Desulfobacteraceae bacterium
GATGAAACCGACGTGGCGTTCTGCAGGGCAAACCGGGTGACCTTTGTGGGATCGATGATCCCGGCTTCCATCAGGTCCTCATACACGCTCGTTTCAGCATTGTAGCCAAAGGCGTCGCTCCCGTTTTTCACCTTATCCACGACCACGGAACCCTCGGCGCCTGCGTTTTCAACAATCTGGCGAATGGGTTCTTCAAGGGATCTCATGACCAGGTTGACGCCGGCCTGCTCTTCACCGCCCAGATCAAGCGCCTCAAGTGCGGGAATCGTTCGAACCAAGGCCACGCCGCCACCCGCTACGATGCCTTCTTCAACAGCGGCTCTGGTAGCGTTCAGGGCATCTTCAACCCTGGCCTTTTTCTCTTTCATTTCAATCTCCGTGGCCGCGCCCACATTGATCACGGCAACGCCGCCGATGAGCTTGGCCAGTCTTTCCTGAAGTTTCTCGCGATCGTAGTCGGAGGTGGTCTCATCGATCTGAGCACGAATCTGCTTGACCCGGCCTTCCAGGTCGGCTCTTTCGCCGCCGCCATCAACGATGGTGGTATTGTCTTTGTCGATGGTGATGGTCTTGGCAGTACCCAGGTCATTCAGGGTAAGGTTTTCCAGTTTCAACCCTAAGTCTTCTGAAATCACACGACCGCCCGTCAAAGTGGCGATATCTTCCAGCATGGCTTTTCTTCGGTCTCCAAATCCCGGGGCTTTGACGGCCGCTACCTGCAGGGTTCCCCTCAATCGGTTCACCACCAAGGTAGCCAGGGCTTCGCCTTCAACGTCTTCGGCGAGGATCAGAAGGGGTTTCCCCATTTTGGCAACCTGCTCAAGAATAGGAACCAGGTCTTTCATGGAGCTGATCTTTTTCTCGTTCAGCAGAACGTAGGGTTCGCTCAGGTTAACTTCCATTTTTTCAGCGTCGGTCACAAAGTAGGGGGACAGGTATCCACGATCAAACTGCATCCCTTCCACCACCTCAAGGGAAGTATCCATGCTCTTGGCTTCCTCAACAGTAATCACGCCCTCTTTACCCACCTTGTTCATGGCTTCGGCAATGATATTTCCGATGGTGCTGTCGCTGTTGGCGGAAATGGTGCCCACCTGAGCGATCTCAGCCTGGTCTTTGGTGGCCTTGGAAAGTTTCTTGAGTTCATCCACAGCAACCACGGTGGCTTTTTCGATGCCGCGCTTAAGGGCCATGGGATTAACACCGGCAGCGACCAGTTTTGCGCCTTCACGGTACATGGCTTGGGCCAGAACCGTAGCTGTGGTAGTTCCATCGCCGGCCACGTCAGAAGTCTTGGAGGCTACTTCCTTAACCATCTGGGCGCCCATATTTTCAAATTTATCTTCCAGTTCGATCTCCTTAGCAACCGTAACACCGTCCTTGGTAATGGTGGGCGCGCCGAAGGATTTGTCCAAAATAACATTGCGGCCTTTGGGGCCCAGGGTTACTTTAACGGCATTGGCAAGGATATCCACGCCGGTCAGAATCGATTCCCTTGCTTTCATGCTATACTTAATCTCTTTTGCCATCTCTATTTTTCTCCTTGATAATTATTTATTAAAACCTGCTGTTACGCCAATAGAAATAAATTTTCCAAAAAAAACGTCTACTCTACGATGGCAATGATATCGTCTTCTCTCATGATCAAATGCTCTTCACCATTGATCATAATCTCTGTTCCGGCATACTTCCCGAACAGGACTTTATCGCCGGCTTTCACTTCCAAAGCGATTTTCTTTCCATCATCTGCCACTTTTCCATCACCCACGGCCATGATCTCCCCTTCAACGGGTTTTTCTTTGGCCGTATCAGGAATAATAATGCCACCCTTGGTTTTTTCTTCTTCCTCGACTCTCTTTACGATGACACGGTCATGCAACGGTTTTACTTTCATTTCTCTTCTCTCCTCTCAAATAGTGTTTTTCTGCACATACGCCATATGGTTCACCAAAAAACTTGAACATCATTAGACCCTTAAGATTGCAATAAAAAATAGAGTCCTGCCTTGAAAGTCTCAATGCACAAAAAATTAATATCGACCCTTGGAATGTCAAGGGCAATGGCTAAAAAACATGGGGGGAGAAATAGTGAAAGGGAAATATGGGGTCGGATCAGGTATCATACAACCGCCATCTCAAGGTTTCACGAATACCCGCGTCCAAATCAACTTCCGGTTCCCAACCCAGCGTGTCAGCCGCCTTTTGGATGGTGAGGCAACTCTTTTTCAAATCCCCGGGCCGAGCCAACTGTTTTTTCATTTCAAATATTTCATCCGAAACAGGCCTTCCTGTCTCCTTCATGGCACTAAAAATTTTTTCATAAAGATCACCGGTTTTCGTCCCTTGCCCTGTACCGATGTTGAAAAAATCACCACTTCCCCGGTTTAACACAGCAAGATTGGCGCTGACCACATCGCCCACAAAGCAATAATCCCTCACCATGCCCTTCTCATCATTGGGAAAATGATTCAGCATGGATCGGATCCCCTCAATCAGGTTATTCATAAAAATTGCCACAACGCCCGCCTCGCCGTGGGGGATCTGACGGGGACCGTAGACATTGGCGTACCTGAGGGTGGTGTAATCGAGTCCGTATTGGTGATTGTAATATGCCAGATAGTGTTCCGAGCTGTATTTTGTGATTGCATAGGGGGAAAGTGGCTTGGGGATGTAGGATTCGGATGTGGGGTAGTCATCGGCCTCCCCGTATATGGCACCACCTGAAGAAATAAAAATGACCTTTTTCACGTCCGATTTCACCGACGCTTCCAGAAGATTCAAAAATCCCCTAATGTTGACATCCGCATCAAATCCGGGGTCTGAAACCGAAGCCGGAACACTCATCTGCGCCGCATGATGGTTTAAAATGTCGGGTTGCTCTTCTAGTATGACCCGTGCAGCATCGGGTGAACGGATGTCCATTTCATAGAATCGCGCTTGTGGGTTGACGTTGAACCGCTTTCCGGTGTAAAGGTTGTCCAGGATCAAAACCTCGTGCCCGGATTCAATGTACCCATCCACCACATTGGAGCCGATGAATCCCGCACCGCCGGTAATCAGTATTTTCATTTTAGATCCTCCTGCTTCCCAAATGGGCTGCATATTCCAGCTTATTGTTATTGCATCGGCTGAAAGATGGGGGGCAGGTTAACAAGGCATAAGGCGAGGGTCAAGCAATTATCAACAGCCCGGATACCGGGCCCATCGTCATATGGCGAGAAAAAGGCGAAAAACATGAGCCAGCATTACAATAATATTCTCGATAAAATCGGCAACACTCCCCTGGTTCCCGTTACCCGGCTCACGTCCGGCACGGATGTGGAAATCCTGGCCAAACTGGAGGGTTTTAACCCCGGCGGGTCCATCAAAGACCGGCCGGCTTTAAGAATGATCGAAGAGGCTGAAAAATCGGGGGTGTTAAATGAAAGCAAGACCATTTTAGAGGCAACCAGCGGCAACACGGGGATCGGTCTGGCACTAGTGGCCGCCGTCAAAGGGTACAACATTCTATTAACCATGTCTGAAGCCGTCAGTGAAGAGCGGGTCAAAATTCTTGCAGCCCTGGGGGCAGAAATAGAGTTCACCCCGGCGCACCTGGGAACCGATGGCGCCATCGAACATGTCTACAACCTAGCCCGTGAAAATCCTGAAAAATTCTGGCTCGCTGATCAATTCAACAACGACGCCAACTGGATGGCCCATTATGAGAGCACCGCCATGGAGATATGGGAGCAGACGGAAGGGCGACTTGACGCCATTGTCGCCACCATGGGAACCACCGGCACCCTGATGGGCATTTCCAGGCGGTTCAAGGAATTGGACCCTTCGGTTCAGATTATCGGCGTAGAACCCTATCTGGGGCACAAGATCCAGGGGCTCAAAAACATGAAGGAATCCTACCAGCCGGGTATATTTGAAAGAGAGAGAACAGATCAGGTCATCAACATTGAGGACGAAGAGGCCTTTGAAGCTTCTCGAATGCTGGCCAGGAAAGAAGGGATTTTTGTTGGCATGAGTTCCGGTGCCGCCATGTCGGTAGCATTAAAGGTGGCCCGTAAGATGAAACGGGGCCGTATTGTGGTTCTTCTGGCCGACGGCGGCGAGAGATATCTCAGTACGCCCCTGTTCATGGCCAGAAAGAAATCAGGGCTTCGCGTATACAACACCATGACCCGCAGAAAAGAGGATTTTGTTCCCGCTAAAGAGAACCATGTCACCCTTTATTCCTGCGGTCCCACCCTCTGCCAGGTCATTGATCTCGTGCAATGCCGACGCCTGCTTTTTTCCGATTTGATCAGCCGTTATATGACCTTCAAAGGGTATGGTGTGACCCACATCATGAATGTGACGGACCTGGATGATCGCACCATCGAAGGGGCCCAACGGGCCGGTGTTTCCCTGAAAGAGTTTACCGATATGTTTTACAATTCTTTCATGACAGACCTGGACAGTCTCAACATCACCAGGGCCTCCCAGTACCCTCGGCCCAGTGAACATGTGGACGATATGATTGAGTTGACCCAGACCCTTCTGGAAAAGGGGTACGCCTATGAAAAGCTACGGTCCATATATTTTGATATCTCCAGATTCAAGGATTACGGGAAACTTTCCAATGTTGATCTTGATAAAATCAGAATCGGTAAAACAGTTGATCTGGACCAATATGAGAAAGAAAACCCCAAGGATTTTACCCTGCTCAAAAGATCTACCCTCAGCGAATTGAAAACCGGCCTTTTCTTTAAAACAAAATGGGGAAATATACGCCCGGGATGGCATCTTGAGTGTGCCGCCATTGCGCTGAAAACCCTGGGGCCCACCCATGATATCCACACCAGCGGCGTGGCCCTGGCATTTCCCCACCACGAAAACGCCATCGCCATCAGCCAGGCCGCCACGGACAGGCCGCTTTCCAATTACTGGCTTCACAATGAACCGGTCATGTTCAATGGTTCCAATGCATCCGATGATGTCAATCTGACCTTGAGGGATATCCTGGCAAAAGGATCCACTGGAAGAGAAGTTCGATACTGGTTGCTCAGTCGTCACTATCGGAAACCGATCTTCTTTTCCCATACCAAGCTTGCTGCCGTCAGAAACACCATTGCCCATCTTGATAAATTTGTTCAGAAAATATATTTCGCAAAATCGGCCTCTGTGAACCCTGACTTCGATCAAATCATTTATGCCCTTAAACAAAGCTTTGTAGCGGCCATGGATGATGATTTCAATGTGGCCGCAGCTTTGGCCGCCCTTTTTCGTTTTACCCGAGATATCAATCAACGGATGGACCAAAAAGGCCTTTCGGTTTCAGACCGGGAAAAGATACTGGCGGCTCTCGGGCGAATTAATTCGGTCCTGGGAATTATGAACCTGAA
>CAYSFQ010000084.1:5474-9954 GCA_964430575.1 uncultured Desulfobacteraceae bacterium
TATGAAAAGGAAGGCATGTGGAGCCATGCCGCCGAACTGGCGGATACCCATTCAGAAAAGATCAAAGACACCCGACTGAAAATGAGGGCTATCGACAATTACGAAAAAGCAGGGTACAATGCGGGCACCCTGGAAAAACACGCTAAAACGAACAATACTGAAGTTGAAAGTTAGGTCAAATTTAGACACTTCGATGATAGGGAGGTTTTCTCATGAAAATTGAAGAACTGATTACCGGGAAAGACGATGGTCAGAATGTTCAGATTGGAGGCGTTTCCCTGCCGATCGCCGCCTTGAAGCGGTTCATGGACGATGGTTATACCCACCTGAAGCCTTACCAGACAGAAAAGACTTTCTCGCTCTGGGGCAAAACCTGCACAGGGTGTTTTACCGAAGCAGAGATGGTCAACCGGGCGTAATCAGAATATATTGGCTGTATTTCGCATCAAACGCATCTGTTGCTACAAATTCAATTTCATCACTGAAATCCTGCCAAGCCCGTGTCAAGGCGCCTTTCAGTTTTTTTGAAGTATCGTCCGTAGAATCCAGACCCGGCGCGGCAAACGCCTTCAGAAACCGTTCTTCAAAACCGAACATCCGGTAGGGGGGCGCGTTATCCCCTGCCCGGAGGAGTCTTAAAAAGGCCTTTGCCTCTTTGAGAGAAAGGGCTTTGAAGCCGGGCTTCAACGCCAGTAATTGACGTGCCCACAAGGTAAACAGCAGCTGATAAAAGGTTAAATGAAAAGAACCGGAATCCGGCGAATCCAGAGGATATTTCTCTGTCAATTGCGCCATGAGGCGATCCAGAATGTCCAGGAAATCTAAGATATTGTCCGTGGATGACAATTCTGACAAAGATTTAAAATTCCTGAAACCGCTTTGTGATTCCTCCCCACAGTAAAACAAGGGTTGCTTTTTCAAAAGGCCTGCGAGGGCGCCGCCCCATGCCTCTCCCCAGAAGGACGGTTCGAGACCTGCTTCATGGAACCAGCAGTCCTTCAACCACCGCTCCGCCTTCCATTTCAGGTTCAAAGCCAACCCGAAACCCGCGCGAAACAAAGATACAAGGGTGTTCATTCTGAGTAGATTTTCAGCGGTATCCGTATCCTCATGGCACCGCTCTTTCAAAATCAAATTCAGGTACCCGGCCGCCTGCAGCTGAATTTCCTGAAGATCGTCCATATCCCAGTTTACGAGACCTTCGGCCGATAGGATCTGGTTACAAAGGCCGGCAAATTCCAGACGAAGGCGATCCAAAAGTCTTGCATCCGACAGGGTCGAGATGGTTTTTGTTAACAGGTTCTGCCCCTGGATGGTCTGAAGCGGCCACCGGGGAGCATCCCCGGCATCTTCCAGGTTGGCGGTCGGCCAGGCACTCGCATCATGTTTTTTCGTTTTCAAACTCTCAGGGTTCAGCGAGGCGTAAACCGCAATGGCCTCCTCTCTGGGAAGAAAGCCATGCTCCGCCAGTCGAACGTTTCTGATGCGGTACATGTCCTCTTCAAGTTCCGCCGGCAGTACGCCGGCCACTCCTGTCAGAAGTGCCTGGTATTTAAGGGTATCCTCCTTGGCCATGGTTCGCAGCAATGATTCAACGGTTTCCCGCTGATTTTCCTGTACGGGCCGAATGTAGAAAAACCCGTCGATGGTAAAAAATTCGGGCCCGGCCTCAAAAACTTCCTCGTCTTCATTCTTCACTTCCACCACAATGCTTTGACAGAGGTAATAATAAGCAAGCCCCTGCCCATGGGAAAAGAGCCATTTTGTAAATCGCTCGGGATCGGCTGCCAACAGCCGCTGCATCCATTGGGCCGTACGGTTCAGTTCCAGACGATCCTTCTGCCAGGACTCCACATCAAGAATATATTGCCATTGATCCAGCGTGGCCAATTTCAGTAATTCCAGGGATCCATTAACCCCCACCTTTTTGATCAACCAAAAAAAATCCTCACTGGACATGCTTTTGATCAAACGGGGGGGATCAGGGTGGTTCGAAACCCTGTCCAAGGCTTTCTTACCTGAAAGGGCGTGCAGACCGTCCAAAAAGGCGCCGTCAAGGGGCAAAAGCCCATGGCTATTTTCAATATCCAGACCGTTTGACTGTACGCGTTTTTCCAATGTCTCACTCCTCAAAAAAATAGATTCTATCATATTTTTGACAGTAGCCGTTCATGGTTACTCTTGACAAAAAGGTAATTGAGCGCAAAAATTGACACCGACCATTCAATCTCCGCGATTTTATGCCATTTTGCCGAGAAATGCCATGGCTATCTCGCCAAATTCCGGAGCGGCAGCACATTTCAAACTTTCAAGGAGATATTTTCCATGAAAAAAATTATTGAACCCGATTATTCAGGTCTGGATCGTCCGGAGATCCTCATGAATCTCTTTCATCCGAGACCGGAATGGAAGCAGGCTGGGGATCAAAATGGTGGAGAAGAGATCCTCATTCCCGTGGAAGACAACATCGTGGTGGGAGCCAGGGCATATCTCTGTGCGAAAAGCGGGCCCACAATCCTTTTTTTTCATGGGAACGGCGAAATCGTGTCGGACTATGATGAACTGGCGCCTTTCTACAACCGTAATGACATCAACTTTCTGCCCGTTGATTATCGGGGTTACGGACGGTCAACGGGGCAGCCCACCGTTACCGCCATGATGCGGGACTGTCACCGGATTTTTCATTTCGTGAAAGAAAAGCATGCCGAAGCCGGCTACACGGGACCTTTGATCATTATGGGAAGATCCTTGGGCAGCGCTTCAGCTCTCGAACTCGCCTTTCACTACAGCGATCAAATGGACGGTCTGATCATTGAAAGCGGGTTTGCCTTTTCAGGTCCACTCCTATCCCTTCTGGGCGTCGATCTTGCGGCCATGGGGTTGGATGAAAAGTCAGGCTTTGATAACGTATCAAAGATAAAGACCTTTTTAAAACCCACCCTGGTCATTCACGCAGAGCATGACCACATCATCCCCTTTTCGGACGGGCAAACCCTGTTTGATGCCTGCTCCGCCAAAGATAAAACCCTGCTAAAAATCCCCGGCGCCAACCATAATGACATCCTGGCCCGAGGGTTTTTAGAATATATGACGGCAATCCGTAACCTCGCTAATAGAGTAAATGGTTAGGAAAAATCATATGGGGGGTGTGGCCGATATCGAAAAAGCCAAAAGAGTATGCTGAATGTTTCGAGACCTTTAAAAAACGCCATCCTTCTGCTACTTGTCTTTCTTCTTTGGGCCTGTGCCCACCAGGCAATGGTTACCCCTGAGGATACGCAGGCAGTTTATACAGTTAAACACGCCGAAAATTACCTGGTGAACCGTTTTGCCCCCACCCTGTTGGCTTACAAATATCAGGATCAGCAAAACAGAATTGGCATGCCCAGGGCAAGATACAACACAAATGGAGAAGAAGAAATTTACATGGATGTGGAAAAGCCCGCCATGTATTGGATGACCCGCAAATTCACCACATCAAAAGGAACCTATACCAATCTCATCTATCGCATCCATTTTCCCGAAGTCCCTTTGAGCCTCGTACCCTTTTACTTGACCGCCGGAAAAAACATGGGGCTCCTTTTTGTCGTCACCCTGGACGAAAAAAACCATCCCGTTCTTGTCACCACATCGGGGACCTGTGGCTGTTACGCCGTCACCATCCCTACCCAATACCTGGATAAAGGGGCTTATCCGAAGGATTGGAACCCGGAAAAACCGCTCCATGTCTATGGCGAAACCCTGCCGCGCCTACTGAATTTTGCTCCCTTTATGCAGCCAAAACTGTTGGTACATTTGCGACCTGATGTTCACCGGGTCATGGATCTGGAGGTCGTGGATGCAGCTCTGTTGGATGGGGTAGGCTTTCAAAAAAAAGTTGAGACACCCTTACTGCCCATGGCAAGCCTGGAGAAGATCCCTGCGGGCATGGGATCAACAACCAGTCTCTACTACAACGCCTGGCCCTACAAAGGCCTGGTAAAAGGGGCTTTCAAATCCTGGGAAACCCTCACCATGAGCCTGATCAGTCTTGATTTTTTCGTGGGCACGGACAAGATTTACGGCGATGCCCGCGTTACCGGTACCCGTTTCTACACAAGCTTGAAGCCCTGGAACCGGGAAGTCAGCGATATGTGGCACTTTGAGCGGTTCCTGAGGTTCAACGGCTGGGATTTATAAATACCATTTCAGGCCTTGTCTCCTTTCTTTTCCTGGAAAAATGCCCCCCTTCCCTTCTGGCTTTGAGCATGTTTTTTCCCTCTCAAATTGAGAGATTATGGGTCATGTTCCCAACCTGTTCATGGGAAAAAAGACAGTAAAAGATGTACCCCCGGAATTGATATAGTCGTCCCTGCTTCCACAGAATTCGCATCAGAGAAAAACCTACAATATTGGTAGACTTTTGAATAAAAAAGTGTATCTTTTCTCAGTAATTTCCGGTTAGGTTCTTGCATGTGAGTTTATTAAAAAAATTTAAAAA
>CAYSFQ010000085.1:0-3451 GCA_964430575.1 uncultured Desulfobacteraceae bacterium
ATTGTCTCGGTGGAGAGACGTTTCGACGGCAGCAAAACCATCGTTTATTTTACAGCGGATGGAAGGGTTGATTTCAGGCAATTGGTCAAAGACCTGGTGGGGAAATTCAGAACACGGATCGAAATGCGACAGATCGGCGTGCGTCACCAGGCGAAAATGGTGGGAGGACTGGGGGCATGCGGACGACCGCTTTGTTGTTCCACATTTTTGAACACCTTTGCACCGGTCACCATTAAGATGGCCAAGAAGCAGAACATTTCTCTCAATCCCAGCAAAATATCCGGAATGTGCGGCAGGCTCATGTGCTGTCTTACTTATGAGGATAAGTTCTATGAAAAGGCCAAAAAGAAGCTCCCCCGGATCGGAAAAAAAGTTGTAACCAAAGAAGGCGAGGGAAAAGTCATCCGCCAGAATGTTTTCAAAGAGATTGTGACGGTTTCACTGGATTCAGGCGGCGAAATTGAAGTTCAAGCCCATGAGCTCAAAGGGTCTTCCAAGCCGAAAGAGCGGTCGTTCAAAAAAAAGAAATCAAAAAGGAGTAACCAATCAAAAAGGAGTAACCACTGAAACCGGTGTCGGAAAAATTCTATATTACAACACCCATATACTATGTGAATGCAGAGCCGCACATCGGTCATGCCTACACGACCATTGTGGCGGATGTATTGAACCGCTTCCACAAACTCGCAGGCCTTGATACCTTTTTTCTCACGGGTACCGATGAGCACGGAGATAAGATTGTTGCCGCCGCGGAAAACTCCGGCCAGACCCCGAAACAATACGTGGATCGCATCAGCTGCATGTTTAAGGATCTCTGGCCCAGATTGAATATTTCAAACAGCGCCTTTATTCGAACAACGGATGCGTATCACCAGGAAACGGTGCGAAATATTCTGAACCTGGTCAAGGAAAAAGACGATATTTACTTCAGTGAATATGAGGGGCTGTATTGTTTTGGGTGCGAGCGCTTTTACACGGAAAAAGAGTTGGTGGACGGCAAGTGCCCTGATCATCAGACAGAACCCGACGTCATCAAAGAGGCCAACTATTTTTTTCGCATGAGCCGATACCAGGAATGGCTGGTTGAGTATATCACAAAGAACCCTGACTTTATCAGGCCCGAAAGATACAAAAACGAGGTGCTTTCTTTTTTATCGGAACCTTTGGAAGACCTGTGCATCTCTCGGCCCAAATCGCGCCTTACGTGGGGAATTACCCTTCCTTTTGATGAAGACTTTGTAACGTACGTCTGGTTTGATGCCCTGATCAATTATGTGTCGGCTCTGGGGTATCCTGAAGGAGAGCTGTTTAACAAATTCTGGCCCGTGGCTCAGCATACCATTGCCAAGGATATTTTAAAACCCCATGGGATTTACTGGCCCTGCATGCTCAAATCCGCAGGGATTGAGCCCTACCGGCATCTCAATGTGCACGGGTATTGGAATATCGGCGCGGGGAAAATGAGCAAAAGCGTGGGGAACGTGGTGGAGCCCCTGGCACTGGTTGATATCTACGGACTGGACCCGTTCAGATACTTTCTCATGCGGGAAATGGCATTCGGCCTCGATTCGGAATTCAGTGAGAAGGCACTGGTCCAAAGACTCAACGCGGATCTGGCCAACGATCTGGGTAATCTGGTGAGCCGCAGCCTGACCATGGTGCACAAATATTTTGATGGCCATCTTCCAGATGCCGGCCTTTCAGGGGAAGAAGATGATGCCCTTAAGAGCAGCGCCATTGAACTGATTGAAACCTACCGTTCTCATATGGAACAACTGGCTTTCCACAAGGCCCTGATGGCGGTTTGGGGTGTTATTTCAGATGTCAATAAGTACATTGACACAATGGCTCCCTGGGTCTTGGCCAAATCTGACCCGGAACGTCTTAAAGCCGTCATTGGCCATATCTTTGAAACCCTCAGAATTGTGGCCGGACTGGTATGGCCCTTTATGCCGGCATCTGCGGAAAAAATCCAGGAGCAGCTGGGTCTCCCCACTCAGGGGGAGAAATGCCGCCTGGCGGAGCTCAAAATCTGGGGCCGGGAAAAACCGGTGCATCCTATCCGGAAAGCGCCTGCCCTGTTTCCTCGTATTGATGTGAAAAAAAAGGAAAAGAAAGTTCCGCCGGCGACCGGGAAAGACAAACCGAAAAAAGCCAAAAGCGAGAAAGCCGAAAAGCCGGGGGCCATCAGCTTCGAGGGTTTTCAAAAGCTGGATCTCCGAATCGGCGTCATCAAGGTTGTGGAAGAGATTCCCGGTTCAAAGAAGCTTCTGAAGTTGACGGTGGATATGGGTGAAGAACGGACTGTGGTGGCCGGTATCAAAGAACATTATGAAAAAGAAAACCTCATCGGCATGCAGGTGCTGCTGGTCGCTAACCTGGAACCGGTGAAATTGATGGGGGTTGAGTCGCAGGGCATGCTGCTGGCTGCCGGAGATAAAGATGGGCTGCACCTGATGACGCCTGATTCTGAAACCACGCCCGGCGCCAGGGTGAAATAGTCAGAGTGAAATAGCCAGGGTGAAATAGATGGCTTCACTCCTTTGAAGATTTCAGTAGAAAATCGTGCAGGGCGCCGCAAAGGGGCGAAGATACCCGTCTTTTATCCCGAATCAAATAGAAATTGCGGTGCATGGGGAGATTTTCGACCTTCAACGTTTTCATTATGCCCGAGGCCAATTCGGTTTCCAGAGCACGCGAAGAAAGGATGGAAATCCCTAAGCCCGCCTTGATGCCCTCTTTCACCGCCGTGGATGTGCCGAAACGGGCGACGGCTTTAAGGGAGTTTAAACCCCTTGTGCCTTTGGCCCGCAGATATTTGTCGAATATTTTAAAGGTTCCCGACCCCCGTTCCCGAAATATGAAGGGCTCTTCAAACAGCGCCTCCACGGAAACTGCTCCTTTGCCAGCCCATTGATGTTGAGCGGGTATGGCCAATACCAATTCGTCGGCCCATAGTTCCTGACAGATCAGGGGTTTTTTTGTTGTTTTAGAGCCGATAACGCCCAGTTCAAGGCTTCCGCTTAAAACACTGGTTTCAATGCTCACAGAATCGGCCACAGATAGATTGACTGAAATTATCGGATGTTCCCGGCAGAAAAGTCCGAGGATTTTTGGAAGAATGTATTCGCCGGGAATGGTGCTGCCGCCTAAACGGATGTCACCCCGTTTCACACCCATGAACTCCTGCATTTCAAGACAGGCTGTTTTTTTCATATCCAGAAGCAAAACAGCATGTTTGTAGAGCAGTTCGCCGGCTTTGGTGGGTGTAACTTCCCTTCCGAGGCGATCCAGGAGTTGAACGCCAACCATTTCTTCAAGGGTTGCAATCCTCTCACTGACAGATGCCTGTGCCAGAAAAACAACCTTGGCAGCTTTTGAAAAGCTTTTCAGGTCAACGATGTTCTTGAAAATCTCAAGCTGGCGCAGGTCGAAATCGATGGAAGGCATT
>CAYSFQ010000085.1:3551-9925 GCA_964430575.1 uncultured Desulfobacteraceae bacterium
AATGCTCTCTTTGAGTTCCTGCCCGTTTCCACCGGGAAGATCCGTTCTGCCGATCCCCTGATTGAAGACCACATCCCCCGTGAAAAGGACCTTTTTGTCCGGCTGGTAAAGACAGATGGAACCGGGTGAGTGGCCCGGTGTGTGGAGCACCTGAAACGTCGCGTCGCCGATGGTCAAATCCCCTTCTTCAAGCAGGGTGTCCGGTTCGAAATCGGAAATGCCCAATGCTTCGCCATAATGCGGGGCAACGGATTTAATGAATGTCATTTCAGTGCCATGAATGGAAATAAGGGCTTCGGTGTTTTCAAATATTTTGACCCCCTCCATATGGTCCGGGTGCCCGTGGGTGATGATGACCATGTCCATGTCTTCAGGGGTGAGCGACAGCCGGGAGAGTTGATCCCGAACATGGTCGAAAAGATGATAATGGCCCGGGTCCACCAGGATTTTCTTTTCTCCATCAATGAAATAGGTATTGCAGTTATTGGCCGATGGGTTGTTCCATGGGAAAAAATGTAGATTTTCAGCTATTTTCATAAGAATTCCCTTTATCTAATTTGTTATTGCGGTAAAATAGGCAGGTGAATGGGTAATGTCAAGGGGTTAAGTGTTCGATGTTGAGGGAGGTGTTTAATGGGTGAGGGTGAACAGGATTATCTGCATGTGGAAAGCCGGGATGCGCTGTTGAGGGTCGCAAACATCCTTGGAAAAGAGTCGGTCATCGGTGTGGACCTGGAGGCGGACTCCATGTTTCACTACCAGGAAAAGGTTTGTCTTCTGCAGTTTTCCACCCCGTCATGCAATATCCTGGTGGATCCTTTGGCCGTGAAAGATCTTTCCCCCCTGGCGCCGATTTTTAAGAATTCAAAAATATTGAAGGTTTTTCATGGGGCGGACTATGATATCCGTTCGTTGTACAGGGATTTCAAAATAGAGGTTAATTCTCTGTTTGATACCCAGATTGCGGCCCGTTTCCTGGGGTTGAGGGATATCGGGCTGGCCAGTCTTCTTAACGAAAAAATGAACATTACCTTGAAGAAAAAGTATCAGAAGAAAGACTGGTCCCAACGGCCCCTGCCGGCGCCAATGCTGGAATATGCGGTACATGATACCTGTTACATCCTTCCTCTTTCACAAAATCTTATGGTTGAGCTTCGTGAAATGGGCCGTCTCTCTTTTGTGGAAGAGGAGTGTCAACTACAAACCACCGTGCGCGGTGCGGGGCCGAACAATGACCCCATGTTTTTAAGATTCAATGGCGCCGGGAGACTGGACCGCCGAAGCCTGGCCGTCCTGGAGGCACTTCTGCAATTCAGGGACCAGGCGGCTCGACGAAGAGATCTCCCCCTGTTCAAGGTAATCGGTAATTCCCAGGTGATGGTGCTGGCAAAGCGGAAGCCGGTCAAAATGGAGGACCTCCAGGACATCAGAGGATTTAGCTGGAAACAGATCAAACAACTTGGGGGCGCCATCCTGAAAACAATCCGTCCCGCTCTGGCGTTATCCGAAAATGAGCTTCCGGTTTATCCACGAAAAAGATCTGAAAAAATCAGCCCAAGGGTGGGGGAGCGGATGAAGCGTCTTAAGGAATGGCGGGATCAGCGCGGTAGTGAGATGGGGGTGGATCCCGCCATCATCTGCACCAATGCTCAGGCAAAAACCCTGGCGCTTTCAAACCCCCGTGTACCTGATGATCTGAAAGACATCACGAGCATCAAAAACTGGCAGCGGGAGCAGTTCGGCCACGAAATCTGCGGGATTTTGAAAGAAACCAACCTATAAGCCATCCCAGCTCATTTTGCGCTTTCCTTCAAGGGATTTATGGTGGTAAAACCAATGGCTTCTGCAACCTTGCAAAGGTTGTCATCGGCCACCACAAAAGACCAATCTTTTTCAGACATGAGACTAAAAGCGCCGAGATGTAATGCATCCAGAGCTTTGAGACCGTACGTCTTTCCATATGTTTTAATAAAAAGCTCAGCTTGCTCAAGAACAGCATGCCCCAAAGGTTCGACATTGAACCCGGCAATTTGATTCTCAAAAGAATTAACTGCCGTGTTCAATTGCTCTGTATCCAGTTCTTTGTTACGAAATCTCCTGAAAACGGCACTTATGAATTCCAGCCGCCCAAGCTCTGAAATCCATACTTCATTATGTTGTTCAAGGATCAAATCCGAAACAATATCCGTCCCTTCTTCTTCATGAAAAAACTTTACCAATGCTGAAGTATCAAAGAATAGATTCATATCCTGTCTTCTCTTTCCAGTATTATATCTTCAGATAGAGACCCTTTGCATTGTTTCAACGCCTCTCTTACCTTTATATAATCAGCAGCGGTCGGCTTGCTTTTTTTGGCATGACTCGTCCGCTTTAGCTCGGTTATCAGATCATATACTTTCGTTAATGCTTGTGGCTTTAATTCATCCAGTTCTTTTATGGTCTGTTCTTTTATATTAAGCATTAAAGTGCCTCCTTTATAACAGAAGTGTAAATTCGCTATCAATGGTATTAAAGCATAGATAGAAATTTTATGCCAATTTTTCTGTATTGATATTAAGCTCCAATGGCGATCGTTCAAAGTGTATGTGCGTTTATGAGGCGAGGCAGAGGGGCAAATGATCGGCCAGAAGATAACCCCGCCGCGTGGGGACTGCTCTACCATTAAAAATTTTGAGAAGACCTTGTTTTTGAAACATTACAAGAGCCTTTTCTGATGTGGCGTCAAGGGATTCAAGGTCAACGCCTCTCCGGGTTCTAAACCCTAACGCCAGGGATTCGAGGTGAACCTGCTCTTTTGTGAGGGTTTCCAAGCCTTCAATCGGCAACCGGCCTTTTTCCAGGGCGGCACGGTATTTCTTGACCGACCGTACATTCCACCATCGTTTTTTCCCATCGAAGGAATGGGCCGAAGGACCCAGCCCCAGGTATGGGGCATGATTCCAGTATTTTCGGTTGTGTCGGGATTCAAGGCGTTCATTCCTGGCAAAATTGGATACTTCATAATGAATGTACCCCTGGTTTTCAAGAAAGGAGGAAGTGGCCAGAAAATGGGCGGCAGCGGTTTTTTCCGGCAGAACGATCATGTTATTTTTATGTGAACGCCGGTCAAAAACCGTTCCTTTTTCAAGGGTCAACTGGTAGCAGGAGAGGTGTTCCGGTTGAAACGCAAGCGCCCTCTTAAGGCCGGCGATCCACTCTTTCATGGACTGGGCCTTTAATCCGTAAATAAGGTCCAGACCGATGTTTTTAAAGCCCGCGGATCGCAGATGCGTAATGGCATTTTCAGCGTCTACGGCCGAGTGTTTTCGGCCCAGAAACTTCAGTACGTCATCGTTAAAAGACTGAACCCCCAGGTTGATTCGATTAAACCCCAACGCTTTCAGCGCATTCGCTTTGGGGCGGGTGATGTCGCATGGATTTGCCTCTATGGTGATTTCTGCATCCGGCGTCAAATGGAAATGGTCCAAAAGAAATGCCATCACCTGTTCAAGCAGTTTTGTATTTAGGAAAGTAGGCGTACCGCCGCCCAGATAAAGGCTGTCAAATCGAACGAAAAGGCTTTTTTGATAAATGACTTCTCTTTTTAGTCCATCAAACCATCCGTCCATGGGGGCGCTTGAAGGAATGGAATAAAAGCCGCAATAGGGGCATTTGCTTCGGCAAAACGGGATATGGACATATAAACCGGGAAGCATTTATTGCCTAAATCCTGCATTCAATATTTTCGAAGAGAAATATAATATTCGCTATTTCAGTCATTTGGCTAAGAAATAAGACGGATAAAACAACACCGAAATGCTATCTGAAAAAATAAGAAATTTTGACCTTTATTCCAAAAAAATTGAACCCTTCGGGAGCGCCTCTTTTACCGAATCTACGGTGTTATCAAGCGCTTGCAGTATTATAATACGGCGGCGCGCTTGATGCCTTGTATCTTCGGCAAAAGAGACGCTTGCAGGATTTAGGTATTATTTATCGTCGGATCTCAAAACCGCAATAAACGCGCTCTGGGGAACGGTCACGGAACCCACCATTTTCATCCGCTTTTTCCCTTTTTTCTGTTTTTCAAGGAGTTTTCTTTTCCGGGTAATATCGCCCCCATAACACTTTGCCGTTACATCTTTTCGAAAGGCATTGACCGTTGACCGCGCAATAATTGTCCCACCGATGGCCCCCTGAATGGCGATTTTAAACATATGCCTCGGAATTTCCTCTTTCAACCGGTTGCAAGAGTGAAGCGCCCGTGCCCGTGCCCCCTCTCTGTACACAATCTGGCAGAGGGCATCCACCTTTTCCCCGTTTAACAGGATATCCAGTTTGACCAGATCGCTTTCCCGATAATCGAGAAGGTCATAGTCAAATGAACCATAGCCCTGGGTGACGGTCTTGAGTCTGTCGTAAAAATCGTAAATGACTTCGGCCAACGGCATGTCAAACTGAATTTCGATCCGTCCCGTGGAAGGGTAGCTGAATTGAGAATTGGTCCCCCGCCGTTCCAGGCAAAGTTCCATAACAGCGCCCATATATCGTTCTGGAATCATGATGCTGGCCCGGATGTAGGGTTCAAAAGCCTTTGAAATGGTTGCTGGATCGGGGTAGTAGACGGGGTTGTCTATGGTGACCTCATCGCCGTTTGTGAGCTCAAACCGGTACTGCACCGTGGGGGAGGTCATGATGAGGGACTGGTCAAATTCTCTTTCAAGACGTTCCTGAACAATCTCCAGGTGCAACAGCCCCAGAAAACCACAGCGAAACCCCAATCCGAGGGCGGCGGATGAATCCTTTTGAAAGATCAGGGCTGCATCATTTAATTTGTACTTTTCGAGCGCCTCCACCAAGGAGCGGTACTCATCGGATGCAACCGGGTATATGGAAGCAAACACAACCGGCTTGACTTCCTTGAACCCCGGAAGTGGTGCGGGGGCCGGGTTGTTTTCCAGCGTGATGGTGTCCCCGATTCGCGTGTCGCTGACCGTTTTGATGCCGGATATGATGTAGCCCACCTCGCCGGCTGAAAGGACTTTTCTGGGCTCCCGCGCCAGGCGAAAAACACCCACTTCTTCCACCCGGTAGGTGGCGTTGTTGTACATGAGCCGAATGGTGTCCCCCGGACGGACATGCCCCGAAAAGACCCGGCAGCTTACAATGGTGCCCCGAAAGGGATCATAATGGGCATCAAATATGAGGGCCTCGAGGGGGTCTTCTTCACTGCCGGCGGGGGGCGGAATCAGGTCCACCACGGCCTCCAGTACATGGTCAATCCCCGTACCCTCTTTGGCGGAACAGAGGATGGCCAGATCCGAATCCAGTCCCAGATCCAGTTCAATCTGCTCTTTGGTTTGTTCAATGTCGGCCGATGGCAGGTCAATCTTGTTAATGACCGGGATGATTTCCAGATCATGCTCCATGGCGGCAAATAAATTGGCCAGTGTTTGCGCTTCCACACCCTGGGCCGCATCCACCAGCAGAAGAACCCCCTCGCAGGATGCCAATGCCCGGGAAACTTCATAAGAAAAGTCCACATGCCCGGGGGTATCGATGAGATTCAAGGCAAATTCCCGGCCCTCACGGTCTACGTAGGGCAGGGTGATGGCCTGGCTTTTGATGGTGATGCCCCTTTCCCTTTCAATATCCATGCTATCCAGGAGCTGGTCCCGAAAATCCCGTGTCTCCACCAGTCCAGTGGCTTGAATCAGACGGTCCGCCAGGGTGGATTTTCCATGATCTATGTGTGCGATAATGCTGAAGTTGCGTATCTGTTTCATTATTGGTGTTCCTTCAAATTTCGAATCCCTTGTGGAAAATTAATTTTTCCGACGGGTTACATATATGAAAAGCGCGCTGGGATGTCAATGATGGTAACTGTGAACGGTTACCAAGAATGCTTGACGTCATAATTTAAGATGGGATAATATGACGAGAACATTTATTAATGAAAGGGGAATTTTTATGAAATTCAAGAAACTGATGCGGTGTCTGTTACCGGTGGCTGTTCTGTTTATGATCTTTTCTCCCGTGGCTTATGGCGATCTCTATTGGGAATCGGTTGTGACAAGTGGCGGTGTGCCGGAAGGACTTCCAAAAGGGTTGCCGGAACAGGTAAAACAGCAGATGATGGCCCAGTTCAAGGACAAACAGGAAACCGTGAAGAATTATCTGAGCCCCCAGGGCAGCCGCATTGATACAAAGGAGGATATTACCATCATTTTGTTTGATGACATGATCATATACCAGCTTGATCCTTCCACCAGGACCTACATTAAAATAAGAATGTCGGAAATGGAAGAGTCCATGGGCCCCATGGCAAAAATGAGCGAGGATGCAACGGTCACGGCAACGGGAGAAACAAAAACCATCAACGGATTCAAATGCGA
>CAYSFQ010000086.1:0-9802 GCA_964430575.1 uncultured Desulfobacteraceae bacterium
AAGGCCAGGAACTGCTCCCGGCCATCAGCACTTCTGATTTTATTCGGGGATTTTCAGGGTTACGGCCTAAACAGACCCCGCCTTCGGTAAAAGGTTTCAAAGAATTCGTCATTGAAGCCCGGAAAGACATGCCCGGTTTCATCAACCTAGTGGGCATTGAAAGCCCCGGGCTGACCTGTTCTCCGGCCATCGCGCTGATGGTTCGGGATATGGTGGGTGAAAAAATTTCCCTGGAGGAGAAAGACGACTTCGTTGCTGAACGTAACGGTTTTCCGGGATCATTCCACGACCTGCCCGAGGAAGAGAAAGCGGATCTGGTGGCCCGGGATCCCGACTACGGGGAAATTGTCTGTCGTTGTGAACAGATCACCAAGCGTGAGATTCTGGATGCAATCGAAAACCCCCTGGGCAGCAGGACCATTGCCGGGATCAAGTATCGATCCCGGGCCATGATGGGGCGATGCCAGGGAGGGTTCTGTATGCCCCGAATCGTTCAGATACTGGAAAAGGATTTCGGCTATCAGCCTGAAGACTATCGGCTGTACAGCCTTGATTCTTACCTCTTTACAGGACATGTGCGGTAAATATTTTTTCTCACGTAAAGGCGCAGAGACGCAAAGGGTTTTCAAGGGAATCGTACTTTTTTTGCGGCTTGGCGGCTTTGCGTGAGGTTTATTGAAGCCAGGAGTTTCTTCGGCATGCAGGAAATGAAGCGTGATTTGGTGATTATCGGCGGTGGGCCTGCGGGGCTCGCAGCCGCGGCTGCTGCCAGACAGGCCGGATGCGAAGATATCCTTCTCATCGAGCGGGACAGGATACTGGGCGGCATTCTCAACCAGTGCATTCACGACGGTTTCGGGCTGCACCGGTTTGATGAGGCCCTTACGGGTCCCGAGTACGCGCAGCGATATATTGATGAAGTTAACGATGCAGACATTGAGACCCTGCTGGGAGCCATCGTGCTGTCCATGGACCGCGAACGCAAGCTCACGGTTTCTTCCAGGAAAGGCTACACCCACATCCATGCGGGGGCCGTGGTCCTGGCCATGGGATGCCGGGAACGAACGGCCGGCGCCATATCCCTTCCCGGCACCCGCCCATCAGGCATCTACACGGCGGGCGCCGCCCAGAATTTCATCAACCTGCAGAACATTATGGTAGGCCGCCGTGCGGTCATCCTCGGGTCCGGGGATATCGGGCTTATCATGGCCAGGCGGATGACCCTTGAAGGGGCAAAGGTGGAGGCGGTTTTTGAGATTCTGCCCTATGCCAGCGGATTGCCTCGAAATCTTCAGCAGTGCCTCAATGATTACGACATTCCGCTTTATCTCGGTACATCGGTCACCAACGTACACGGCAAGGATCGCCTGACCGGGGTCACCGTGGCGGAAATGAACCATTTTCAGCCGGTGCCCGGTACCGAACGGTTTGTGCCCTGCGACACCCTGCTCCTTTCCGTGGGACTCATTCCGGAAAATGAACTCTCCGCAGGCGCATCCGTTAAAATGGAATCCAGAACCAGTGGCGCTTTTGTGGACGATACCTTCATGACCAGCATTCCCGGTGTCTTTTCCTGCGGCAATGTGTTGCATGTTCACGATCTGGTGGACCATGTCTCCGAGGAGGCGGCCCTGGCGGGCGAATTCGCCTGCCGATACCTGGGCGGCGGCATTTCCCACCCGGCCACGCCCATTGATATCGAGCCGAAAAATGGTGTCAGGTATGTCCTGCCGCAACAGGCATCGGGACAGTCGGATTTTACCCTGTCGCTCCGTGTGACCGAACCTTCGCGGGACCGGGCCGTCTGGGTCAGGGACGGGGACCGGAAAGTGGCCCGAAAGAAGCTGGTCCGGTTGCACCCGGCTGAAATGATTCGCGTCAAGGTCAAGAAAGATAAACTGGAAGACGCCAGAAAACTGGAAGTGAGTGTAGAATGAAACGAAAAGAACTCACCTGTATCGTGTGTCCCAATGGATGCCCGTTGGAAATCGATTTTGAAGAAACACCCTCAATCCAGATCACACAAATTGAGGGCCATACCTGCGACAAGGGACCCACATGGGCGGAACAGGAACTGACCCGGCCCATGAGGACCATTGCCGGCAATATCAGGATTGAAAACGGAGATTTTCCGCTGGTCAGTGTTCGAACCGACGCGCCGATCCCCAAAAACAGCATCTTTCAGGTCATGAAAGAGATTCAATCCACCACTGTCAAAGCGCCCGTATCCATAGGCGAGGCACTCATCAAAAACCCTGCGGGTACGGACTGCAGTATCATTGCCACCCGTCATGTGAACCCCATCTGAAAAACACCTCTTTACAACCCTCTGGATTTTAAAAAGAAAATCTAATCTGATCCACAACCCCCGTGTTCAGCCGGGGCGTGGATTTTGGCAATTCCTTCTTTTTGTTGAACATCTTTTGCAAGTTCTGGTATGCTGCCGAAAAATGGAATCATGAGACTGGAGGAATAAACGTCATGTATACGAAAGCCGGCGTGGGAATGAGTCACCATCGCAATCCGATGATGGCCGGACGAGAGGCCGTCGAAATGGCACTCAAGGATTGCGGTATTGAAAAACCTGACTTTGTCTTCATGTTTGCCACGGTGGGTTATAACCAGCAGGCCCTGCTCAAGTCCGTACGGGAAGCCAGCAGCGGAGCACCCCTTTGCGGGTGCTCGGGCGAAGGTACCATGATGCGGGGTGAGGTGGATGAATCCAATTTTTCCCTGGTGGTGATGGTCATCAGCTCGGATCAGTTGCGATTTATCAACGGGATGGGTACGGGTCTTAAAACCGATTCGGGTGGGTTAGGACAGAATGTCGCTGAAACCATCCCACCCGAGATGGGTTCAGATGCACTGGCGCTTTTTCTGTTTGCGGACGGATTGACCTTCAACTTTGATCGGTTCCTCAGCGGTCTTGAAGGGGCGCTGAACCTGGAGGGTCTGTTGCCGTTGATCGGCGGTGCTGCCGCAGATAACTGGCAGCTAACGCGAACCTATCAGTACTGTGACGACAAGGTTTTTTCCGATGGCGTTTCCTGGGCATTGCTTTCGGGCGATGCTAGGATTGCCTGCGCCGTCAATCATGGGTGTATCGCCACAGGCGTAGCGCACAAGATCACTCGCTGCGAAGAGAACACCATCTATGAGATTGACGGCCGACCGGCCCTTGAGGTTCTCAAGGAGTATTTGACCGACGATGAAATTGTCGATTGGGCCAAGGCGGTCATTCATCTGACCCTGGGGTTTGAGACGCCAGGGCACATGGAAGGCTATGATGATTACATGATTCGATTTATGCCCACCAAAGATGATGAGAAGGGGTCTTTCACCATTCCCACAGAGGTGGTTGAAGGCACCCGTATCTGGATGACGCGCAGGGATTACGATAAAGTGACCCAAGGGGTTGATCGACTGGCAGATCGGATCAACGAACAGCTGGGCGAAAACCCGGCCCAGCTGGTGTTCCAGTTTGACTGTTGCGGCCGGGGCAAGGTGTTTGTGCGTGAGCACCAGAAGACCGCACTGCTGGACCGACTTCAGCAACAGATACCGGATGCGCCTTGGGTCGGTTTTTATACACTGGGAGAAATCGGGCCCGTGGGGAAGTTTAATTGCTTTCATAATTACACCGCTGTCATTGCAGCGGTGTATTAACCCTCGCAGAACCTGAAAGAGGTTTCCCGTCATGACAGCAATGGATTCTGAAAAGGCGTTGACGGCGCTTCGTTCTCAGGTTGAGGAGGCCGAAGCTCGGGTAGAAAAACTTCAGCTGGAAAACCGGCAGTTGAGCGGGCAGGTGAAACGCCTGAGCAAGACCGAGGTTGAGCTTTACGGCATCCAGGGGCAACTGGATTCCCAGATGCAGTTTTATCATCAGCTCTATGAGGTGGGCAAGCAGCTCACCACCACCACCGAGTTGCCCGAAATCCTTCAGGTCACCCTTCAATTCGTTCTTTATGAACTCAATTTCGAGCGTTGTCTCATCCTCATACATGACACCAAGGAAAAGGCTTTCCGGGTTCAGGCCATGGACGGATACTACGACGAAGAGAAACGTCCGGCCGTGGAGTCCGTGAGCCTGCCGGAGGATGATCCCGTGCTGCTGCAATTGCGGGATGCGCCCCACCGAATCATCTGTACCGAAACCTGCCATGAGGAACCGTTAAAAGTACTGGGCCGCAAACTGGATATGGATGATTATATTCTGTTACCCCTGGGCGGAGAACCCGAGAAACCGCTGGGCCTTCTGGCGGCGGGAAATACGGCTGACATGCGGTCATTTCAGGCCGCGGTTGAGGCGGAAGGCGATGCCGACGTGGGACTTACCAGAATGGTGAGTCATACATCCGCCGCCATTAACAATGTGAATTTCTATCAAGCCCTGCGGGAAAACGAGAAGAAATACCGTACGTTGTTCGAAGAATCCCGGGACGCCATATTCATCTGTGATCGCACCGGCGAAATGATTGATGCCAATCAGGCCATGCTGGATCTTTTTGGTTATGCCCAATCCGAGATGATGCAAATGAATGTCTGGGATACCAATATAAATCGAGAAGACGTGGCCAGATTTGTTGCAGCCACCGACGAGACGGGTTCGGTCAGGGATTTTGAGGTGGGGGCCAGAAAAAAGCATGGCGAACAAATGATCTGCCTGGTTACAGCAACATGCCGGCGGACCGATGACGGCCGTATCCTGGTCTACCAGGGAATTGTAAGGGATATCACGAAACAGAAACAGGCTGAAGCGGATTTGAGAAAGTACCAGGAGCACCTGAAGGAACTGGTAGAAGAACGCACGGTGGAATTGGCAGAAGCGACCCGGGAGGCCCAGCAGGCCAGGGGTGCGGCCGATGAAGCCAACGAAGCCAAAAGCAGCTTTCTGGCCAATATGAGCCATGAGCTCCGCACGCCCATGAATGCCGTCATCGGCATGACGCACCTGGCCCTGAAGACGGAGCTGACCCCCAAACAACAAGACTATCTCAGCAAAATTCAGTCATCCGCCCATTCCCTCCTGGGAATTATCAATGACATTCTGGATTTCTCCAAAATCGAGGCCGGCAAACTGGACATGGAGTCCATTGATTTTAGCCTGGATGATGTCCTGGAAAACATGACCAACCTGATCACGGTGAAGGCCCAGGAAAAAAAGGACCTGGAGGTTCTGTTTGACATTGATCCTGCGGCGCCCAGACGCTTGGTGGGGGATCCCCTGCGCCTGGGACAGGTTCTGATTAACCTGGCCAACAACGCTGTGAAGTTCACGGAATCAGGCGAAATTGTGGTTTCTGCCCATTTATTGTCTCACGCCGAAGACCGGGTGACATTGGAGTTCAGGGTGAGAGACACGGGCGTAGGCCTTACCCGGGAACAGATCGGCAGGCTCTTTCAGGCATTTACCCAGGCGGATACTTCCACTACCCGAAAATTCGGGGGCACCGGATTGGGACTGACCATCTGCAAACGCTTGGTGAGCATGATGCAGGGTGAAATCCGGATTGAAAGTGAGCCGGGAGAGGGCAGCGCCTTTATATTCACAGCTGTATTCGGCCTCGGGCGGGAAAAAGATCAGAGCCGATTCACCCCGTCACCGGACCTTCGGGGTATGAAGGTTCTGGTGGTTGACGACAATGCCACTTCGAGAGACATTCTGGAGGGGATTCTGGTCTCCTTTTCTTTTAAGCCGACCCAGGTTGCTTCCGGAGAAGAAAGCCTGACGGAACTTGCCGCCGCCGATGCCAATGATCCCTACGAACTGGTGATCATGGACTACAGGATGCCGGGAATGAACGGTATTGAAGTGGCCCGGAATATCAAACAGAGCACGCAACTGAGCCGAATCCCGGCTGTTGTCATGGTGACCAACTACGGCGGTGAAACGATCATGCAACAGGCCGATGAAGCCGGGCTGGATGGATTTCTCTTAAAACCCGTAAACCCTTCCGTATTGTTTGACGCCATCATGCATGCCTTTGGCAGAGAAGTGCCACGATCTTCTCGCGCTGTTCAGGAAAATGCTTCGGGAATGCGGGCGCTCAGCCGGATTCGGGGTGCACGGGTGCTGCTGGTGGAAGACAATGAAATCAATCAGCAGGTTGCCGGCGAGGTCCTTGAAGCTGCGGGTCTCAGTGTCTCTCTGGCCAACAACGGTCAGGAAGCGGTGGACGCCGTTAAATCAAACACCTTTGACGCGGTCTTGATGGATGTGCAAATGCCGGTAATGGATGGCTACACGGCCACCCGCAAAATCCGCCATTGGGAAGACCTATTCCGCAATCCGCAAGCCGACTCCGCCAAAGTAGCTACGACGGCCGGGTCCGCAATCCGCATTCCGGTCATTGCCATGACCGCACACGCCCTGGCCGGCGACCGGGAAAAATCCCTTGAAGCGGGTATGAACGATCATGTGTCTAAACCCATCGATCCCGAGTTGCTGTTTCAAACCCTTTTGAAATGGATCAAAAAATCCCCCGCTGAAAGCCCGGGCCAAAAACGACCGATAGAAACGGACAAGGCTCCCCATGTGCCCTCTGATGAACCGGATTTGCCGGAGCTTGACGGCATCCAAGTGGCGGCGGGTCTCAAGCGGCTTCTGGGCAACAAGAAATCGTACCGCCGTATTCTCTTACGATTTCGTCAGGATTTCGAAAATGCAGCAGATACCCTCCGGAACCTGGTGAATGGTGAGAAGTATGAAGAGGCTGAGATTCTGGCCCACTCCATTAAAGGCGCCGGCGGCAATGTGGGGGCTGAGGCACTCCAGGCGGCGGCGGCAGCCGTGGAACAGGCCTTCAAAGACGGGGGAAAGACTTTGCCGGAGGGTGAGTTTGTTTATTTTAAAAATGAGCTCGGTCGGGTCATGACCGCCTTGATGGCCCTTAAAGGGGATGATTCGTCTTCGCCTGAAGCGATGGAAACACCGGCAGAGATTGATCCCCACATGGCTGATGAAATTGCGGTGCGCATAAAAGATGCAGCCGAAATGGGCGATGTAATGGAACTGTCCAAATTGGGCACCGAACTGACGGCTCGAACGGATGGCCTACGTGAATACGGAGCAAAAATCAGCCATCTTGCTGATGAGTTCGATTTTGATGGCCTTCTGGAAATGGCAGATGACCTGGCCGCGGCTGCCGGGTCTTGAGGAGCGTAAAATGACCAGCGAACCCATGGAATCTTCAAACAATCTTGAAAAGCCTGAACACATTCTGCTGGTGGATGATAACACCACAAACTTGCAGGTGCTGCATGAAACCCTGGCCGGAACCGGTCACAAATTTCTCATTGCCAAGAACGGTGAAAGCGCCCTTACCATTTCGCAAAAGGCCAAACCATCCCTGATCCTTCTGGATATCATGATGCCGGGGATCGACGGGTTTGAGGTGTGTCGGCGATTGAAAGCCGATCCCGGAACGGAGGCCATTCCGGTCATCTTTCTGACGGCCCTGGACGATACCAGTGACAAGGTCAAAGGGTTCGGGCTGGGGGCGGTGGATTACGTATCGAAACCGTTTCAGCCCGAAGAGGTAATCGCCCGGGTGAACACCCATCTGACCATCAACCGATTGAGAAAGCGCCTTGCAGAGAAAAACTGGGAATTGACGTCCGCAAACGATCTTTTGGAAGAACGTGT
The DNA here is from genome assembly GCA_964430575.1 of uncultured Desulfobacteraceae bacterium. GTDB lineage: Bacteria > Desulfobacterota > DSM-4660 > Desulfatiglandales > Desulfatiglandaceae > NaphS2. The sequence goes on from CAYSFQ010000086.1 coordinate 7,649, forward strand.
TCGAGCGCGGACACAGGAACTGGCTGAGCTGAACCGCATTTATGAAAGGTTCGTGCCGCGGGAATTCATCAGCTTGTTGAAGAAAAAAAGTATTCAGGAAATTCGGCTGGGGGACCAGATCAAGCAACAGATGACGGTTATGTTTGCCGATGTCCGCGGCTATACAACCCTCTCTGAGTCCATGTCGCCCCAGGACAACTTCAAGTTCATCAACGGGTATCTGCGGCGTGTGAGCCCGGTGATTGAGAAGCATCATGGCTTTATTGACCAGTATTACGGGGATGGTGTCATGGCCCTGTTTCCCGATAGCCCCGATGATGCGGTAATGGCTGCCATCGCCATGCACGGGGTGGTTGATGAATACAATGAAGAACGGCAATCTTACGGCCTTCTGCCAATGGGCATCGGTGTGGGCCTCCATCTGGGCGAACTGATGCTCGGCATCATCGGGAGCGAAGACCGTATGCAGGGCGCAGTGGTGTCCGATGCGGTAAATCTGGCGGCGCGACTGGAGGGATTGACCCGGGTTTACGGTTCGTCGGTTACCTTAAGTGAGTTGACCTTCTCCCAACTGAAAGATCCAAACCTTTATATGCACCGCTTTGTGGACAAGGTTTCCGTCAAAGGCAAGAAAAAACCGGTGTCCGTGTACGAGGTTTATGATGGGGATCCCAATGAGGTGGCTGTACTGAAAGAGGAGACCAAGGCAGAGTTCGAAGCGGGTCTACAACTTTACTATGACAGAACGTTTTCCGAAGCCAGCGTCAAATTCAGCCAGGTGCTGCAAAAAAGCCCGGAAGACAAGGCCGCCCGCATTTATCTCGAACGATGCGCCCTCTATATGGTGAAAGGTGTTCCCGAGGACTGGACCGGGGTGGAAACCTTGACCAAAAAATAGTTCATGCTTTTGCCTACAGGGTTTGCGTCATTTTGATGATCAAGGGGTACGGCGTTTTGTAGGCGAAAAAATTCTCACCGTGACTTCAGGGGCTCAACCACGCTTGGGGAATACAAGGCATATTGCAAGGTTTTGAACCCACAAATCTCTGATAATATGTCAGATATCAACCAATTGAAGTAATGAGATTTCATCTGTATTCTTGAGTTTTCAGTAGCGCCCACCGCTCAAGGATAGGATAATAATGTACAACTCCTATAATTTGTCCTTATCCACCAACTCTCTCTTCACCTTTCGTCTGCTCCTCCCACATAAACAGTTATTGTGGGATGGAGATATTTATTTTATCCCAGTTGCTTTTTCATTCATATCCCCAGCTGTTGATAGTGATTTACATCGGAATGTGTGGACCAGCGTCTTCCCGTTTTGCCTATCGGAATCATATTTTCTTCAATTCATATCAAGCACAATCCGTATTTTTTCTGCCAACCCTTTTACTGTAAAAGGCTTCTGGATAAATTGAACCCCTTCATCGAGGATGCCGCTGTGTGCGATGACGTTTGTGGTATATCCTGACGGATGGCGGCCGTCAACTCCCTTAAGCCGGGTCAGTAGGTGTTTCAATTACTGGCACAGAGGTGGTATCGAAGTGAACCTTTCGGGTATCGATGGCAAATCGCTGGACTGCTTTTTGGGACAGCTTTGAAAAGATGGACTGGGTACCGCTTTCATAAACTTTATCAAGTACACGGGCCAGGTTGTGATCACTGAAAAGCTCGGGGTCAACCGGGGTTCCCAACAACAGTTCGGTGTCTTTTTCTTCGAAAAACTCCTGGAGCCGATACAATGGGCTCCTTCCGGAAAGGGTATCGAGAACCATGGCCATAACTGCTTCTCCCGGAGGAAGATCCATTTTGCTTGGAACCATGGAGTTGATGGTATCGATCAACTCGATCTCCTTGGCAAGCTGCTTGATGATCGGCAGATGTCCGACATCGGTGAAGGTCAGGTCATCGGGAATGAGCTTGTCCATATCGTCCTCACGGTTGAGTGGCTGCCATGAGGAAAGTGTATCAAGAGTGAGACACAATGTCTAGTCAATTTTTTTCGGAGTTATAACAATATGTTACAAATCGCATTTCACTGAAATGCTTGGTTAATAAATTACGCTACGGTAATCGATTCAACGTGTGGAAAGTGAGTCGTGGTTGGTGAGCCGAATGATTCCATCGGAGCCGGCATATAAAAGCTGGTCA
>CAYSFQ010000087.1:0-9704 GCA_964430575.1 uncultured Desulfobacteraceae bacterium
CCCAGCAGGATCATACGTTCTTTGGCCGCAGCGTCTCTTTTTGCCTCCCAGGAATCCCACTCCTGCTTTAAACGAGCCATCTCCCCTTCCATTGACACAATCTCTTCGCCGTAGGCATGGTCTTCCAGCGCATTTAATTCATCGAGCCGCTTCTTGATCTCGCGAACGCGCTCTTTGATGGACTTCATGGCCGCCAGGGCTTCTCTTTCCCTGGGGGTGGGTACCTCCATTTTGCCGGAACAGGCGTTCACATTGTCGAGGCCAGGGGTCTTTCCGGTGTTATTTTCCATAGTTCGACCTCTGATTTTCTGCCGGTAACGGTGCTGAAATTTCGGCAGGTATTAAACCGATCGCCCTACAGACCCCGGCCGGTCAGCCGTTCCAATGCGTCCAGGTATTTTTCTCTTGTCTTTGCAATTATTTCCTCGGGCAATTTCGGCGGCGGCGGCGTCTTGGGCCATTTGATCCGGACCAGGTAATCCCGGAGAAATTGTTTGTCAAAACTCTTTTGCGGACCACCTGGTGCATATGTATCCATGGGCCAGAAACGGGACGAATCAGGGGTCAACACCTCGTCAATGAGGATCAATCTGCCGTCTTTGATACCGAATTCGAATTTTGTGTCCGCAACAATAATCCCTTTTTTAGCGGCCAGCTCCCTTCCGAACTTATAAATTTCGAGGCTCAGCCGGCGAACCTCTTCCGCCGTATCCCTGCCCAGAAGTCCTACAGCGGTTTCAAAATCAATGTTTTCGTCGTGCATGCCTTCTTCGGCCTTGGTGGAGGGGGTAAAAATGGGTTCAGGCAGCTGTTCTGATTCACAAAGCCCTTTTGGGAGGGTTATGCCACAAACGCCCCCGGTCGTCGTATACTCTTTCCAACCGGACCCGGAAAGGTATCCCCGGACAATACATTCCACCGGTAAGGGTTCCGTTTTTTTAACCAGCATGCTGCGGTGCTCAAGTTCCGCTGCGTATTTCCGGCAGATTTCAGGATACTCGGCAGGTGAACTACTGATGATATGATTTTCGACCATTGATTCAAGTTTTTCAAACCAGAACAGAGATATCCCTGTGAGAATGCTGCCTTTGTCAGGAATGGGGTCATCCATAACCACGTCAAAGGCACTCATGCGGTCGCTGGCCACAATCAAGAGCTTGTCCTCAATTTCATAAACATCGCGAACTTTTCCCCGTCTTAAAAGGGGGATATCGTTGAAGTCGGTTTTTGTTACAACCTTTGAACCCATGGTCCTTTACCTCCTGATATTGTTTTTAGGGCCTCGGCATAAAATGAACATCGGGGCCATATGGCGGCTTCCCAATTTCGTGAAATACTACTATAATGATTCGTATAATGTAATGCAAGCTGGAGAGCAGTCCATGGATGTCTTTATTGTCCTTGATTGAAAAGTGGCGGGAGAGTATTTTTGGATAATCAGGAAAAAGGCCAATGCGGTTTGTAGCTGACGCCATGCTGGGCAAACTTGCCAAATGGCTCAGGGTTCTTGGCTTTGATGCCCGTTATCAGTCTTTTGATCCGATCCACCATATCGGTCAAATGGCTCGCGACGGACGGATTCCACTGACCCGCCAACGGAAACTGATCCCGTTACTGGAGGGTGCCGTCTTTGTCCGGTACAATGACGTAGGCGAGCAATTGGAACAGCTGAAACAGGCGCTTTTTTTGGAAACCTGTCATGCCAATTGGTTCAGCCGGTGCATCCGGTGCAACGTGCCATTGATGGCTGCGCCTGAGGACGCGGCCCGTGACAATATTCCGGAATATGTTTTCTATGAAAATATGAAAAGCATCCGGTTCTGTCCCTCCTGCGGCAGGTATTTCTGGCCCGGGAGTCACAGAATCAGAATGGAGAAACAGCTCAATCGGTGGGGTTTTGTCAACGGGTGAATCAGAAGTACCAATCGACCGCTCCGATCATAAAACGCCGGCCGCCAGTTCGTCGGCAAAGTGCTTGAACGAGACGATTTCGATGCCGTCTTCGGTTTTCATGACCGGTCCCTGTGGATAGATGATAATTCTTCGGTGTAGTCCCTCAAGTGGTGCAAGGGCACGGAGGCCCTTACACCAGGCTTCCTTAAAGGTCTTGCCGGATTTTGCTTCCAAGGCAATCAACTCAGAACCGCGATCAATAATGAAATCAACTTCCACTCTGGATCCGCTTGAAGGAGCCCAGTAGTACATTTCATCGAATGCTTCTTTATAGTCCCTGTAGGCCCGCAGTAACTGAGCAACCATACCTTCGAAGAGAGGCCCTCTCTCTTCCGGTCCAGGCTTGCCTTGAGCCCGCTTCATGGCGCGGACAATACCCGGATCGCACCAATACAATTTTGGTAATTTTCGTTCCCGAACACGCAACCTGGGTTCAAAAGCGGGCAACCGGAAGCACAGCAGCGTTTCTTCAAGGATATCAAGATATCCCGTTACCGTGGTTCTCGCTACCCCTGCCTCCCTGGCGATGTTGCTCACATTGATGTTCTGAGCATGGAAAATAGCCGCGATGGGGAGAAAACGGGCAAAGCCGGGCAGGTTTCGAACAAGTGCTTCTCCCTGGATCTCCTCTTTTAAATAGAGCTGTGCATAGGCGGAAAGCGTTTCCCTTTTGTCTGGAGAATCCCAGACAATGGGTAGAGAACCATGCTCTATGCACTCTTCCAGGTCGAACTGCGGGCCAATCTCCTCCGGCACAAATGGGTGCATTGCCCGCCGCAGGGCACGCCCCGCAAGCAGGTTGACGCCTGCGCGTTTAAGCTTTCGGGCGCTCGAACCGCACAGAACAAAATTCAGCCTTTTTTCTCCCATGAACCGATGGACTTCGTTTAAAAGGTTCGGTAGCCGCTGAACTTCATCTACAATCACCCAACCACCGGGCGGTATGGCTCGCAGTTCATTTGCGAATTGTCCGGGATTAATCAGTAGCCGCTGGAATGTTTCCTCAGACAACAGATCAATAACGTGGGCATCTGAAAACATAGACTTAAGCCATGTGCTTTTGCCGGTTCCCCTTGGACCCAGGAGAAAAAAGCTTTGCTTTGGGGCTTTAAGAATCCTCGTGAGCATATTTTGACAACCTCGTCGTCATTATTCTTTGAAAAATGACGACACTATAGGCAAAATGTTTCCACATGTCAAGCGGGATAAGCGGGTTTTGTCAACCCTCTTCTTGACCTTGGCAGCAAAAGCTGATATCAGTACGTCGCAAAGGGCGATTAGCTCAGATGGATAGAGCGTTGGTCTCCGGAACCAGAGGTCGCGCGTTCGAGTCGCGCATCGCCCGCCATAAAAAATCAAGGGGTTAGGCGAGAAGCCTACCCCTTTTTTGTTGGATGAAAAATTAAGAGTTTATTTAATTTCCCGCACCAGCCTGAATCCGGTTGTTTGATATCGGTTGGCGAAATGGCCGTAGTTTCGGTTGGCACAACGGCAGCGGCCGCCGGTTCCATACCAGCTCCCCCCCCTTCGCACTTTATCGGTTCCTGTTTCAATGGATGGGGCTTCACCCTGGGATTGGGGCTTGACGGCAACATCCGGTTTGTAGGGATGGTACCAGTCCTCGCACCACTCCCAGACATTCCCCTGCATGTCATAGAGACCCAAGGCGTTGGGGGCATAACTTTTCACAGGCGCCGGCTGATCCGGCGGCAATCCTTTTGATTTAACAACATTCACGCAATCCCCCATTTCCAGGGTATCGGTATTGTTGGCATACATGGCACGGTCGCAATCGATGCTGTCCCCTATTCCGTAGGCAGTATTATTGCCGGCCCTGCACGCGTATTCCCATTCCGCCTCGGTGGGAAGTCGGTAAACGCCGTCATTGCGGGCGTTCAGCTTCTTTATGAATTTGATGCAGTCCTGCCAGGAAACCCTTACCACCGGCATGTCCTCTGAGCCTTTCTTGCGGCCAAAAAAGGGTTTCCCCATGATGAGCCGCCATTGCTTGACCGTCACTTCGGTGGTCTGCATATAAAAAGGGCGGCCAATTTTTGCCGTATGCGCCACTTCATCCCGATTTCGTCCGGGCTCATCCGTCGGACTGCCCATGGTAAAAGTTCCGGCCGGGATCAGAACAAATTCCATGCCCAGGGAATTTGTAAAGTTTTTTTCAAGAGCCCATGTTGCCATGGGTGAAAAGAGGGCTAAAACAAAGGCCATCAAAAACAAGGCAGCTGCTTTCTTGCCGGATTTCAGTGTATTGAACACAATGACCCTCCTCATGTGCGGAAAAGTTATTTTTTTCCCTTAGGATATCAAAAAAAAGGGGGGAGGAAAAGAAAAAATCTCAAAGCATTTATTCCGGTTCTCAGATGGTCTCTCCGATTTTTTTAAAACATTCAAAAATTCCGGATCTGACATCTGTCACTTTCTCCGGCACAATCTCTTCCGTCTCAGGGTCCGTATAGAGGTTCTGATTGATTTCAATTTGAAGGGCCATTTTTTCACTGGCCGCCAGGGCGGACCCGTAATGGGTGATAATAAATCCCCCCGCATAGGGAGAATTGAGGGAAACAGAAAAACCAGCCATTTCAAATACCTGTTTCATGAAGCGCAAAAGTGCTGGTGCGCAGGTGGATTCCCCCCTTAACGGATCGCTCTCTCCGTCAGGCCCCCCGTTGTTGCTTAGAATAATATCCTTTCTTTTTTCCCCCGCATCGGGGGCCTCCGACGGGCCGATTCCTTTAAGGGAATGGCAGTCTAGAAGCCCTTTGATATGCGCCTTTTCAATCCCCATTTCCAGTTGTCGGTGATAAGGGTTGTAATAGGCCGAAAGGCGTTGCGCGATCTCACTTTCATCCGGAATTGCGTCAGGCCTGTAAACCGGCCTACCATGGTAGTCCACCAGGGCGACCGGCCCTTTAGCATCCCGCTGTTCAGGCGGCCGGTTTAAATCCACCACCAGCCGGCTCCATTCTGCGCATAAAATCTGATCAGCCGGCATACCGCCGAAAATCTCCCGGGTGCCCAGATCAACGGCGTCAACCATTTCCGTCTGGGTCAGCACCATGTTGGATCGAATCCGCGCTGGTATTTTCCCAGAGCAGTGGGGTAGAGAGATGACAAACGGGAGTTTCATGGTGTATCCTTTTTCGCCGTTTTTTCACGCACCCATTCCGCTGCCTGAAATGCCTGTGGCGACAGGGCACCTTTCATACCCATGACCGGATAAGAGAAAAAAAGCCGACACAGCCTGCCGTGGGAATCCCGGCCGTGCGATGCCATATCTGTGGTCACTCTTGGACCATCCGACAGGATAAACTGGTCTTTGCTTTGAATGTGCTGATATTCCAATGTCTCCTTTAAGAAACGAAACCCCCCGTTCGCCGGTTCATATTCGTAAAGACCCGGTTTTAATGATGCGCTCTCCCTGTTTTCAAAACCCGGCGGCCGAAACACCAGCAAGTGGCTTCCCTGCAAGGTTTCAGCGTAGCGGCTGTTTAATGCATCCCGGTCTATCCGGTACGGAATTTCCAGGAATTCCAGCATATGAAAGGCTTCCAAAGGAATTGTGCCTGATTGAAGATGGAGCAGTGACAGCATGGGAAGGGCGCCGGTCAGCCGTGGATTGATTTCAATGGGACAGGCCTCCCCCTGCTTTTCCTGAACAACGAAATCAATGCCCAGGATGCCTTTGTACCCGTATGTTCCGAGAAAGTCGCCAATTCGACACGCCTGTTCAAAAGCCGATTTCCGGGCTGGCTCAGTCCAGGGGGGAGCGCCCCAGGCATGGCCGCAAAAGACCCCATCTTCAGCGGAATCCCCGCAGCAGGGAAGATCCAGCAACTGCCTTTGCAGGGCAGACACCAGCGTACCATGACGGGTCACGCATACCACCATGCTCGCCGGTATTCCGTCCAGAAACCGGTGAAACGAAACCGATTCCAGCGGTGTGCCCCGCCACCGGTTTTCAACAAGCCTTCCTTGAAGCTGCCGGTAATCTTCCTTTGCACGCACAAAAAATGTTCCCCTGCCGCCACCCCGTTCGATATCCGGAAGCTGAACCACAAAAATGGGCCCCAGCAGATGGCACCATTCTTCATACCCTTTTTTGTGAAGGGCCTCGATGGGATAAATATCGCCGGGCGCTTGATGGAGGCCTAGTTCAGCGGCCATTTTTTTGAAAAACTTCCTTTTTCCAACAGTTTGACGAAGTTGCGGTGAATTGGCCAATAAATTCCACCCATTGGCCTTGGCAACGGATCTCAACTCAGGATAGTCCTGGTATAAAAAAAAATATTTTGGGTGCGAAATGCCATCCAGAAAGCCTCTGGTTCGAGGATGAATCAGAAGACCCGCTGAATTTTTCCCCGGTGTAAGGGTGGGGTTTTCTGTTTCCTCTTCAAGACAAAAAACATGTGCCTGCTTCCTCAGCAATGGCAGGTCTCCCGTCTTATGAAGGGCAACAATATGGTAGGTCTCCAGAAAGGATGCGGGTATGATTCGGGAAAAGGCGGTCATCCCCACCCCCAAAAATGTGCCGGGCAAAGACTTAAACAGATTTTTTATCTGTTGAATGTCATGGATAAACATGGGATTTCGGGTAATACAGAGGAATGGTGCTTTTCTTGCTTACGACTGACTCAGAAAACAGGCCACCAGATGCTGGTTCCCATCGTCTTCTAAAACGGGCTTTTCCAAGTTACAACGGCTTTCCTGTGCCAGGGAACATCTCGGAAAAAAATTGCACCCCACTTCCTGAACATCCTTTCGTTCCCGGATCAAAAGCGTGCCATACCGCTTCCGGTCACCGCTGTGACCGAATTTGGGAAGTGCATCAATGAGCGCTTTGGTATAAGGATGTTTGGGATTCTGAATAACCTGGTCGGCCTGGCCCAATTCCATCAGGCGGCCGCGGTACATGACGGCAATCCGATCGCACAGATAGCGGGCCGCGGCAAGGCTGTGTGTAATAAAGAGCTGAGTGACGCCCAGTTCGTTCCGCATCTTCAGAAGAATGTTGAATATCTGGGCGGAAATGGAAGCATCCAGCATGGACGTGGGTTCATCGGCAATGACAAACTCAGGATCCAGTACCATGGCCCGTGCGATGGCCACCCGCTGGCGCTGCCCGCCGCTGAGTCGATGGGGGTAACGATAGAGAAAATCATCCGGCGGTGACAACCCTACAGACCTGAGGGCTTCCCGGACACGATCTTTTCTGCTGCTGGTATGCCCCACCCGATGGATGTTCAACGGCTCAGAGACCGTATCCAGAATTGAGCGCTGGGGGTTGAGGGATTGATAAGGGTCCTGGAATATCATCTGGGCTTTGCTTCGAAATTTCTTGAGTGATTTTCCTTTCAACCCGGTAACCGGTTGGCCATCCATAAGAATTTCGCCGAAATCAGTCTCCTCCAGGCTCACAATCAAGCGGCCCGCCGTTGTTTTACCGCTGCCGCTTTCCCCTACCAGTCCGAAAATTTCACCCTTGTTAATCTCAAGGGATATCCGATCCAAAGCCACCACATCTTTGCCACGGCCGGCAAGGAGGCCCACCTTGGTTTTATAAATTTTGCTGACGTCCCTGATTTCGAGGATCGGTTTACCGTTTGTATCCATGCTGACCTCGGGTGAATTCCAATGTATCCTTATTCTCAGTTTAACAATGGCAACAGAGCGCTTTATGCCCGGGCCCTATCTGGACCCATTTGGGCGCCTCAGAGCAGGTTAAGGAGACCCCGGGACATCGTTCCCCAAACCGGCACCCTGAAGGGGGATGGATCAAGTTGGGGGTTTCTCCCGGGATGGGTATCAGATCACTTTTTTCGCCGGTAATGGTCGGGAATGAAGAGAGCAGTGCTTTGGTGTAAGGGTGTACGGGAGACTCAAAAACGGCCTCCCTGGGGCCGCATTCCACCATCTGTCCGGCATACATCACGGCAATATCCTGACACATATCAGCGACAATGGAAATGTCGTGTGAGATAAAGATGACGCCGATATTAAATTCTTTCTGAAGCTTTTTGACCTCTTCCAGAATCTGATCCTGAACAATGACGTCCAGTGCGGTGGTGGGCTCGTCCGCAATGATCAGCTTGGGCCTGCAGGCCAGGGCCATGGCGATAACAGCCCGCTGTTTCATGCCGCCGCTGTATTGATGGGGATAGCCTCTCAAACGATCCCGTGGGATTCCCACCAGATCGAAAAGCTCTTCCACCTGGTGAAGGGCCGCCTCCTTTTCCAGCTCCCGGTTATGAACCAGGATGGCTTCCGCAATCTGATCCCCCACACGCTGCACCGGGTTCATGGCGTTCATGGCGGCCTGAAAGATCATGGCAATCTGGCTCCAGCGCGTCTCTCTCCGTTGAGTTTCCGTCATTTCCAGAAGATCCTGCCCCTCAAAGAGAATACGTCCCTGTCCAATAGAACCATTGGGAGGCATCAACCCCATCAGGGCCATGCCGATGGTGGTTTTCCCACACCCCGATTCGCCCACAAAACCCAAGGACCGTCCCTCATCCAGGGTAAAGGACACCCCTTCCACGGCCTTGAGATAGCCTTGTTTGGTGCGATACCCGATGCTTAAATTGTCAACTTCAAGTAGGGCCATTTAATCCGTCTGGTCCTCCTTTCTTAGTCTCGGGTCCAGCACTTCATCCATGGCCCGACCCAGCATATAAAAAGCGAGGGTAATCAATGAAATGCAAATCCCCGGCGGAAGAAGCCAGTAAGGGGCCTTGAACATATATCCGGTTTTCCAGACCCACTGCAGCATCATCCCCCAACTGACGGTTCCCGGATCACCGAACCCCAGAAATGCCAGCGATGCTTCAATAATAATGGCGGACGTCACCCGGAATGTCATGAACAGAAATGCCAGGGGCAACACATTGGGCATGATATGCCTGAAAATAATCCGGAAATGGCCGGCCCCCGCCATTTTGGCCGCTTCGATAAACGGGCGATGCTTGAGGGAAAGGGTCTGACCGCGAATCATTCGGGAAACGCCGGGCCACCTGAACAGGGCGATGATAATAACAATGGTCCAGATGTTAAGCTGGCCAAAAACGGAAGAAATGATCAAGACAAACAACAAGGTGGGCATGACCATGATCATGTCGGCCGTTCTCATGAGCAGGGTGTCCATGAACTTCCCCATATACCCGGCGGTCATGCCGATGGCCGTTCCCAGGACCACACTCATGACGGCAGCGGAGACACCGACCATGAAGGCGATGCGTGCGCCCGCCAGGAGTTGACTGAAAATATCCCGTCCCATGAAATCCGTTCCCAGCCAGTGCCGCCAACTGGGTGGCGTACAGCTGGAGATATCCGGATCCACGCCGGTCATGGGGTTATACATGGGGTTGATCAGCGGCGGGATGTAACTGCAAATGGCCATCAAAGCAAATATGATCAGCAGGGTCAGGCCGATTCGACCCAGAAGGCTCTGTTTGAATATGGCCCACCCATCCAGAAATGAATTAAGCCATGGGTAGCGCTCCCGGGCGTTTGTTTCGCTGCTTGAAGGGTCTGCTGTCATGAAGTTTCCCGTTTAGTATCTGATTCTTGGATCGAGGTAGGCGTACAGAACATCCACCACCAGGTTGGCAAGCAAAACCACAATGGCGATCAACAGAAAAGAGGCTTGTGCCAGAGGATAGTCATTCTGGCTGACCGAAAACACCAGTTCCCGGCCAATGCCGGGCCAGGTGAAAACCGTTTCCGTGAGCGCCCCCCCGTTG
>CAYSFQ010000088.1:0-9614 GCA_964430575.1 uncultured Desulfobacteraceae bacterium
AGCAATGGCAGTGATAGGCCTGACCCGTATCCAGTAACCGGTCGATTACGGCATTATAAAGATCATATCGCCGGGATTGAAAGTAAGGGCCTTCATCCCATGAGAGTCCCAGCCATTTCATGGACTCTAAAATGGCTTTGGTAGCCGCGTCTGACGATCTTTCTTCATCGGTATCTTCAATGCGGAGAATGAATTTGCCCCCCTGTTGTTTTGTAAAGAGCCAGTTGAAAAGGGCCGTTCTAGCCCCTCCGATGTGAAGATATCCCGTGGGGCTTGGTGGGAATCGGGTAATGATTTTAGGGTTTTCCATTTAGAAAATTGATGCCTCCGTGTGTTGAGTTATCAGTTGTCAGTAACAGCATATCGATAATATCTTGAAAATGTTTATACAAATCTGCAAATAATCGCGAAGACCTCTTCCATACTTCCCAGTCCTCAAATTTCAAAATAACCTCCAGTGCTGACAACTGACAACTGACAACTGATCGCTAATAGTTGTCTTCATCCATCAGCAGCATAGACCCAGTTGTAGGGGATTGGGGTTGCATGGGGGGAATTCAGCTTGGCATGCAGGAATTCAGCTTTAAGCCTGAGCCAGCTATAGGCCGGCCTTATCTTCCTGAGTTTTCCATCCTTCGGCGGTCTGGAATGGACTGTGTGGCCGTAAGCCGCTTCCAGGATGGCAAAATAACTTTTTTCCTTGGAATACAAATAGTTTTTATTCAGGAATTTCACATCGAAACCCTGGTTTTCCGAAATGGAAATGAGTTGTTCTCCTGTCAATTGAACTAAAAAGAATTTCGAAACACCCCTTTCGGAATACCGATACAAGGTCCTCGATTCCGAGCTGGATACAAATACGGTACAGAGGCCATCGGATTGCTTCAATAGCTGGGCAGCGATCAGTCCTGCAGTCCGTCTGCCGCCGACGCTGTGGTGGCAACCGTAGTATTCAAAAAGCTTGTTCTGAAGGACACGTGCGGCCTTATCGCCTTTTTCATAAAGGTTGTTCTGGATGTATCGCAATTTTCTTGCGAGGTTTTCGGCGGCATCGGCAATGGGCCAGTCTATTTTGACGTGAAAATGTGTCAGTGAATATCGGTTTTTCCGACGAACCGTTGGATCTTGTTGTATGAGCAGTGCGTAGTCGATATCCAGCAGTTGTTCCAGAAGATTGATGCTCTTTGGAGAATCGAAATGCTTGAGATTCTTCTGGAACTTATTATATAGCGTAAAATCGGCGAGATATTCCAGGTTCTTTTTTGTGACGCTGTTTTCAGGGTAGAAACGGATATAATTTCTCAGTTCACTCTTGATGACGTTTTCACAAATGACAACCAGGAACGTGTTGAAGAGCTTGGATTCCTTTTCCATTTTCTTTGATCTTGGCTTTAGCTCACTCTTTTCGACAAAGCGATATTCAACGCCATTTTCTCTGAATTGGTTATAGGAATCAATGAGCGCCATTTTTATGAGACGACGTTCCAGATCGTCTCTGAGGTTTTCATAGATGGATCGTCTCAGTTTCCCGGAATAACTCAATTGCTCTCGAAATTTCCACATGGGCGATCACACCTTTTACGGGTAAAATATTGTGTAATGCTAACAAGGAATAGGCATAAGTGTCAAGAAAAAAAGGATAATTTGGATTTCATGGCAGATTTGATGAAAATCCCCGTGTGATTTTGTATCATAGGAAAGGGATAAAATTTCTTGACAAAACAGAGGGTTTTTATATACTCACCTTTTTTGATCCAGAGAGATCCTATTATGCTGTTTTTTTCAAGGTTTAGGCGTAATGATCGTTGACCTGCAAAGCATTTCCAGGAGCCCGCGCCATTTTAATTTAACGTATCAGTCCGATTGGTGGCGGAAAAGCGAAGATGATGTGCAGGTCCAGGGTCTGGAAGATCCTCTGATCGTGAAGCTTTCTGTTTCCAGGGAAGATAGACGGTATGTAATGCATGGCCGTTTGGCAGGAAAGCTCAGGCTTGTTTGTGATCGGTGCCTGGACACCTATACCTTTGCGCTCGGTCGTGATTTTCGGCTCTTTTTATTGCCGCCTGTAAATTTGGATTCGGCTCAGGATGAAACCGAGTTGAAAAAAGAGGATCTGGCGGTTGGATTTATTGAGGCCGAAAAAATTGATCTCGATGATATTATCAGGGAACAGATTTACCTGTCGCTGCCCATAAAACTCCTGTGCGGAAGTGCGTGTGCGGGGCTGTGTACCAGATGCGGTGTCAATCTGAACAGGGAAACCTGCAAATGCTCCAATAATGCGGGACACCCTGGTTTCCAGAAACTGAAAGAATTGAAAATACAATAGATATCTTATTTGAAGCGCACTAACCATTAATCCTTAATGTCGCCACATGAAAATTGGATTTCAATTTAAAAGGCGAAGTGGAGTAACCCCAGATTATGGCTGTACCCAAGAAAAAGAAATCAAAAGCGAAGCGGGATTCAAGGCGTACTCATGACGTCGCCAAAATGCCCAGAATAACCACCTGCCCTCAGTGTCATGAACCTGTGTTGCCCCATCATGTGTGCTCCGAGTGCGGCGCCTACAGGGGCAGGACCATCATTCAAACTGAAGAGAGTTAGCATGAAGATAGCCGTGGACGCCATGGGGGGAGATAACGCTCCGGAAGTGGTGGTCCAGGGGGCGCTGGAAGCCGCTTCGAAATTTGGCATCCACGTTATCCTTGTGGGACATGAAGCATCCCTTAAAGGGCTCATTGATACTCCCACAGCGGACAGCCGCATCTCCATTCATCATTGCGAAGATGTGGTGACCATGGATGAGTCCCCTTTAAAAGCCCTTCGAAAAAAAAAGGACAGTTCCATTCGCGTGGCGTTCGGCCTCGCAAAGGAAGGCCGAGCAGATGCGGTGATCAGCGCTGGTAATTCCGGAGCGACCCTTGCCGCAGGCGTTCTGGCCCTGGGTCGGATTCCCGGCGTGGAAAGGCCGGCCATTGCCAGCATCGTCCCCACGGAAAAAGGGCCGGTTATTCTGATTGATGCAGGCGCCAATGTGGATTGCAGACCCGGCCAACTCTTCCAGTTCGGGGTCATGGCCCATGCGTTCGGCTGTTCCTGCCTGGACATGAAAAATCCGGAAATTGCGCTCTTGAACATTGGTGAAGAGGGTAGCAAAGGGAATGAGCTGGTTCGCTATGCTTACGATTTGTTTGAAAAAAGCACCTTGAATTTTGTGGGGAACATTGAGGGGCGGGACCTGCTGACGGGTGATATCAAAATTGTTGTCTGCGACGGTTTCGTGGGGAATGTGGCCCTGAAATTAACAGAGGGGACTGCGGAATCCATGGCGCGGCTCATGAAAAGGGAGTTGATGCGCTCGTTCCTGGGCCGTATCGCTTTCATCCTGGGCCGTAAGGCATTTTTCAGGTTCGCCCGGGAATTGAGCTACGAAGAGTACGGTGGGGCGCCCCTTCTGGGCGTTAAGGGTATCAGCATCATCTGCCATGGGGGGTCTTCTGCCAAAGCCATTTGCAATGCCATTAATATGGCGGCACAATATGCGCAGCACAAAACTGTTGAAAAAATGAGCCTGGAATTGAAATCCTATAATCTTGATCAGAGCCTTTAGAAAAAGGGGAATTATCATGCCTGATACAAATGCCAGGACTGTTGTTATTACGGGTGGGTCAAAAGGGATCGGGCGAAGTGTTGCCTACCGGTTTTCAGAAGAAAGCGCGAGAATTGTGCTGATTCATTTCGATCCTACTGATGATGCCTGTAATGAGACGCTGGATCAGTTGAAAGCCAAAGGCGTGGCAGCGGAGGGTTACAAAGCGGATATCTCATCTTTTCAGGTGGCGGATGCGTTATTTCATGATATTCTCGAAAAACACGAAAAAATTGATGTACTCATCAATAACGCCGGCATCACCCGGGACACCCTGCTGCTGCGAATGAGCGAAGAAATTTGGGATGATGTACTGAGAGTAAATCTGAAGAGTGTGTTTAACTGTACCAAAGCGATTCTTCGAACCATGAGCCAGCAGAGGCGCGGCGCCATTGTGAATATTTCTTCAGTGGTGGGACAGATCGGAAATTTTGGCCAGTCCAATTACGCCGCTTCGAAAGCCGGGATTATGGGGTTCACCAAGAGTATTGCCAGGGAAGTGGCCAGCAGGGGAATCAATGTCAATGCGGTGGCCCCCGGCTTCATTGATACCGAAATGACCGCAGTGATCCCAGAAAAAGCAAAGGAAAACTTTTTAAAGCAGATTCCCTTTGGAAAAATGGGGAAACCGGAAGACGTGGCGGAAGCGGTTTACTGGCTCTGCACGGAAGCCGCCGGCTATATTACCGGACAGGTTATTCATGTTAACGGCGGTATGTATATGTAGTGCCTCAGACAGTATGTGAAAATAGAAGATCAACTTTTAGGAGGTAACAGGATATGTCGAGTGTCGATGAAAAAATTGCGAAAATTATTTGTGAACAGCTGGATGTTCCGGAAAATGATGTGGTGCCCGAAGCGTCTTTTGTGGATGATCTGGGGGCTGATTCCTTAGATCAGGTTGAATTGATTATGGCCATGGAAGAAGAGTTTGATATTTCAATTCCAGATGAAGATGCTGAAAAGATAGCAACCGTCAAGGATGCCATCGACTATGTCAAGGCGGCAATCGGATGATTGTGGTTTTCCCAAAACCTTTTTTTAAGGAAAGTCATCAATTCATATGAAACACCTGAAGAATTTTCCCCTCTGGTGAATTCGGTATGTTTATCTGAAAACCAAAATTATATGGGGAGGAATAATAATATGGCCAGACGGGTTGTGGTAACAGGATTGGGAATGGTGACGCCGCTTGGAACGGGCGTGGCGAAAAACTGGGAAGCGGCATGCGCCGGAAAATCCGGGATTGGAACCATCACAAAATTTGATGCTTCCGGTTTTGCATCCCAGATTGCGGGGGAGGTAACGGATTTCAACCCCCAGGATTTCATGGCCAAGCAGCAGATCCGACGATTTGATATCTTCATCCATTACGCCATTGCTTCGGCAAGAATGGCATTGGAAGATGCCAATCTCAAGATCGACTCAAAAAACAATCATCGCGTAGGCTGTGTCACCGGGAGCGGTCTGGGGGGGTTGGCGACTCTGGAACATTACCATTCCGTCCTCCTCGAAAAGGGACCCAAACGGATCAGCCCTTTTTTTATTCCGGGTATTATCGCCAATATGGCGCCGGGTCAGATGGCCATTGAATTCGGGGCCAAAGGTCCCAACATTTCAATAGAAACCGCCTGTGCTGCCAGCGCCCATGCCGTGGGAGAGGCCTTCAGGTATATCCGTGAAGGCATTGCGGATGTCATGTTCACCGGGGGTGCTGAAGCTGTGGTCACCCCCCTGGCAGTGGGGGGGTTTTGTTCCATGCGGGCGCTCAGCACACGCAATGATGCGCCCGAAAAAGCATCGAGACCCTTTGATCTCGATCGTGATGGGTTCATCATTGGGGAAGGCGCGGGGATCCTGATCCTGGAAGAACTGGAGTATGCCCTCGAGCGGGGTGCGTCAATTTACGGGGAAGTGGTTGGTTATGGCCTCAGCGGTGACGCCCACCATGTTTCCGCGCCGGAACCAGACGGTGCAGGCGCCATTGCCTGTATGCAAGGGGCACTGGATTACGCGGGTCTAAAACCCGAAGATATCGACTATATTAATGCCCACGGTACATCCACTCAGCTGAATGATGCTTCGGAAAACAAGGCCATTAAAGCGGTTTTCAAGGCGCATGCATACAATCTCAGCATCAGTTCCACGAAATCCGTGACCGGCCATCTGTTGGGTGGTGCGGGGGGTACGGAGTCCGTTTTCTCTGTATTGACCATCAAGAACGGTATCATTCCTCCCACCATGAACTATGAGACCCCTGATCCGGAGTGCGACCTGGACTACGTGCCCAATGTGGCCAGAAAGAGTCCGGTGCGAACCGCCATGAGCAATTCATTCGGGTTTGGCGGCACCAATGCGTCGCTGATATTTGCTGCGTACGAAAATTAGGGCGAAAAAGGGTGAACTCATGAACATTATCATCGGATCGGATCACGGCGGCTTTGAATTGAAGGAAACCTGCCGGGAATTTATGGAAACACTGAATGATTGTGACGTCACGGATGCGGGTACCTTCAGCGAAGACTCCATGGATTACCCCCTGGTGGCCCATAAAGTTTCCAGAGCCGTCTCTGAAGGAGAATTTTCACGGGGCATACTCATTTGCGGCACCGGCATCGGAATGAGTGTCGTGGCAAACCGCTACCCGGGGGTCAGGGCATGCCTGTGCCACAACCTTTTTACGGCCAGATTGAGCCGGGAGCACAACGACGCCAACATTCTGGTGATGGGCGGCCGTGTCATCGGAAAGGGCATTGCCATTGAGATGGTAGAACTTTTCCTGCGGATGCCCTTCGATGGCGGGCGACATGAACTGCGACTGAATCTGATTGAAAAGGATTGAACAGAGGATTGCTTTGACAGAGCTGACACTAAAGGAAATGGACCCAGAGGTTTTCGGAGCGATTGAGGCGGAGGTTTTAAGAGAAAGCGAGAGCCTGGTCATGATTGCCTCTGAGAACTATGTGAGCCGGGCGGTGATGGAGACCCAGGCCAGTGTCATGACCAACAAGTACGCGGAAGGCTATCCCGGAGCCCGCTACTACGGGGGTTGTGAGTTCGTAGACAGAGTTGAAAGGCTGGCCCGAAGCCGCGCCAACAGGTTGTTTGATTCAGAACACGCAAACGTTCAACCCCATTCCGGTTCACAGGCCAACATGGCCGTATACCTCTCATTTCTGAATCCCGGCGACACGATCATGGGCATGGATCTGTCCCATGGCGGCCATCTCACCCACGGGAGTCCTGTAAGCTTCTCAGGGAAAATTTATAACCCCGTTTTCTACGGATTGCATCCTGAAACTCAACGAATCGATTATGATCAAGTCCGTGATCTGGCCAGGAAAAAGAAACCGAAGATCATCATCGCCGGCGCTAGCGCCTATCCGCGGCGTATTGACTTTTCGCTCTTTAAAGAAATCGCGCATGAAGTGGGTGCTTATTTTATGGTTGACATGGCCCATATTGCGGGCCTTGTTGCCACAAACCTTCACCCTTCCCCGGTGGGTCAAGCGGATTTTATTACCAGTACCACCCACAAAACCCTGAGAGGCCCCAGGGGTGGCCTGATCCTCTGTTCCGAAGAATATGGGGCTAGACTGGACAAGAGTGTTTTTCCGGGAACCCAGGGGGGGCCGCTGATGCACGTCATTGCCGCAAAGGCTGTGGCATTCGAAGAAGCCCTTCGCCCCGATTTTACAGCCTATCAGAAACAGGTCCTGCTTAATGCCCGTGTGCTCGCGGAAGGGCTGGTGGAATATGGATTTGATCTGGTCTCCGGCGGTACGGATAATCATCTGCTCCTGATTGATCTGACCGCAAAAGGTATTACCGGTCTCGAAGCGGAACGGTCCCTTGGTGAAGCCGGCATTGTGGCCAATAAGAATGCGGTTCCCTTTGATAAAAAAGGGCCTAAAATTACCAGCGGACTGAGACTGGGAACCCCTGCGCTGACCACCCGCGGCATAAAAGAGGCAGAGATTCGACAAATAGCGGGACTTATAAACGATATTCTCAATGCGCCTGAAAGCGAGGCTGTTTTACAGCGGGCTCAAGGCGTTGTTTCCGAAATATGTAAAGCGTTCCCCATTTATCCTTACCTGCATGCATCGTAATAAGTTATTTTGCAGCATCAAGTAAATCATATAACATATTGTGATCAAATGGAATATGAGAGGCCATCCTGGAACCAGTATTTTACATCCATCACCCGAATGGTTGCCACCCGTTCCACCTGCCTGAGACGCCATGTGGGTGCCATTCTGGTCAAGGAAAAACGAATTCTGTCCACGGGATACAACGGCGCTCCCGCCGGTCTCAAACATTGTATCGAGGTGGGATGTCTCAGGAAGGAAGCTTCGATTCCATCCGGCACACGGCATGAATTGTGCCGGGCCCTTCACGCTGAACAAAACGCCATTGTGCAGGCCGCTTACCACGGAATCTCCATCGCCGGATCAACCCTTTACTGCACCAATAAACCGTGTGTCATCTGCTCTAAAATGCTCATTAATGCCGGCATAGAAAGAATTTTTTTTGACAAAGATTATGAAGATGATCTGGCTGATGCCATGCTGGATGAGGCCGGGATAGAAATTATGAGGTTTGAAACATGAAATGTCCCTATTGCACCAAGATTAACAACAAAGTGATTGATTCCAGGCTGAGCAAAGATGGTCGAACCATTCGCAGGCGCCGGGAGTGCCTGGCATGCACCAGACGGTTCACAACCTACGAGAAACTGGAAGACGTCCTTCCCATGGTGGTCAAAAAAGACGGCAGACGAGAACCCTTCAATCGAGGAAAGATCATTTCGGGTATCGGCAGTGCATGCCAGAAACGCCCCATCAGTGTAACCCGTATTGAAGAGTTCGTTGATGCCATTGAGCTTTATTTTCAAGAACTGGGAAAGAAGGAAATTGACAGCTCGGAAGTGGGCGAGAAGGTCATCAACAAACTCAAGGAATGGGACGAAGTGGCCTACGTACGCTTTGCATCCGTGTACCGGCAATTCAAGGACATCAATGAATTCATGTCGGAGCTGGAAGAGATCCTGAAATCCAAGCAGGATTCCGAAAAGAAATAAATGAAAGAAACCCATATCAAATTCATGAAACTGGCGATCAAGGAAGCGCGCAAGGGTCTGGGCCGAACCTCTCCTAATCCTGCGGTCGGCGCCGTCATCGTGAAGGAGGGCAGAGTAGTTGCCAGTGGCTATCACCAAGAGGCAGGGATGCCCCATGCGGAAGTTGAAGCTTTCGAGAAAATCGGCAACCGCGCCCCGGGGGGCACGCTCTACGTGACCCTGGAGCCGTGTAACCATTTCGGAAAAACACCCCCCTGTACAGAACTTGTCCTGAAAAGCGGCGTCAAAAGGGTGGTCGTGGGAATGAGAGATCCCAATCCTCTGGTGACGGGGGGCGGGTGTCAGTATCTGGAGAAAAAAGGTCTTGAGGTGGTCACCGGAATCTTGAAGGATGAATGCATCCGGTTGAATGAGGAATTCATCAAATTCATATCTACCGGCCGGCCATTTGTAATCGCCAAATCAGCCATTACCCTTGACGGTTGGACAGCCACATCCGCGCAACACTCCCAATGGATCACCAATGAAAAATCAAGGGGCTTCGTACACCGGTTGCGGGACCGTGTAGACGCCGTGATGATGGGGGTTGGAACGGTTCTGGCCGATAATCCGGCCATGACCGCCCGCTTCAAGGTGAAGCAGGGAAAAGATCCCATCCGGATTGTCGTGGATACAAAATTCAGAACACCACCTGACGCAAACGTCATGAAAAATAAATCCACCGCACCGACCATTATCGCCACCAGCACTGATGGAAACCGTTGCTACCTGGATTGCGGCCCTCATCGAAAAGGCGTGGAAACCCTTGTCTGCCCCACTTTCAACGGTAAGATTGATCTGGCCGCACTCATGGAAAAACTGGGGAAGATGTCCATCACC
>CAYSFQ010000089.1:0-9468 GCA_964430575.1 uncultured Desulfobacteraceae bacterium
CCGGTTCCAACAATCTTTCCTCTTGGCATACCTGCCATCTTACATTTATCCTTCCAAAACCAATGATTTTCAATCTGTGACCGTTAGAACAGCTAACCCCAAAAAGGTGCAAATATTTTCAGAAGGTTCACATTCGCGTCACATTTGACGCGGAAAGGCCTTTCTCACCCTCTTCAATGTCAAAGGTCACCGTTTCACCTTCCTGAAGGGTTTTGAAGCCTTCTCCATTAATGGCGGTATGATGAACAAACACATCAGAACCACCTTCCTGCTCAATAAAACCAAATCCCTTTTGATCACTAAACCATTTTACGGTTCCCGTTGCCATAAATCGAACCTCCTGCCTTTCAAAAAATTTTTCCCAATGCACAATCTGCTTAAGCCCATTTTGTATAATTATCTGCTTCTTTCCTGTCAAGGGAAAAGTCGTCATGTAGCCCCTTGCAACTGCCTCCCCTTACGGTGTATGTTACAGGGTGTGATTCAAAAACTCAAAACAAAAGAGGAGAGACCAATGCTTTTTGAAATGCGGCAGTACCGGATCAAAGATGGAAAACGGAACCAATGGGTGAAACTGATGGAAGAACAGATCATCCCCTTTCAAACGTCCAAAGGCGTTGTGGTGGTCGGCAGTTTTATTGCCCCGGAAGAAGATGATCTCTATGTATGGATCCGTCGTTTTGAAAATGAGGCAGAACGAAAACAATTGTACAAAGAGATCTATGAAAGCGACTTCTGGGTTAATGAAATCAAACCACAATCGGGGGAAATGCTTGATCGTGAAAGCATCATCAACACACTGCTTGAAGCAACTCCCAAATCGGTTCTCCGGTAGCGTCCTAAAAAGCCCTCGTATGGATATGTGCTGAGTCAGCAGGAGCGAAACATGACAGAGATGTTAAACCCATTTCGAATTGCACAGAAACAACTGGATACCGCAGCGGAAAAGTTGGGTCTGGATGACGCGACCCATGAGTTTCTTCGCTGGCCCATGCATGAACTGAAAGTGACCATGCCCGTCAGGATGGACGATGGGACCACACGGGTGTTTCACGGGTTTCGCATTCAGCACAACACCGCTCGGGGTCCGGCAAAGGGGGGTATCCGCTGGCATCCTGATGAAACCATCGATACGGTTCGCGCCCTGGCTGCCTGGATGACCTGGAAGACATCCGTGGTGGATATCCCTCTGGGCGGCGGAAAAGGGGGCGTGGTCTGTAATCCCAAGGAGTTGACCGAAACTGAAAAAGAGCGATTGGCCCGCGCCTATGTGCGCGCCGTGGGGAGAGCTCTGGGCGTTACGAAGGATGTACCGGCACCGGATGTGTACACCACCCCGCAGATCATGGCCTGGATGATGGACGAATACGAAACCCTCACGGGAGAACACCATCCCGGCGTCATCACCGGAAAACCGATACCCCTTGGGGGCTCTCAGGGTCGGGGGGATGCCACGGCCCGAGGGGGCATTTATGTGGTTCGGGAGGCGGCCAAAGCGCTTGGCAAGGACCTCAAGGACGGCGCTATGGCCATCCAGGGCTTCGGCAACGCAGGCCAGCATGCGGCCCGCATCGGCCAAAGCCTGCTCGGTATGAAACTGGTGGCTGTCTCCGATTCCAAAGGGGGTGTTTACAACCCAAAAGGTATTGATGTGGAAGCACTCATTGACCACAAAATCCGTACCGGGTATGTCAACGGATTCGCCGATTCTGACGCCATCAGCAATGAAGAACTGCTGGAACTGGAAACGGCGGTTCTTTTTCCGGCGGCCCTTGAAAACGTCATCACCCGCAAGAATGCCTCAAAAATCCACTGTACCATCCTCTGTGAGCTGGCCAACGGTCCCACGACCCCTGAGGCCGATGATATCCTGTATGAAAAAGGAATATTTGTTCTACCCGATTTCCTGGCCAACGCCGGCGGTGTCACCGTGAGCTACCTGGAGCAGGTCCAGAACACTTACAATCTCTACTGGAACCTGGAGGAAATCCATTTTCGATTAAAAGATACCATGCGACGCTCCTTTAACAGCGTTTATGAGATGAGCCGTAACAACACCGTTCACATGCGAAACGCCGCTTACCTGGTGGCCGTGGCACGGGTGGCCGAAGCCTGCAAATTGAGAGGATGGGTGTAAAATGGGATTTCGGATTTCGGATTTCGGATTGCGGATTTAAAAAAGAGGAACAGATTCTGATTTAATATCATGCCGTATACCATTGAACAGACCCAACAACATCTGGTGCGTGCCTACCGGATGTATCACAAGATGATTCGCCATCCCCATCTGATGGAAGCCATGCGGGAAATTTTCCGATCCGTCCTTCTTGAAAAAGCATCCGTGGATACAACACAGATCCGCAAGGATGCGGAAACAGCCATTCAAGCCGACTCCGCCAAAGTGGCTACGATGGCCGGAAAGGAGAAAATCAAACCAACCGAAGAAAACCTCCGTGAATACATGGACGCAGCCGTTGATCTTGCGCTGGTAAATCACTTTGACGACGAGGAGATTGACCAGTATATCAATCTTGCCCGAAAAGAGGACCGTCTGCAAAACCTGATCAAGGTGGTCAACACCGAAGGGGTCACATCGCTTCGGATCAAAAAAGCACTGCGGGATTTCTGTGAAATCCCTGAAGGAACTACCTTTGTACCCCCCAGCGAAGCGGAAGGCGTCCGGGTGGCCCTAATCCACCATTTTATCTCCAATCAACTCCCGTTCCTGGGAATTGCCAAGCACCACATTACGATCCGCGATATTGATGAAATGGTGAAACACTCCTACTGGAGTCCCCGTTATCCGGGAAGGATCGGCGGCAAGGCGGCGGGATTGCTTCTGGCCTACAGAATCATCCTGCCGCGGCTCACGGAGAGGGATCCCGAGCTGGACCGCTATCTTGCCATCCCTGAATCCTATTACTTCAACTCGGGCATTTTTTCGGATTTTGTGGATTATAACGACCTCCATGAACTTCATACCCACAAATACAAAAACCGGGACGACATCGAAGAAACCTACCGAAGAATTCCGGGCATCATGGAAAAAGCCGTCTTCCCACCCGATACGGTGGACTTATTTCGGAAGTTCCTTGAGGAGGTGGGAGAACACCCGCTTATTCTCCGTTCATCCAGCCTGCTGGAAGACAATGTGGGTCATGCTTTTTCGGGGAAATACGATTCCGTCTTTATTGCCAACCATGGTGATCCGGAGGAGCGACTTGAGGAATTCATTCGGGGGTTGAAATCGGTGCTCATGAGCACTTTTGGACCCGCCCCCATCCTCTATCGCAGAGAGCGCGAACTGCTCGATTTTGATGAAAGGATGAGTGTCCTGGCCCAAAAAGTGGTGGGTCGCCGTTTCAGCAACTATTTTTTTCCTTTTGCGGCCGGGGTCGCCTTCTCTTTCAATGCCTACACCTGGACTTCACGCATTAATCAGGATGACGGACTCATTCGGCTCGTCTTCGGCCTGGGGACCCGTGCTGTAGACCGGGTGGGAGATGATTATCCAAGGATGATTCCGGTGAGCCATCCCCTGCTGAGGCCCGAGGTGGAGCCAAGCCAGATCCAGAAATACTCCCAGAAAACGGTGGATGTGTTTAACCTGAAAACAAAGCGTCTGGAACCGGTTGCTTTCCTGGATCTGATGCGGAAGATTGATCACCCGGATCTATTTTACGCCATATCGGTGAATCAGGAGGGCAATCTGGCCGCCCCCATGTTTAAAGGCCAGACCATCGACCCTAACCGCAGTTGCCTCACGTTTAACAATTTTCTGACCCAGACCCCCTTTCTGGGCGCCATGAAAAAGATCCTTGAAAAACTGGAAGCCGCCTACGGTCGACCGGTGGATGTGGAATTTGCCATTGACAATGACAAACTTTACCTTCTTCAGTGTCGGACCCTTTCCCTGAGGAAAAAGATGGAACCGGCAACCTTGCCGGAAGATATACCCCGTGACCGAATTCTTTTCACCAACAACCACGGTATCACCAACGCTCTTATCAAAGACATTGAATATGTGGTTTATGTGGATCCCAGGGCCTACAGCCAGATCGCCCGCTATGAGGAAAAAGTGGAGATCGGTCACGTTGTGAGTGAAATCAACAAACTGCTGGCGGAGGAACGCTACGCCCTTTTCGGTCCGGGGCGATGGGGCAGTAACGACATCAACCTGGGCGTCAGGGTGGGGTATGAAGATATCAACAACACCCTCACCTTAGGTGAGATTGCCTTTGAAGCAGACGGTTCCACACCGGAAGTCTCTTATGGCACGCACTTTTTCAACGACCTCGTGGAAGCGGATATTGTCCCGATCGCCATTTATCCGGATCAAAAGGGCACCTATATTGATGAAGGATTTCTACTGGAAGCCACCAACCAGCTCCCCGCCACACTCCCGGATCATGCCCAACACGCATCCGTGGTACATCTGATCCATGTCCCCGCTTCAACGAACGGCCAACTGCTACACATACACCAGGATGGAAAAAATCAGGTGGGAATGGGATTTTTCGCAGGGGCGCTTTTACATCTGGCAAGAGTGTGAAAAGCGTAGTGGAAAAATAAAGAAGTTCAGGCGGCCTATTTCGGATAGGATATCAGAAGAGGTAAAAAAATATGACAAGCATACCCGATCCAGTTGAATTGACCCGAGACCTTATTCGGATGGACACCATCAACCCTCCTGGTAATGAGGAGCCTGCGGCCAGATATCTCGGGGGGCTTCTGGCAGACGCCGGGTTGAATGTCTCCTATCCACGATTGGGTGAAAACAGCACGGGGGTTATCGCCGTTGTTCCGGGGAAGACCTCTCAACCGCCGCTGGTTTTCACTGGGCACCTGGATACGGTTCCCGTAGGCGAAACCCCATGGGATACCCCTCCCCACGGCGCGGAGATTAAAGACGGGCGCCTTATGGGACGGGGCGCCAGCGATATGAAGAGCGGTATCGCGGCCATGGTCGTCACCGCACTCCACCTGGCCCAAGAACCGGAAGGGGAGCGTGGTGTTGTTTTTGTATTCACTGCCGGTGAAGAAACGGGTAGTGAAGGGGCGCTGCACATGAAGGAAAGCGGTGTCCTGCCCCGTGAGGCCGGCGCTGTTGTGGTGGCTGAGCCCTCTGGCAATATCCCCCTTCTGGGCCATAAAGGGGCACTCTGGCTGGAGTGTGCGGCGAAAGGAAAGTCAGCACATGGCTCCATGCCGGATCTGGGCGATAACGCCATCTACAAGGCAGCCCGGGCCGCGGCCAGTCTCGAGGATTTCTTTTCTTCGGCCGAGTTCCACCCGCAACTGGGAAAACCCACCGTGAATGTGGGGACCTTTATCGGTGGCTCAAAAATCAATATGGTTCCGGATTCGGCGCGCTTCCGGGTCGATTTGCGCAGCGTACCGGGCGTAGACCATGCTGCCCTTTTTGAAGATGTAAAAGTACATCTGGGCCCGGATATCGAGATTGAGCGACTGCTTGATCTTCCCGGCATTTCGACCCCGTCCAGCGATCCCTGGATCATGCGGGTCTTTGACATCATGGCCCGCATCGAGGGAACCAGACCGGAACCGGGATATGTGAATTACTTTACGGATGCGTCTGTCCTGACGCCGGCTTTGAACAACCCTCCCACGCTGATACTGGGCCCTGGTGAACCGTCCCAGGCCCACCAGACCAATGAATACTGTATGGTGGAAAAGATCGGCCGGGCGGTTGAATTTTACCTGGAGATCGCCAGAGACTGGTCTGCCTCATGAAACCGGAATTTCACCAAATCACTCAAATATAAACAGATTTTGTTATCCATGCAGTGGTCTGTCATCCGCTTTAAAAGCCGCTTCAAGCATTATTTCAGCCAGTGTGGGATGAGCATGAATGGTATCTGCCAACTCCTTCACAGTAGTTCCTCTCTGAATGGCCAGCACACCTTCAGCAATCAGGTCGGTCGCGTGGGGGCCGGTGATATGAACACCCAGAATCTTTCCGGTATCCCCGTCTGAAACAATTTTTGCCTCTCCGGCAAGTTCTCCCAGAATCTGTGCTTTCGCAAGCCTTCGGAATAAAACGGAATCACTTCGCACACGATATCCGGCTTCTTTTGCCTGACCTTCGGACAATCCGACGTTTCCGATTTCCGGCATGGTAAAAATACTGCCCGGAATCACATTGTATTTCATTTCCCGGCTATCCCCCATGATATTATCCACTGCGACTTCACCCTCGGTTGAAGCCACATGTGCAAGCATTACACGCTCAGGGCCGGTAATATCACCAATGGCATATACGCCGGGAACATGGGTCTCCATTCTGTCATTGACCTGGATCCAACCGCTTTCACTCACATTAACACCGATCTTTTCAAGACCCGTACCCGGTGCATTGGAGGCCCTTCCAACACATACTGCCATCTTGCTGACGGACACAACAACCCGTTTTTTTTCTTTGTCCGAAAATGGGGAGTTCCCGATTTGAACACTCAGTTTGTCACCAACGTCTTCCACTTTGTCAACAGCCTGATCTGTAAAAAAATTGATTTTTCGTTTCTTCATTTCCCGCTGAATCAGCTTGGAGCAGCTTTCATCCACAGACGGAATGGGAAGAAGCCTGTTCATGGCTTCGACAACCGTTACTTTCGAGCCGAGGGCCGACAGGATAAAGGCAAATTCACATCCGATGACGCCGCCACCGACGATTATGATAGATTCCGGAATTTCCGTAAGACTCAGCAGATGATTACTCGAAAGTATCTTTTTGCCGTCAAATGGAAACAGTGGAATATTCAAGGGAGAAGTACCCATGGCAAGAATCAGATTATCATACGGGATATCTTCGGAAGTTCCATCAGCAGATGCCGCCGTCACAATGCCGCTTTCTTTAATACAGGCCGTTGCTTTGACATACCGGATGTTGTGGTTGCTAAAAAGCCCAAGAATCCCCTTGCTCTGGGCATCAAGTATTTTTTTCTTCCGCTTCATCAAATTACCCATATTGACAGATACACTGCCATCAATATCCACACCAAATTCGGCACCGTATCCTAATTTTTCCACCATATCGGCGGTTGTTTTCATGATTTTTGATGGAACGCATCCCGAATTCAGACAGGTTCCCCCGACGTTCTCCTTTTCGATCACAGTCACTTCCGCACGCTTTTGCGCCGCTCTTACGGCCGCCACGTAACCACCGGGTCCGGCACCTATGATCACTATCCTCTTGCTCATTTCTTCACCTCCGGTTTTGCCTGATTTTAAAGCACATCAACACTACGGCAAGTCTGTTGAAAGCTTTGTTGTTTACAAAAACTACAATTTAAAAGTTCCTTATATCCTTTAACCCAATCCTCCATTCGCCGGATGCGTTGTTCAATATTGTCGTATCCGCATACCCTCGAGAAAATCCAGGTTTTTTCGATCCCAGTCGATACCACCTTCTTTCTTGGGGGTTTCCAGGATTTTCGGTATGTGGGTCAGGCGTTCATCGTTCATGATGAGTGAAAACCCTTCAGAGCCAATTTTCCCTTTTCCGATGTGATCGTGGCGGTCAACCCTGGAGCCCAGTTCCCGCAGAGCATCGTTGAGATGGATCAATTTGAGCCGGTCTAGGCCCAGGACTTTGTCAAAGGCAGCCATGGTCTTATGGTAGGCCGCTTCGGTACGGATGTCGTAGCCGGCAGCGAAGATATGGCAGGTATCGAGGCAAAAACCGAGGCGTTCAACCTTTTCGACCTTTTCGACAATGGCAGCGAGTTGTTCAAAGGTATGCCCCAGGGTTGTGCCCTGGCCGGCGCAGGTTTCAAGTAAAAGCAGAGGGTTTTTGTCCCGGCTTTCATGAAGCACCCGGTTGATACCGTCGGCAATGCGTTCGATACCCGCGGCTTCACCGGTCTCCATATGGGCACCTGGGTGATGGACCACCCAGGGAATGCGAAGTTGGAAAGACCGCATCATCTCGTGGGTCAGGGCGGTGCAGGAACGGTCAAATTTTTTCTTTTCCGGAGAACCGAGATTGATCAGGTAAGCCGTGTGGGAAGCGATGGCGGTAATGCCGGTCTCCTGCCGTGCACGGTCAAAGGCCTCCATATCTTGATCGGTCAGGGTTCGTTCTTTCCAGGTACTGGCGTTTTTGGTGAAGATCTGGACTGCCGTGCAGCCGTAGTCCCTGGCCGTATACAATGCCTTGTGAAGACCACCGGCAATGGAGAAATGGGCACCGAGTAGATGTCGCCCTGATCCGTCCTCAGGCTTTTTCTGCTTTCCGGGTTTTGGCACCATCCTGACCCTTCTCAAGCATTAAAACGACGCTCCCAATCATAATCCCGGGACGTCACGGCATCCTCCATTCGCCGGATGCGCTGCTCAATATTGTCGTATCTGCGCTTGAGCCGGTCCACGGCACGCGGTCTGGAATGAACGTAACTGTCGTAAAAATCGTGGGCGTCGTCGCTGTTGATGCGAAGAACGGGAGCAGGCTTCATAATCAACGCCGCAAGAAAATAAAGCCCCGTGACGGGCCAGAAACCGCTCACCAGTAACAGGATAACGGCAATGATCCTGGCCCAGAAAACGGAAAAATCAAAATATTCCGCTATGCCCCGAATAACCCCCAGAATAATCCCGTTTCGGGAGCGATAAAGGCCCCCTCGAAAACTCCGGTCCATCCATTTTTTCATGGCTCATTATCCTTTCCCCGGCCCCTTAAAATAATGGTTTCAAGGACTTCCATCCGCTTTTCCATGTTTTCGAGGCCCTGGTAAATTTCCTGGATCATTCGCGTATCCTCTGTCTGGGACCGCTGATCCTTGCGGGACAAACCGCCCTTTTTAATCTTGATGCCCATGAGGATTGTCCCACCCAGAATGGCCAGACACAGGATCAATCCACCGAATATGATTGCCACAATCATTACGCCATGCATCACGGTGCGGCCCTCTCTTCTCCCTGACTCATGGACGTCTTGAGACGCTTCAGGTCATTTTCGATCTCGTCATCCATCATCAGCCCCTCGAATTCCGCTTCAAGAGTCGGCTTTTTTCCAAAATTCACCAGATCCGCTTCCGCCTCCATCCGCTCGATACGGTTTTCCAAAGCCTCAAATTTCATCACCGCATCACTGCTCTCAATTCGGCGAATATCCTCCTGAGCACGCCGTTTTCGAACCGCATGAATATGGCGCTGCACCAGAATTCGCCGTTTTTCCCGCGCTTTTTGCAGCTTTTCCTCCAACTGCTGAATATCCTCATGGTACTGCCCCACAAGGGCATCCAGTTCAGAGAGCTCTTGTTCCAGCTCTTGGGTCCTGCCGGTGTATTTCCGCTTTTCCATCAGGGCCTCTCGTGCCAGATCATCCCGCCCCTTATTGACCGCTAATTCCGCCCGCCCTTCCCATACTTTGACGCGCTCCTCGATTTCCTCCAGTTGACGTCGGGTCTTCGCGGCCCGAGCGATCACGCCAGCGCAGGAGGCTTTCAATTC
>CAYSFQ010000090.1:0-5892 GCA_964430575.1 uncultured Desulfobacteraceae bacterium
GCCGACAAAGTGGTCTTAACCGTGGCGGGACTTCCGATCTTTTTAAAGCAACCGCCATCTTGAAGCAATCCTACAAAATCAGCATGAACCCTCCGATCAGCAGGGCCTGATGTCTCCTTGGGAGCTCACCCTGAAAACGTAAGATCTGGGTTTTCAAGCCATGACATTTGTTCGGGTGGTTTTGAATCAGGCCTTTCGTCGACCGGTCTTTGTTCCGGTTGAAATTTTCGTCGGACCTTTTTATCCGGAATCAAGCGAGGGAACAGGGAAAGCTGCAAATAATTGTAGTAGTCAGGACAGGTCATGCCCTTGCAGCTTTCACACACAGACACGTCAACTTTGTGCCTGGTTTTTTTCTGTCTACATGTAATGTAAGGCAAGCTAGGTTAGCCTCCCGCCAGTTTTCGTTTTTCCAGTTTCCGGGCCCTTCGTACGCTGGACCATCTTTGAAAGCCGAAAAATTTTCGTGTTGCCCAGACCATAGGCTTCAGCATCGGCCCTTCAAAATCCTCGGCCACCTCCTCGAGGAGCGCCTGGACAGGCAAATGCTGGGGACAGGTCTCTTCACATTTCCCGCAATGTTCGCACTGGGAGGCCATTGACGGTGTTTCCCCCTCGCCCCCGGCCAATCGGGTCAGATAAACAATGTTGGCCCACTTTCTGTCGTCAAACAGGTGTTTTCGGTTGAAAAGTTCAAAACACAACGGGATATCCACACCCGAAGAGCATGGCATGCAGTAACGGCAGCCGGTGCAGCCGGCTTTGGTCAACTCTCGATAGGTCTCTTCAACCCTTTCTACAAGACGCAACTCCTCATTCGTCAGAGAATCCGGATAAGCCTCATCTGCGAGCGCCAGATTTTCTTCAATATGGGCTTCCTCGTTCATGCCGGAGAGTACCACCGTCACCTCCGGGTGGTTCCAAACCCAGCGCAGGGCCCACTCGACAGGTGTTCGTCTGGTCACAGCCCGGTCCCACAGGGCCTGGACTTTCGGGGGCGCGGGGCGTGCCAGATTGCCGCCGCGGAGCGGTTCCATGACAATCACGGCAAGTCGTTTTTCCGATGCATACCGAAGTCCCTCGGTACCGGCTTGGTTCTGTTCATCCAGGTAATTGTATTGGATCTGACAAAAGGTCCAGTCATAGGCATCCACGATCTCTTTAAAGACCTCCAGATCCCCGTGGAAAGAAAAACCCGCATTTACAATAAGCCCGTCCGATTTGGCCTGGTCCAGAAATTCCAACACCTTCAGGCGTTTCAATTTCTCCCAGCTTCTTCGTTCAAGGGCATGGAGCAGATAATAGTCAATATAATCGGTCCTGAGGCGATCTATTTGCACCCTCAGGAGTTGGTCCATATCTTCCCGGGTTTTTACGGACCAGGGCGGCAGTTTCGTGGCCAGTTTGACTTTTTTGCGATATCCATCGCTCAATGTACGGCCTAAAAAGGGTTCGCTGCCCCCCGCATGATAGGGCATGGCCGTGTCGATATAGTTGACCCCTTGATCAATGGCATAACGTACCTGCTTTCTGGCACGTTTTTCGTCAATTTTCCCGGTACTTGGCTCCCCCAGCTTCTGAGGAAGGCGCATACACCCAAAACCGAGAATCGACAACCGGTCACCTGTTTTTTCTACCGTACGATACAACATCTTCGCTTCCCAACAATATGAAGATTCTCCCTATTCAGACGCCATCAGCCATAACCAGTGATCAATGATCAGCCCATATCGGTTACTGGCAGAAAATACAAGCGTGGACTTCCCCATAGATGCGTTCCCAGAGGTCTTCGCCGCTAAAGCTCTCCACATAAACCTTCATCTTGGGCTCAGTCCCCGAAGGGCGAACAGCAAACCATGAACCATCTTCCAGTGTGACCTTGACGCCGCCGATGGATGCTCCGTTTCCAGCCGCAGTGGTGGCGACAGATGCGATGGGCAAACCAGCCACCGAAGAGACCTTTACGGACTCGGGGGTGAGATCCTTCAACACCTGACGCTGCTCCTGGGAGATGGGTCCATCGGCCCTCTTGTAAAAAGGCGCACCATGGTTGGGTACCAGAATATTCTTATAGATCTCAGCCGGCGTTTTTCCGGTTCTTGCGATGATTTCCGCCGATAAAAGGCCTGCTGAAAAACCGTCCTTGTCCGTGCACCACGCAAGGCCATCCATTCTCAAAAAAGACGCCCCCGCGCTCTCCTCACCCCCAAAAGCCAGTTCACCCTTCAAAAGTCCGTCCACAAACCACTTAAACCCCACCGGCACTTCATAAAGAACCCGGCCCATATCCTTGACCACCCGATCGATCATGGTGCTGCTCACCAGGGTTTTGCCGATTTTGAGATCTGAACGCCACAACGGCCGGTGCTGCAGCAAATACCAGATGGCCACGGAGAGGTAATGATTGGGGTTCATAAGCCCCGTGGGACACACAATGCCGTGGCGGTCGAAATCCGGGTCGTTCCCCCAAGCCACATCAAACCGATCGGCTAAGGCAATGAGGTTTGCCATTGCGTAGGGAGACGAGCAGTCCATGCGGATTTCACCATCCCCGTCCAGGGGCATGAAACTGAAAGTAGGGTCCACACGGGGGTTTACAATATCCATATCCAACCCATATGTTTCAGCAATCACATGCCAGAAATGGACCCCGGATCCCCCCATGGGATCCACGCCCATTCGAACGCCTGCTTCCCGGATGGCTTTCATATCAACCACCTGATCGAGCGCTTTGACAAAAGGTGTGATGAGGTCCTCTTTGTGGGTAGTCGGTACAGCACAGGCTTTTTGATAGGGGATCCGCTTGATATAATTGTGATCCTGCCCCATGAGCCGGTTGGCCCGATCCTGGATCCAGCGGGTTTCCGCCACATCGGCAGGACCGCCATGGGGGGGATTATATTTGAACCCCCCATCACGGGGGGGGTTATGGGAAGGGGTAATAACCACACCGTCTGCCAGCTGGTTTTTCGGATCCCGGTTATGCCCCACGATCAAAAACGAAATCACCGGGGTGGGCGTATACTCATCTTTTTCGTGAATGACCGTTTCAACCCCATTGGCGGCAAACACCTCCAGGGCGGTCCGAAAAGCCGGTATGGAAAGGGCATGCGTATCAAACCCCATGAAAAGCGGTCCCTTTCGACCTTTTTCCGACCGGAAATCACAGATGGCCTGGGCTATGGCGGCCACGTGCATTTCGTTGAAGGTTCCCTTCAAAGCGGACCCCCGGTGTCCGGATGTGCCGAAAGAAACGGGTCCCGCCGCATCAAGGGTGTAATAGGCGGATACCAATTCGGGAATATTTTCCAGCATGGATTCCGGCGCCTTCTTTCCAGCCAACTGGTGAAGCGTCATTGTTTACTCCTTTCGGAAGTCATCCACTCAGACCGTCTGCAATTTCCAACTCTTAGAATAGACCCATTTCCGCGCTTTTGACAACCGGAATCTGGGATCAATTGCCCGCATTAAAGAATCCGAGGTTCCGAAGATTTTCCCCTCTCCCTCTATTTGGTTTGCATTCCCTCAAAAATATCAGTCTCAATCTGCTTCAGAGGATGCGGCAACCGCAGCGATGATGGCCGCACCCTTCCCGGAGCCGTCTTTGGAGTGCACCAATGCTATTCTTTCCGCTTTTTCCCCATAGAGTTCTGCGAACACATCCGTCATTTTGGTTTTGAACCCGGGGTATTTCTCAAAAAGCGAACCATCAATCCCCACCGTGTGCACATCTTTCAGTTTCGGATCTATCCAGGTCAATACCGCGGATATGGCCGCCGCCCCGAGCCTGGCAGCCCTTGCCGAAACGATCCGGCACAGGCGTTGAACCAGGATTTTATCGTGAAAGGTAATATTTGAAAGCCCATTTCGTTCAAAAAATAATGCGACCCCATCAAGGCGATCTGTTCTATCACCTTCAATCCGGGACATATCTTCTGTCTTCAAGGAACCCCTTTCCTGAAAATACTCAGCCGCTGGAGTTTCATTTACAAAAATAAGATCTCTTCTTATGAGATCCATTAAAACCAGTCTCGTAATCTCCCCCAGGTACATCCCGGATACCATCTTCTCCAAGTACATGGCGCCCGGATTAACCGAAGATTTGTCCAAGAGCCTGTCATAACAGGTAAGCCTGACTTTATTGAAATTACCCCATTCCATATTGACGATCATATGCCCATTGGTATTCACCGTGTTCAACTTTTCTATCCTGGAAAGCGCCTCCCGGTAACAGGCATTGGTTCCGGTACCCATGATAACGCCCAGATCACAGGTAGGGTCGGTATAGCTTCTAGCAGCGAGCGTACCCACCGTATCATTGGCCAGAGCCCTAATATTGATGCAACTGATATCTTTCCGCCTCAACGCTTCATTTAAGAGCAGAATAACATCGCGGCCCTGCACACCGGTTGCCGTAAACCCTTTTGTCCAGACGATCAGCGAACCTGCGGCAATGCTTGTTTGTTCCACCGGAAAAGAAAATGTAAAAGCGAGGTCATGGGTTTTGCTTCTGTCAACATGGTTTTTCGTCAGAAAGGCATCAATACAGGCGACAATAAAATCAAAAAGCGCAACCCCTGTTCCCTGCATATCTTTTTGGGTAATGGCGAATTTGCTGGCAAAGGGCACGCTGGCATTTCCCTTCCCATCAAGTCTGACAGTAAGCACCCTGAAGTTCGTTCCTCCCAGATCAAGGGCAAGAAACTCGCCCT
Source organism: uncultured Desulfobacteraceae bacterium (assembly GCA_964430575.1). GTDB lineage: Bacteria > Desulfobacterota > DSM-4660 > Desulfatiglandales > Desulfatiglandaceae > NaphS2. The sequence goes on from CAYSFQ010000090.1 coordinate 4,713, forward strand.
CTTCGTTTCCTTTTGGTTTATCGATAAACGAAGGGATCATCTTGAGGGAACTTTCATCACCAGACAAACCTTTCCCCATTTCAACGTGAAAATCCTCGATCATTACCCTGACATCATTTACAGAAATTGAAAATAATTCTTCTAAATATGAAAAAAATTCTTCACAGGCAACAGGCGAGGCATCAATCATGGCTTGCTCCACATATCAAATTCAATATACAGGCACGAAAGTTGAGGAAACGCTGAAAAAAACATTCAACAAGTTCTGGTCTTTCGATCCTAAAAACCCTATAATCCAAGCAAAAAATACATATCTTTTACAGTTGGAATACGCAAGCCAATATCTCTGTTTGGGGAAGTTTTTCCATGATGGATGCTGAACTCATTACGCGCTTGAACACACTCTGGAACCCCATCTACCCACATCTGGCCCATTGGATTGAGCAATGGATACCGCAGGACACCGGCCATGTTCTGGAAATCGGTCCGTTTTCAGGCGGCATCATCAACTCCCTGCTGGCACGTCGTTCCACACTGCGGGGGCTGATCGCCCTTTCGGAAGAAAATGCCGCCCGTGCGATTCAAAAATCATTCGGCTCCCCCTCCCCCATACTGCTTTCGCCACCCGAGCATCTGCCCCTGTTGCCAACCTTCAGTCTGGTGGTCTGCCGGGGGGCCTTTTTCTTTCTCACCCCCGGGATCATCAAAGAATGCCATCGCATCCTACAGCCCGGGGGCCATGCCATTTTAGGCGGAGGATACGGTCCGGATACACCGGACGACATTATTTCACCCATTGCCGATGAATCCAAAGACCTCAATTACCGATTGGGGAAAAAGAGACTCTCCCGCAACAATCTGGAAAAGATGGTTTCAGAAGCGGGTCTTGAAAAGGAAAGCACCATCATTGAGAAAGGCGGACTATGGCTTCAGATATCCCGAAAACCCTGAATCCATTCACTCACTATGAAGAGGCCTTGTCCGACCTGGTGAAACTGGCCGGCGCGCTTGGCATAAATATGAGTGAAAGGGACTAAACATGCAAAAAAGAGCGGTCATCACAGGCCTGGGGCCCATAACACCCATCGGCATCGGCAAGAAAGCCTATTGGGAATCTCTAATGGCAGGCAAATCAGGTGCGAAAAATATTCAATTTGAAGGATGGGAAATGGATCAATAT
>CAYSFQ010000090.1:5992-9465 GCA_964430575.1 uncultured Desulfobacteraceae bacterium
AGGCAAATCAGGTGCGAAAAATATTCAATTTGAAGGATGGGAAATGGATCAATATCCATGCCAGGTCGCCTGCCCCATTGACGGGTTTTCACTGACCGATTACCTGCACAGAAATAAAGATTTCAGGTATCTTGGCAGGACTTCCGAATTTGCCATGGCTGCGACCCGACTGGCCCTGGAAGATGCGGGCTTTGCTCTTGATGCCATTGAGCTGGAAAAAGGGCGTCGTACCTATATGGTTAAAGACATGGATCCCGGGAGCATGGGTGTAATACTGGGCATCGGCGCCCAGAACATGGATCTCTGCGAAAAGTGGTATCGGCAATTTCTTAAACACAATGGCCCCAAAAGGGTTTCTCCCTTTGCACTGCCCCACGTGCAGATATGCTCCATACCGGTCAATGTTACCATGGCATTTGGCATCAAAGGAATCGCCTGCAGCGTCTCCACGGCCTGTGCATCCGCAAACCATGCCATTATAGAAGCCTACAAGCAGATTCTTCTGGGTGAAGAGACAATTATGGTCACAGGTGGCGCCGATGCGTGCATTACCCCTTTCGTATTCGGCGGTTTCGTGAGCATGAACGCCATGAGCAAAAGAAATGACGAACCTGACAAAGCCTCACGACCTTTTGACAGAGACCGGGACGGCTTTGTCATGGGTGAAGGATCCGGCATCATCATTTTAGAAGAGCTGAACCATGCACTTGACCGGGGAGCACATATTTACTGTGAACTGTCCGGCTATGGCGCCACATCGGACGCCTACCACATTGCCGCTCCCGACCCGGAACCTCACATGCAAACACGGGCCATGAAAGATTCCATGACAAGAGCCCGGGTGGCCCCTGAAAAAATTGACTATATCAATGCCCACGGTACCTCCACGCCACTGAACGACCCTGCCGAAACCCTTGCCATCAAGATGGCACTTGGAAATGCCGCCAAAAATGTGGCCATCAGTTCCACCAAGTCCATGACTGGCCACTTGATCGGCGCATCAGGGGGTATTGAAACCATCGCCACGGCGCTGATGATCGAAAACAGCAGGATTCACGCCACCATCAACCTGGAAAACCCCGATAAAGGCTGCGATCTTTTTTACGTCCCTCAAAAGCCCATCCGCAGAGAAATCAGAAAGGCCATCAACAACAGTTTTGGATTCGGAGGCCAAAACGCCTCCCTGTTGCTCAGCCGATACGACCCGCAGCTTTAGTAATATCTGGCAGACCTAACGGTTGTATGAACTACTTTGAGCCCTAAAAAAAGAAGGGCTGTAATCCGTTAAGATTACAGCCCTTTATTATCTATGGTGCCGAAGGCGGGACTTGAACCCGCACGGTCCATATAACATATTGTTTATATTAAGCAATCATGGCATGTTTTAGTGAGTGCACAACAGGTGCACAATAAGTGGCATCTGGAAATTAATATGATTAATCTGATTCACCCTGCGCCAGCTTTCTCATTGGGTGTTTGTGGTCCACATTATTCTGACTTCCTGGCGTTGCTGTTGTGGTGCGATGTCGAAGCTGGACGTCCATCTAAAAGCATCCAATTGAACCGATCCTTCTTTTCTAGTTTCTGATCAAACGCTCAGAAAATACTTGCACTCAGAACAGCCCAAGTATTATGATTCACCAAAATATCACCTAACAATAATTGATCTGGTATTGTTGCGTGGTTATGGCCGATGTGGGACAGAAGTTATGCACGTATTGGTTTGATTTTTGAAATATTTGCTATATACCTCAACAATGACCAAAGCTGACAAATGCCGAATATCCCAGGTTCAATCTGTTTTCCCGAATTGAGGATATCACAGGTTTTAGGTTGCCGAGATCTTGGACTTCTTGTAGCAAAAAAGGCTTGAAATGAGGCTGGAATGGGTTAGTATGCGAACAATATCTTGTTTTGGTAAAGTTAACTTTTTTGCTCGTACTCTTTTCCTGTAACCAGGTAAGCGAAAAATTGACCGACCCCAATATGTTGCGGTCGGTAAAATTATCCGGATTGCTTCAGTGTTAAAAGGTCCAGTTGACTGACGGAAGGTTGTGTTACCTTTTCGGTTTGATGATTATCATTGCTTTAAAAAACACTTAAGATGGAGGTAATCAAGATGAAACTGAGAATCATGTTTAACCTGGTATTGGTGGCGCTGTTTGGATTTATGGGAACTTCCTTTGCCACCGAGAAGGCGAAGGAACCTTCAGAGATCGACACATCCGCAGAGTATGATGCGAAAGTGGACCCCCAAGGGGCAGAATTCGATTGGAACACCTATTATGGAGACCTAGCAGGAGCAGAATCGAGCGACGATCTCTACTTCAACTCCTTTTTCGGTGCCAAGGCCGGGCGCTACAACACCGGAGGCAGCAACTCCTTCTTCGGGGAATATGCCGGACGTAATAATACAGGGGCAAGCAACTGCTTCATGGGCGTTGCCGCCGGTCAAAATAACAAGGGATCAAACAACGTTTTCATCGGAAATTCGGCTGGATATGTAACCACCAGTAGCTACAACTGTTTTATCGGCTATAGATCAGGAAAATTAGCCAGCAGCGCTAGGAACAATGCCTTCCTCGGAGCATATGCGGGGGAGGCAAACACCACTGCAGATTATAATACCTTTGTCGGATCATATTCCGGCGTAAAAAATACCACTGGAGCATTCAATACCTGTATCGGATATGGTGCAGGGAGTGCCTTTGAGGCCGGGAGTTCAAATATCTTTATCGGCGCTTTATCCGGGATTACCGAGACCGGATCCAACAAACTCTATATCGGGTCCCTCATTTACGGGGAATTTGACAACAAATTTCTCCGCATCAACGGGAATTTCACAGCAACAGGCACATCTGTCTCATCCGACAAGCGATTTAAAAAGGAAATTTGGCCCATTGAGTTCCCCCTTGAAAAGATCTCAAAGATTCAGGGGGTAAGATACCGGTGGAAGGTGGATGAATTCCCGGACAGGGGCCTCACCGACGGCAGGCAGATTGGTCTCATTGCCCAAGATGTGGAACGGGTCCTGCCCGAACTGGTATCTGAAGACAAGGATGGCTACAAGGCGGTATCTTACACCAAGTTGACCGCTGTGCTCGTTGAAGCTGTTAAGGAGTTGAAAACTGAAAATCAGACGCAAAGGGAAGTCCTGGAAAGACAACAGGCCGAGATTGAAGAATTACGTTCAATGATAAAGGAATTGAAAAGCTGATAAGCCAGATGATGGCATGAAATAGCCAAATCATGGGGAGGGACACCACGGATTGACTGGCTGCTTTCAGGATTGGCCTGATGGCAGAATTTAAGGTGTTAGGTGGCTTTCGGCACGGTGCCACCACCTCCCCACCAGTTTTGCAGGTCAATAAAATTCAGCCTTTATACCCGAATATTTTGTAAATTTCTGACGGAATAGTTCCTATATCTATACGTAACAAAAAGGTAATTGACAACTAACATGCGAATGGTCA
>CAYSFQ010000091.1:0-1649 GCA_964430575.1 uncultured Desulfobacteraceae bacterium
CCGTGACCGTCAACATAGGTGATCTCAGCCATGATTTCCCCGCCCCAGGCGGGACACAACCCCACAATCCGTTCGCCTGCAATTCGAAGATCCACGCAATCGGCCATCAACCCGGCGTCGCAGATACGAGCGGCCCTGGATGCCATCTCCCGGCCGAAATCGGTGAGCGCAAACAGTACGAGCATGGGCGCGTTTTTTTTCACCATACCCGCCAGGGTTTCCGCATAAACATCGCACAGGGGGACTGAAAATTGATCATTTTCAAGGACACAAACCCGATCCGCGCCCCGGGCAAAAGATGCCTTGAAAGCATTTTCAAGAGAAACCGATTCCACATGGTTCTCCGATTGCACCTCGTCATGAGGCGCACTCAGGAAAACCATCACCACTTTTCGCCCGTTTCGATCAGAGCGGGCAGACCGGGAAAGTGCCCGCGCTTTGGCCAACACGTTCAGGCTGAACCTGAAGAGCCGATCATGCCGCAAATCACCGAATACCCAGATTTCATTGCCCATTTTTTCATCTGTCATATGTCAATCAAGCCCCGATGGCGCCAGAGTCCGAAAGCCGCTGCATCAGCTCGTCCGCCTGCTCCCGGGCGTCTCCCTTAAGGAACTCGCATTTCTTTGTTTCTTTAAACCGCGTCATGGAAAGCACCCGGGTGGGGGAACCCGCATCACCCACCCGTTCCGGCATAAGCCCCAGATCCGCCAGGTTCCAGCGTTCGACCCGCTCTGATTCAAATGCCCGGCCAATCCCTGAAAGTCCCATGTCCCTCGGTTCAAAAGCACCGGGATGGATCGTAAATGCCGCAGGCGTTGCGACTTCATATTCTTCCAAAAAATGATCCGCAACCCGTTCCACCCTGAAGACATCTTTCTGCCATTTCATGCCTTGTACCATACTGATAAACGGGATCCCAAGCTGTACGGATGTCTGAGGCCCCACCTGACCGGTATCGCTGTCCGCCGTCCGGACGCCGAAAAACACCAGGTCAAAGGGGACCAGCTTTTGAAGGCCCGCCCCGAGGGTGGTTGATGTGGCCAGGGTGTCTGAGCCGGCGAGCGCCGGGTCAGAGATAAGGATCTCCCGATCGACCCCCATGGCCCTGGCCTCGGAAAGCGCTGAAAGGCTCGCTTCAGGGCCCATTGAAATGGCTGTCACACGGCCACCGTGAAATTCTTTTAGGCGAAGGGCCGCCTCCAGGACCGGCCGATCGAAAGGATTAAGCTCCGAGGTGTCCTCGGTTCGAAGCACCTGTTCCTCAGGCGCCGCCAGGATGACCGATTTGATGCATACCACGATATGAAATCCCATTATTGTTTCCCCAGTTGTTATTTCCCCAGTTATTATTTCCCCAAGACCCCTCTTGCAATCACCATCCGGTGCACCTCGGAGGAACCCTCGTATATTCTCGTTACCCGGGCGTCACGATAGTAGCGTTCAACGGGGTAGCTCTTGGAATACCCGTATCCGCCATGAATCTGTACCGCCATGTCCGTCACCTTGCAACACGCCTCTGACGCAAAGAGTTTTGCCATGGCTGATTCCTGGGAAAATCTTTTTCCGGAATCGCGAAAGGCGGCGGCCCGATAGGTCATGAGGCGGGATGCTTCCACGAGAGTACCCATATCCGCAATCATCATCTG
>CAYSFQ010000091.1:1749-9107 GCA_964430575.1 uncultured Desulfobacteraceae bacterium
ATGCCGAAATATCCGAGCTTTCCCATTTTTTCAACCACTTCCCAGGGAAAACGGGCTTCTCGATCAATGTCACCTGCAATGGGCTTGATTTCCCGTTCACAGAAGGAGCGAACAGATCGCCGTACGATACGATGTTTTTCAGATAAAAAACTGTCCATAAATTCTCTTTATTTCCAAAATCACAAGAAACCGGTTGGGACCTTTACAAAATGGGACATTTTGCAAAGGTCTCCGGTAAAGGTCGGGAGTTAGAGTCGCTCGGGGAGAAAATATTTAAAAGGGCAGGAAGGGGGTAAGAGATGCAAGCCTTATTTCTTTGTATACACACCCTTGCTGACACTTTTGATTTTATTCTGTTTTTTAAGCCGGTAGATGATGTTGTTCAACTTTTTCGTGTCAAAACCTGTTTGCTCACTCAGTTCATCCATTGCAATGGGTTTTGTCGCAGTGATGATCGCTTCGTGAACCACTGCCGTTGCGGTGATAGCTGGCTTTTTCTGAGAAACCGTGTTATCCGGAGTTTCTTCTGCTGCCTCGGGTTGGTTGTAATCATTCGCGGCAGGTTCAGGTTCGAAATCCCTGTCACTCCCCGACGAATCCACATAACTGTCCAGTTTATCCGCGATGGCGTGAACGCCCTGGGCCAATGACCTCAACCCTTCGCCAAACGCCTTTACAAATGTTTCCATCTCTTTCATTGCCCATATCCTCCTGCAGTGTTTCATCATTCCCTTTATCTCGAACATCGGGTACCGGCTGCAAAATCAGCCTGACCCTGTTTTATATATGATTTCTTCATATCAGGTAAATCTTTGCTTTTCAATGAAAAAAAGTATTCTCAAAATTATTTGACCCGAATCAATGGAACGTGGTAGGTTTGCTCCGCAGAAAACAATGATGATCAATTTCTGAAACACCAACCAGTTCTGAAACACCAACAGGGAGTCAACCTGAATGACGCGTGACTTAGACATCATTTCAAGCGCCCTTATCTTTGAAGGACTTGCCGAACAACACCTTGAACAGATCAAAGATGTGTCCATCTCAAAGAACTACCCTAAGGGTGAAATGATCTTTATGGAGCAGGACAAGGGAAACGGATTCTACCTAGTGGCGGAAGGGCTGGTGAAAATCTTTAAGGTCTCACCGTCAGGCAAGGAACAGATTCTCCATGTTTTCGGCCCCGGAGAACCCATCGGTGAGGTACCGGTGTTTTCCGGACGGCGATTTCCCGCAAGTGCCGAAGCCATTCGAAAATCGAGACTTCTCTTTTTTCCGAGAACCGCATTTCTGGAGCTGATTACGTCCCATCCCTCCCTCGCCTTGAACATGCTTGCGGTGCTGTCCATGAGGCTTCGACAATTCACTCAGCAAATTGAAAACCTTTCCCTGAAAGAAGTTCCCGCCCGCCTGGCCGCGTATCTGCTTTATCTGTCAACGGAACAGGCACGAAAGGACTTTGTCACGCTCGACATTTCAAAGGGACAACTGGCAAGCCTTCTGGGCACCATCCCTGAAACCCTTTCCCGAATCCTGAACCGGATGAACAAACAGGGCCTCATCGAAACAAAAGACCGCACTATCCGGTTGTTGAATCGTGAAGGACTTGAATCCCTTTCTATCGACGGGAAAAAAAATGAAGTAACATAGAAAAGTACTTGATATTTTAGTCAAGAGCAGCTATAAAGATAGATTATCATAATGATCAGCAGGGAGGAAACATTTAAATGTCAAAAGTATGCGATATCTGTGGCAAAAAACCGCTTGTCGGTTACAACGTAAGCCACGCTCACAATAAAACCAAGAAACGCTGGTACCCCAACCTTCAAAGCGTCAAGTGTGTCAAAGACGGTCAAACCGTAAAAATCAAGGCCTGCACCAGCTGCATCAAATCCGGCCTTGTTGAAAAGCCCGTGAAGAAAACCTTTCAAGCGTCCTGAAGCCTTTCAACCATCAGCACGTTTCTCACCTTTTTGATGGCACGGATTATGTCCTGAAGCTGGGCATAATCCTCCACCTCAATCGTAAAAAGAGCGATGCCTTTATTGTCCACCGTGGTTTTTACTTCGGCCTGGATGATATTGGCGTCTTTCAGACTGAAGACTGCACTGATATCCGCCAGAACGCCCTTTCCTTCCATGCTACTCACCCGCAGTCTGGCCGGATAGGTGCTTTTCTCTGAAGGCTCCCATGAAACATCTACCAACCGGTCAGGATCGGCTTCTTTGACATGCCGGCAGTTTTCGTTGTGAATGGAAACACCGCTTCCACGGGTAATAAACCCGACCACTTTCTCGCCGGGAAGGGGCTGGCAGCAATTAGCGAAATGGAGCAGCATATCGCTCACACCATCCACCTTGATGCCCGCATGCGCTTTGGGCCTGATCAGTCGGCTGACCACCTTGCCGACCAAACCCTGAGGGCTTTCCTCATTGTCTATCAGTTTTGGCTTGAGACGCCCCACCACCTGCCTGGGTGAAATCTTCCCGAAACCGATCTCTGCAACAAGGTCTTCCCCTGATTGGAAAGAAAGTTCTTTGGCCACGGCTGCAACCTGCTCACTCTTGAGCAGATTGGGAACCGTCAATCTTTCCTGCTGCAACGCCTTTTCCAGGATGCTCTTGCCCAGGCTGATACTTTCGTCTTTTCCCTGGGTCTTAATCCATTGCCTGATCTTGGTTTTTGCCTTTGAGGTTTTGACGAAACTCAACCAGTCTTTACTGGGATGCTGTTTCGAGGAGGTCATCACCTCGATGATGTTGCCGTTTCTCAATTGGGCCCGCAGGGGAACCATCCTGCCATCAACCTTGGCCCCCGTGCACTTTTCACCCACCTCTGAGTGGATACTGTAGGCAAAATCGATCATAGTGGCCCCCTTGGGAAAGGACTTCACCTCACCGGTGGGCGTAAACACATAGACCTCGTCGGGGAAGAGATCCATTTTCACGGTGTCCAGAAACTCCTGGGGATCTTTAAGGCTTTTCTGCCAATCGAGCAGCTCATTAAGCCATGCGAACTGCTTTTCATCGGTTTTTCGAGCAGCATTCCCTTCTTTGTACTTCCAGTGGGCCGCAATGCCGCTCTCGGCCACCCGGTTCATGTCCCAGGTCCTGATCTGGACCTCCATCCTTTCTTTCACCGGGCCGAAAACCGTGGTATGCAGGGACTGGTACATATTGCCTTTGGGAACGGAGATGTAGTCTTTGAAGCGTTTGGATACGGGCTTCCACAGGGAATGGATATGCCCGAGCGCCTCATAACATTCTTTGATGGTATTAACGATCACCCGGAAAGCCAGGATATCGTATACCTGACCCACCTCAAGGTCCTGGTCGACCATCTTTTGATAAATACTGTAGAAATGTTTCTGCCGGCCCTTGACGGTGGCGGAAATATTGACCTTGGCCAGTTCTTCGGTCAGCTTCTCCTGGACACGCTTCAAGAATTCCCCCATCTCACCCTGGCGCCGCGCCGTCAGATCTTTGATGCTGGCATAAATCTCCGGCTCCAGATAAAAGAGACACAGGTCCTCAAGGTTGCTCTTGATCCAGTTGATACCCATCCTCCCGGCCAGGGGGGCATAGATATCCAGGGTTTCGGTGGCGATTCGCCGTTGCTTTTCCTCAGCCTGAAAACCCAAAGTCCGCATGTTATGGAGCCGGTCCGCCAGTTTGACAAGTATCACGCGAATATCCGTGGACATGGCGAGAATCATTTTGCGAACATTTTCGGCCTGGCGCTGTTTGGAGCTTTTGAAATGGATTTTGCTGATTTTGGTGACACCGTCTACGATATTGGCGGTTTCTTCACCAAAAAGCTTGGTTATTTCCTCCAGGTCCGCATGGGTGTCTTCAATGACATCATGCAGCAGCCCGGCGGCAATACAGATGACGTCCATTTTCAACTGGGTCAGAATATAGGCGGCTTCCAGGGGATGGGAAAGATAGGGTTCCCCCGAGAGGCGAATCTGCCCCTGGTGGACTTTGGCAGAATAGACATAGGCCTTTTCGATCAATTCAATGTCCGCTTTGGGATGGTAGCTGAGAACCTCCGAAGTAATGTCATTTAAGCGAATCATAGAGGCCTTTCACCGTCTCCGAAATGGCGACTGCGGCATTGTCCAACGGTACCGTGAAACTCTCCGGTTCCGACCGAAGCTTGACTTCCACCTCCCCGTTTTTGAGCCCCCGGGAGCCCACGGTGATACGCACCGGTGTGCCCAGCAGGTCAGCATCATTGAATTTGACGCCTGCCCGTTCATCCCGATCATCCAAGAGCGCATCCATGCCCATGTTCACGAGATCCCCATAGATTCTCGACGCCGCTTCCACGACTGCTTCATTATGCATCTGCAGCGGCAGGATGGTCACCTCAAAGGGGGCCACGGGAATGGGGAAAACAATACCGTCCTTGTCGTGGTTCTGCTCGATGGCAGCCGCCACCGTCCGGCCGATACCGATACCGTAACACCCCATGATCATGGGACTCTCTTTTCCCTGCTCATTGAGGAATACGGCTTTCATGGCTTCGCTGTACTTGACACCCAGCTTGAACACGTGCCCCACTTCAATGCCCCGGCCAAAAGCGATATGACCGCCGCAGCGGGGACACACATCCCCGGGCGCAATGGTGCGCAAATCACCGAAAAAGCCTGGCTTGAAATCCCTATCCAGGTTCACATTCTTAAAGTGAAGGTCTTTTTCGTTGCCCCCCACCACAAAATTTTTCATGGCCCTGAGTCCATTATCCGCCACCACTTTGATTTCCAGGCCAACCGGACCCGCAAACCCCAGAGGAGCTCCGGTCGCCTCTTCAACCGCTCGTTCAGAAGCCATTTCAACACTCTGGGCGTCCAGCGCATTTTTCAGTTTGGTTTCGTTCAATTCATGATCGCCGCGGACCAGCACCGCCACCGGTTCTTCATCAACCATATAAACAAGGGTTTTCACCAACTGTTCGGAAGTAATGCTTAGGAATCCGGTCACCTCTTCAATGGTTCGCTGATCCGGTGTATCCACCCGGGCCAAGGCCTCAAAAGCATTCGAATCCGCCGATGAGACGTCATCTTCTGCCTTTACCTCCGCCCGCTCCAGGTTGGCCGCATAATCGCATGTGGTGCAGTTGACGATCTGGTCCTCGCCCGATTCGGCCAGCACCATGAATTCGTGGGAATAACTTCCCCCGATGGTACCGGAGTCAGCTTCAACAGCCCTGAATGTCAGGCCGCATCTTTGAAATATTCGTTCATAAGCCTCGTACATGGCCTCGTAACTCCTGTTGACCCCCGCCTCATCCACGTCAAAACTGTAGGCGTCTTTCATGATGAATTCGCGGCCACGCATAATTCCGAAACGGGGGCGGATCTCATCCCTGAACTTGGTCTGGATCTGGTAGAGATTAATAGGCATCTGTTTGTAGGAATGAATCTCTTTTCGCACCAGGTCCGTAATCACCTCTTCGTGGGTGGGCCCCATGCAGGCATCGCGATCGTGGCGGTCCTTGAAACGCAGCAGTTCACGGCCATAGTATTCCCACCGGCCGCTCTCCTGCCACAGCTCGGCCGGTTGAACCGCGGGCATGAGGACCTCGATGGCGCCTGCCCGGTTCATCTCCTCCCGGACAATATTCTCCACCTTCCGGATGGACCTGAGACCGACGGGAAGGTAGGTGTAAATGCCCGAGGTCAGTTTTCGAATCATACCGGCCCGAACCATCAACTGGTGGCTGATAATCTCGGCATCGGCCGGGATTTCCTTTTTCGTGGGAACAAAATAGCTGGAATATCGCATAATGTTTTTGGTGCTCTCCTTTTTTTTAATTCTATTATGACTCACGCAAAGGCGCAAAGACGCCAAGGCTTTTGTGCAAACTCATATTAACCTGTTTTCTTCGCGGCTTGGCGGCTTTGCGTGAGACTTATAAATGCCAGTTCTGCCGCTTATTCGACCAACTGCTTGACCTCGGTAATCAACACTTCCGCCAGTTGATTCTCGGGAATCTTCCGAACCACCTCCCCCTTCTTGAAAAGAATCCCCTGCCCTCGCCCGCCGGCAACCCCCACATCCGCCTCCCGGGCTTCTCCCGGGCCATTGACCACACAGCCCATGATGGCCACCTTGGGGGATGCCACAATGCCGGAGACAGCATTTTCCACTTCATCTACAATGGAGAAAAGATCAATCTCACATCGGCCGCAGGTGGGGCACGATATAATTTCAGGCCCCCGGGATCTCAAGCCGAGGCATCTTAAAATCTCATAGGCCACCCGAACCTCTTCTACCGGGTCACGGGTCAAAGATACGCGAAACGTGTCCCCGATGCCTTGTGCCAGCAGAAAACCGATGCCCATGGTGCTTTTGACCGTACCGGAAATCAGCGTACCGGCCTCGGTGACCCCCAGATGAAGGGGGTAATCCACCGTTTCACTAAGGAGTTCGTAGGCCGCTATGGTATTCTTGACATCAGATGATTTCAAAGAAATTTTGATGTGGGGAAAATCGAGATCCTCCAGAATCGTCACATGTTCCATGGCGCTATGCACCATAGCCTCAGGCGTGGGCCCCCCGAATTTTTCCAACACATCCCGGTGGAGCGACCCCGCATTGACCCCGATCCGTATGGGGGCTTTCACTTCCCGGGCCGCGGAAACCACCTTCTTCACTGATTCCGGCCCGCCGATATTGCCGGGGTTGATGCGAAGACCATCAGCGCCGGCCTTTAAAACCCCCAGGGCCAGCCGGTGATCAAAGTGAATATCAGCAATGAGCGGGGGCTTGACCTTTTTCTTGATCTCGGCAAAGCCGGCAACCGCCGCTTCATCGGGGATGGCCAGGCGCACGATCTCGCATCCCGCCGCCGCCAGGCGTTCAATCTGGGCCACTGTCTTAGACACGTCCCTTGTATCGGTGTTGGTCATGGATTGAACGGCGATGGGGGCGTCACCGCCGATGAGCACAGCTCCCACATGAATTTTTTTCGTAGGTTTACGAACTCCTTCTATGGGCATAAATCAAGTCCTCTCCTTAAGCCCTATTCAGCCAATAACCTGGACGACGTCGAAGATCGGCAACCGCAATGATGCGAACCATACCAGACTTGAGTTGATATATAACACCAAAAGGAAAGCGGTTAACCAGACAGCGGCGGGTATTCTTGGAATTGGACGACCATGCTTCAGGGAACTGAAAACACGTTTTATTGCCCCATACACCTCTCGAGCAAACTCAAGACCAAGCCCGGGTTGAATATCTTCATAGTACTCGACAGCCTTGTCAAACTCAGCTTCCGCATCTTCATGGAAGTAAAATCTCATTTAGTGTGCTTTGCCCGTATCCGAGAAAAAACCTCCTTACCAGGAA
>CAYSFQ010000092.1:0-9069 GCA_964430575.1 uncultured Desulfobacteraceae bacterium
TCCAGCTGATCCAGCATCCGGTCGGCAAAATTGATGATGTAATCCCGTTGCGGGTCCGTACAATAGGCGGCACAATCGCATTTCATGGTTTCCAGAGAACGCACAAGAAACTCCAGTTTAACCCAAGTAGAGCCCACCTCCACTGCAAAGGCATGGGGTTGGCAGGCGGTGTGCTGAAACTGGAGGGGGCTCAGAAGATCCTCGGGGAACTTCACCCAGAAAACCTGTTCCATTGTGGACCGGGAAGCGTTTCTTTTAAGAAACTCGGTAATTTTATTCATGTTTTCCGAAGCTATTTCATCCAGAAAATAGGCCTTCATTATGTGTGATCCCCGTTTTCAAACTGATCCATTTTTCTTCCACCCACAAAAGCATCTGCCACTGCATAAACCCAGATGGCGGCAAAAGCGACCCCCAGACACCAGAGCATGGTCATATCCTCAGCGCCAAGCCTTGCCATCAGTGCCTTGGGATCCGAAAGATCCGTGTGCCCTGATCTGAAAACAGAATTGATAATCTGAAAAAGTCGGATGAACCCCGCCACAAACAGGGCGAATACGGCACAAAGGATGATAATGCCTTTTTTCAGGTGCTGATTGATGATCTGCCCGAGCCCGGGAATCACCAGGCCCGAGCAAAGGGGGCTTACAATGGCTTTTTGCATGACAATAATGCTTAAAATGGGTTATGAAATATTTTTTTGTACGCTTATATCTTAATGGCAATACCCTGTCAACGTAGCTGTCGGCATCCCGCAACTGAATTCAGTCAGAAACGTTGTTTTTGATCAAAGCGTCGTTCAAAAGGTCAAAGGAGAAAGTCGAAAAAGACTCGCTCCATCGCTCCTACCCTCATTGCCGACCTGTAGATGCGACTGTAGGTGCGACTTCAGTCGCACAACCAAAACCTCCGGAAAACCCGCAACCCCAATTGTGCGGCTGAAGCCGCACCTACAATCGTGCATACGGGCCACCGGGTACGGGCTGCACCTGCATAGCAATCAGAAAAATGCGGATAATTTTCGGGCAATCTATCGCTAAATTCTGTAGAGGTCAACAATAATTGAGTAGAATCCCTTCATGGGTGTTTTTATGCGTATTTAAATTTTAAATTGCATTTTACATAAATCCAAAGTATGATAGGAGCCATGAAAATTCTTGACCGTACCTTGGAATCAGTCTTCATTAAGAGTGCCGGGCATTATCCGGTCGTTACACTGACCGGTCCTCGCCAAAGTGGCAAGACCACCCTTTGTCGCAAGGTTTTTCCCAAAAAAAAATATGTCAGCTTGGAAAATATTGATACGAGGACATTTGCCAGGGAAGACCCCCGTGGTTTTCTGGCCGGACTGCCGGACGGCGCCATCCTCGACGAAATTCAAAATGTACCGGAACTCTCTTCCTACATACAGACCCTGGTGGATGAAGATCGACGTAACGGCCTCTATATTCTAACCGGCAGTCAACAATTTGAGGTGGCTACAACGATCAATCAGTCTCTGGCCGGACGGACTGCTCTCCTCAAATTATTGCCGTTTTCACTCAATGAACTCGGCCCCCATCAAGAGGGTGTCAGTATGGACGGGCTATTGCTCACTGGTTTCTATCCTCGCATCTGGCGTGAAGGATTGTCCCCGACTCAGGCCCTGGCGGATTACATCGAAACCTATGTGGAGCGAGATATTCGTCAATTGGTAGCAGTAAAAGATTTAATTCTCTTTCAGCGTTTCACCACCCTGTGTGCCGGCCGTGTGGGGCAATTGCTCAACCTTAACAGCCTGGCTGCCGATTGCGGTATTTCCCATCAGACGGCGCGTAACTGGTTAACCCTTCTGGAGGCAAGCTATATCGTCTTTCGGCTGCCGCCTTATTTTGCCAATATCTCCAAGAGGCTGGTGAAATCGCCTAAACTATATTTCTACGATGTGGGTCTTGCCGCCCATCTTCTTGGACTGGAAAGCGAACTCCACGTCAGCCGGGATCCCCTGCGAGGCAACCTTTTTGAAAACCTGGCCGTAATGGAGGCGCTTAAATACCGATTGCACCGAGGCCGCCGCAGCAACCTTCATTTTTATCGTGACAGTAACGGCAATGAGGTGGATTTGCTGCTCAACTATGGTCCTGACCTTTTTCCGGTAGAAATCAAGGCCGGAATGACACTGAACAAGGATTATTTCAAGGGATTACGAGCTGTTGCCAAGGTCTTTGATCTACCCCTGGGGGCAGGGCTGCTCTATGGGGGTGATGAGCAACAGCAACGCCGGGATATTCTCATACGACCCGCAAGGGAAATTCACTTGCTGCTGGCAGAGATGGAAAACCAATAAAATCAAGACTGTAGGTGCGAATTCATTCGTACAACAACCCAGACTACCGCGCTTTTGACCGCTCACTGTGCGACTGAAGTCGCACCTACATGTCGAAATAGGCATGTCGAAACAGGATGACCGGCATCGCATGGCCTGAACGATGATCAAGGCCCGAAAAAGCAAGAAAAGGAAATGGAGCAAAACATATGAAAACCGACTTGACCGGCCAGGTACAGGTCAATATCCCTTACCGGATGCTTAAAGATGGATATCTGGAGAAGTTCCTTGAATATCGGCTCAACCCTGAAATCGGATTTGATGCGGAGGCATTGGACCTCATGACATTTTCCCATGCCGAAGGGGTTGCAAAACAGTTTCACCAGGCGGGCCGCACCATTACCCTTCATGGACCCTTCATAGACCTCTCCCCGGGTTCACCGGACCCGGATATCCGAGAGGTTTCCCGAAAACGCTACGACCAGTTCGCTTCGCTGGTTCCGGTATTCAAGCCCAGAACCGTAGTCTGCCACACCGGCTATGATCACAAAAGATACTGGCCCATCAGGGAACAATGGATGGAAAACAGCCTTCAAACATGGGAGCCCCTGGCCGCAGCATTTAAACGGGAGGGAGCAGGCCTGATGCTGGAAAACGTATATGAAAAAACCCCCTTGGAAATACTGCCGCTCATGGAAAACCTGAAATCCCATGGTGTGGGTTTCTGCCTGGATATCGGGCACCAGGCGGTATTTGGTTCCGTTTCATTGTCCCAATGGGTACAATCCATGTCCCGCCACCTTCAACAACTGCACCTTCACGACAACAATGGAGAACAAAACGACCATTGGGGTTTGGGTCTGGGAAATATAAATGTTCAACGTCTCTTTAACGAATTGGATTCCCTTGGCATCAATCCCCTTGCCGTCACCCTTGAACCCCACAGGGAAGAAGATCTCGGGATCAGCCTTGAATACCTGGCGCCCATATGGCCCTGGTAAGGCTCAAGTTCTCTTTTTCATTGTATCTTTGGCGTCTTTGAGATATCTATGGGAGCGCTAATTAAATTTTATAACCGTTTATGAGTTCAAAAAAACTGGAAAAAGCCATGACACAACCCGTGATGGAGCATCCCTTTTCAAAATCCACCAGCCAGACCGAAAGATGCCATAAGCTCTTGGAAACCGTTTCATCCGATGACAGCCTGGGCATCGTCATAAACGCCGACCCGGACGCAATGTCCAGCGCCCTGGCCTTGAAACGGTTATTCTGGCGAAAACTCAGGAAGGTGGAGATCCTGCATGTCAATGCCATCGATCGGCCCGATAACCTGGCAATGATCCGATTACTGAAGATCAAACAACGGCGCATTCTCTCCATGCGGGGCCGAAAGTTAACAAAATGGGCCATGGTGGATTCTCAACCCAGCCATTATCCCCCCTTCAAAAACCATCCCTTTGATATCATTATTGATCATCACCCCATCGATCCCGCCTCGAGGGCGACCTTCATGGACATCAGGGAGAACTATGGCGCCAACGCCACCATCATGTGCGAATACCTCAAAAGCATGAAAGTGGCCCTGTCAACGAGGCTGGCCACCGCCCTTTTTTACGGCATTAAAACCGACACCAATAATTTTGTTAGGGATTCACTCTCCAACGACGTGAACGCATTCAAATACCTGTATCAATACGCCAACATGAACACCATCAAGAAGATTGAGTCTTCGGAGTTGAGCCGTCATGCCCTGGACGATTTTCGTGCCGCCATAGATGGGCTGGTATTTGTCAACAATATGGCCTACGTGAACATGGGAAAAGTTGATAATCCCGATACGCTGGTTATTATCGCTGATTTTTTCATGAAGCTGGCGGAGACCGAATGGAGCATCGTCGCCGGTGTGTATGATAAAAAGCTGATCTTTATTCTCAGAAATGCCAGTTTCAGGGGCAACGCCGGCAAAACCGCCAAGAAGCTTTTCGAACCCTGGGGGGGCTCTGCCGGGGGACACAGGTCTGCTGCCAGAGCGGAAATACCGCTCAAGGAAATAGATCCCAAAATAGCCAGCCTCAATGACCTGGACAAAATGATTCTGAAAAAACTGAAAAGTTTGAAACACACGACCCCATGGAACAAGGGCCCATCGAACAAGGGAACTTCAAGAAGGAGTAAATCTTGACGGCTTTCAAAACAAGATCCATCGAAGCCAGGCTTATTGACGAAGTCAAGACCCTGGTAGAACTGGAAAAACTCGATACACTCAAGAAGCTGATTGCTGAAATGCGACCGGCAGATGTAGCGGACCTTATTGAGCACCTCGCCGCCAACGAAAGGATTGCCATTTTCGAGCTTCTGGAGCCCGAAGGCGCAGGCGACGTGCTGGTTGAAATTGAACCGCCGGTCCAGGAACGCATCCTGAGAGATCTTGATAACCAAGCCATCTCCGACATCGTGGCGGAGCTGGATTCCGACGATGCCGCTGACCTGGTCGGCGACCTGCCGGCGGAACGGGCCAAGGAAGTCATCGAATCCGTCGACGACCAGGTCTCGGAAGAACTTGAGAAGCTGCTTCCCTTTCCCGATGACACTGCCGGGGGCCTCATGGCCCTTGAGTTTGTCGCCGTAAAAGCCGATGTAACCGTGGGAGACGCCATCAAGACCGTTCGGGAAGAGGGAAGAGAGGTTGAAAACCTCTATTATATCTGGGTCACGGATGATTTCCAGAGACTGGTAGGGGTTATTTCCCTGAAAGACCTGGTGCTCGAGCCTGAAGATCGAAAAATCAGCAAAATCATGAATCCTGATGTTATTTCCGTGGAAGCAGACACAGACCAGGAAGAGGTGGCCAATATCGTGAGACGATACGACCTGGTCAACATACCGGTGGTGGACGATCAATTCCGCCTGGTGGGCCGTATCACCCATGACGACATTATTGACGTTATCGAAGAAGAGGTTGATGAAGACATGTCGCTCATGGCAGGCGTTATAGCCCAGGAAATCACAGAGGAATCCCCCCTCAAGATCTCCCGGGCCAGGTTGCCATGGCTCATTGCAGCGCTATTGGGGGGGGTCCTTGCCGCAGTGGTCATCCACCAGTTTGAAGCATCCATCAAAACCATGATCTCCCTGTCGTTTTTTTTCCCGGTGGTCATGGCCATGGGGGGAAACACCGGCACCCAGGCCGCCACGGTGGTGGTCAGGGGACTTGCAACCGGCGATATCGGATTGGTCAACATGGGAAAACGGCTGTGGATGGAATTGCGGGTCGCCCTGATCAACGGCATCATTTGCGGGAGCATCCTGGGCCTGATCGTGGGGTCCTGGGTGGGAGACTACCGGCTAGGGGTGATTGTGTACACGGCACTCTTTCTCATTATCATCATATCGGGCGTGATCGGGGCCGCAGTTCCCCTGGCACTGAAACGTCTCAATGTGGACCCCGCACTGGCTGCCGGACCCTTTGTCACCACTTCAAATGACATCCTGAGCCTTTTCATCTACCTGGGTCTGGTCGCCCTTTTCCTTCGCACGGCCGCTTGACAACCTATCTGTAATCTTGAGGGCCAGATTCCGGTTAATGCCGGGCACAGCACACAATTCTTCAACTTCTGCTTTTGCGATCCTATCGATTCCTTTGAAATATTTAAGAAGAGATTTCTTCCGCTGTTTTCCCACACCGGGGATGCCATCCAGAACACTTCGGGTCAGACTCTTGGATCTCAGTTTTCGATGATAGGTCACAGCCCTTCGGTGCGCTTCATCGCGGATCCGCATCATCAGAAACAGCACAGGATGATCAGGCCCCAGGCGAATGGGGTTTTTTCTGCCGGGAATATAGATCTTGTCATGCCTCTCTCCCAGGAACTCATCCGGTTTGGCGAGAGAAATCACCTCGGGTAAAGGGGTGGCGCCGGATCTTTCAAGTTGATGATCCAGCACCTTTTTCACAGCGGACAGGTGCCCCTTCCCACCGTCCACCAGAAAAAGATCCGGCAGGGGTGGCCTGGCAATACGCCGTTCGACCACTTCCGCCATCATACCGTAATCATCAATGCCGTCGATGCGTTTGATGCGAAAATTCAAATAGTTTCCACGGTCGGGTTCGCCGTCTTTAAAAGCCGCCACAACGCCCACTGCATTAACGTCCTGCAGGTTTGAGATATCAAGCCCTTCAATGGTTCGCGGCACTTTTTGAAGGTTCAAAACGGATCTGGCGGATTCCAGTAACGCTTCTTTCTGCCTTACCTGGTGGCCCGCCAGAAGATTTCCGGCATTGGCCACCGCTATCTGAACCAGTTTTTTCTTTTCACCCCGTTGGGGGCAATGGATCACAACCTTCTTCCCCGCCATCTCCGATATCCACTCGCTGAGGGAATCACTTTCCTCAACAGGCTCGGAAAGCAGAATCGTGCCGGGAATAAACACCTGCCCGGAATAGTATTGCTTCAGAAATGCTTCCATCACCTCCACCAGGGCGGCATTCGAATTTTCAAACAGAAAATGCCGGCTCCCCAACAGATGCCCCCGCCGCACGAACATCACAGCCAACTGACGCACTTCCCCCTTCCCGGCCGCCCGGCCGTCGTAGCATTCGCTACTTTGGCGGAGTCGGCTCGTAGCATTCGCTACTTTGGCGGAGTCGGCTTGAGCGATGCCGATGATATCCTGATCCGCCATGCGGCGGGAGACCACATGCTGCCGTTCAACGGTTTTCCCAATGGCATGAACCCGGTCCCTGATTTCGGCAGCCTTTTCAAAATCGAGTCGGGCAGCCGCTTCTGCCATGTCTTTCTTCAGGACTCCCACAAGCTCCGTGTTACGGCCTTCCAGGAAAAGGCGCACCTGCTTCACCATTTCCCCATAGGCTTCATTGGGCACAGACCGCGCGCAGGGGGCCAGGCAGCGGTCCATCTGGAAGTTGATACAGGGTCTCTCCCGGTGTTTCAGTTTCTGACCCTTGCACTTCCTGAGCTTGAAAACCCTGGAAATCACCCGGGTGGTGCTGCGGACCGCATTTGCAGAGGAAAACGGCCCGAAATAGAGTGCCCCGTCCTTCTTGATCTTCCTCACGATGCCGAGCCGGGGATAGGGTTCACGAATGTCCAGCCTGAGACAGGGATATTGTTTGTCATCCCGAAGGATGATGTTGTATCGCGGTTTGAATTTCTTGACCAGATCGTTTTCAAGGATGAAGGCTTCTTTTTCGGTTAGGGTGAGAATGAATTCAAGGCGTTGCGCCATTTTCATCATTCGGACAGTTTTGGTAGGCGCATGGTTTGAGGATCGAAAATAGGAAAGTACCCGCTTTGAAAGATCCTTTGCCTTACCCACATAAACGACCTTGTTTTGGGGGCCTATGAAAAGGTATACACCAGGGCCATGGGGAAGGACTTTTCGCAAAGATTCCAAATCCAGCGGATATTGAACACGGTTATGGCTCATGTTTTTCAAAAATCATCCCAACGGGTATGAAGGCGTTTGGTCAGGATCACCAGGTTGTGGGGGTTTTCTTCCATATCCAGCACGTGATCTTTAAAAACCGCCCGCTCAACAAAATCCAGCTTTTTCACCCCTTGAATCACGGCAATATCCCGGTCTTCAATCAACCGCATCACCAGGGTTTTCAATCCGATAGCCACTGCCATATTGATCAGGTCCAGGAGCATCCAGGTTCCCAGCCTTTTTTCACGCATGGCGGGTTCCACGGCAATCCGGATTTTGCCGATGTGTTTTTTAGCCCCATAATCTTTCATCATCAGCACAGCGTTGGCAATCACCCTCCCTTCCAGAAGGGCGATAATGGAAACCACCCGTTTCGAATTCAGGTCTCTGACCCACCTGTCAATCAGATCCGGATCATTCACATCCTGATTCAGGAACCACAATTCGTCTTTGGGAAATCGGTGAAACATTTTAAAAAGGGCATCCTGATCGCCATCCGCCAACGGCCTCAGGGTCACACCGGTACCGTCCTTCAGAATCAGTTCTTTCGGATAGTCATTTAACACATTTGTAAGGGTTCGCTGGCGCTCCATAATTTAAACCTTTTGAAATTTTTCAAAAAAGTTGCATCCAACAAAGGTTAATGATAGAACCTCCCGGAGTCAAGGTCATTGTTCTGAGGGTCTAATCCCGGGACTTTGGCCTTCAAATCCCTGAGAAAAAAATATGTGCTTTACCCTTCGAAAATATGGATTATACGTTGTAATTACGGTTTTTCTGATGATTTTTCAGGCTTGCGCCCCAAAAAAACATGTCATGCCGCCACTGGCCACCGTGGAAGGCATAGAGCGGCATTTTTCCCAGGGGAGAATTATTGACCTTGAAACGGGAGAGGCCATTAATTTTACCGATCTGATTGAAAAGCTGAAACCGGTCGATGTTATTTTCGTAGGCGAGGTGCATAACAACCCCGAGCACCATCTTATCCAGGTGCAGTTACTGCAAGCCCTTATGGCACGTTACGCCCCTCCTCTGGCGGTTGCAATGGAGTTTTTCGACACCACCCGGCAACCGGTCCTGGACCAATTCATGAATGGGGATCTGGATGAAACGGCCTTTCTGGAACAGGTTGACTGGAAAAACAGCTGGCGGTTTCCCTACCATCTTTACCGCCCGATCCTATGGGTTTCGCAGGACAAAGGAACCGCGCTTCTGGGCATCAACGCACCGAATGCGGTGGTCAAAAAGGTGGCCCGATCAGGACTTGAAAGCCTGACGCCTGAAGAACGGAATCAGGTGGCCCGCGACATCGATCT
>CAYSFQ010000093.1:0-5497 GCA_964430575.1 uncultured Desulfobacteraceae bacterium
TGGCCGCTTCAGGCTCCGTGTTGATATTTCTGAGAATGCAAGGGCATAGATCGACTGCCAATCGGTTAACGCATTTTCTCATGATGTCCAAAATCTTTTCGCTGTCCACCGTGCCTTGCGGTATTTTTTGAGATCCCGATTTTTCGCAAATTTGAATCCCCTTTTGTACATCAATGGCTTTCAGATTCAGGAGCAATTTATCTTCAAGGACCAGGCTCTTGCCGTAAACCACCACATCTGCTGAAAAGAGCCTTCCCCATTGTGTTGCGCCTTCCGGCAGAAGATTGGCGGGAAATTGTCCGGACAAAACGTCTGAGGGTGGAAGATCCATGATGCGGTTGACGGGATTAAATCCCCTGTCCTGGAAAACGCCATGCAAGGCCAACTCAATGGGGGTGAGGGACGGGTGAGCAGCTGCATCCTGCCACCAGAACACCTCAACGGGCCCGCGGGTTTCTGAAACCATGAACAGAACTTTAACGGATCGGTTAACGGTCTGAAAAACGCCCGCTTCTCTCAGTTTTTCCGCCATGCTGTTTTCGTTGACCTTCATTTTTACAAAAACATGATACCGATTCCCCACCTGCTGTTCCGCAAGGATATGAAAGTTCTCAATCTCCTGGTCTATAGTAGGAAGAATCACATTTGCGAGGCTTTCAAAATGTGTGGCAACAGCCTGATTCCCCAGCAGGCGAACCAGATAGTTCTCGACCCCTTTGAGCAAAGCCATACGAATGGCGCTTTTTTTTCCCTGAACCAGGTTCCCTTTGACAATGGTCCCTGTGCCGATGGCGAAACATTCATTTTTTTCGCCCATATCTCCGGCAAACACCTGTGAAAATTGCAGACTGGAAAAAAGAAAAGCGATGAGAAAAATGATAAAGAAATGTTTTCTTTGGGTTTTTTCCCTTGTCATGTGAAAATACTATTTCCTCTCAAGCTGGACCCTGCACCTCATTCAGGTTTGTGAAGGGCGGTCAATTCTTTTTTGGCCTCGGCTACCAGAGACTGGTTGAGTTTAAGCACCTGGTTTAATGATCGCTCCGCATCAGTGATTCGATCTGCATGTTTATACGCAATGCCCATATAAAAATAGGCTTGGGGGAGATCGTTTTTCCATCTCAACGCTTCTTTGAAGCGTTCTTCTACCTGTTCCAGCCAACCCGCTTTCTTGCGCATGGTATAAAGACGCATGAAGCCCACATAGGCCAGCGCTTTTTGTTCACCGCTGCTTGCATCGTCTCGCGCCTCACGCATGGCACCGAATGCTGATTCGAATTCATTTGCTTTCCCATATACCAATCCCAACCCCCGGTGTGCAGCACTGTAGTAGGGGTCCAGTTGAAGGGCCAGTTCAAATTCCCTTCGAGCATCGGCATTGTAGCCTTTTTGAAGGAACTTGAAACCGCTGGATACGTGATGGGCAGGGGTATCCAGTACTCCTTCAGGCGCCCTGGGGGTCTGAAAACAACCTTGCATAAAAAGAAACGCCAACAGGGAAGCGGCAAGGGTTCTGTAAAACATTTTTTTCGAGATAGCGCCCATTGAATTGCCTCCGTAGATCGTCGTCTTTGTTAACCGAGCAAAAAAGACCAACGAATTGTAGCGATTTTCAAAAACGCGAAGAAATCATGCTACCAGCTTTGAAATAGAAAATTAATACTAAAAGGTCAAGCGCTTTCCGCCAGAAAATCACGAATCCTGTTTGCTGCCAGGGTCTTATCCTCAGGATCCATATGGATCATATCCGGTTCTGCTTTGAACCAGGTCATCTGGCGTTTTGCGTATCTTCTGGTATCCCGCTTAAGCGTCTCCGTTGCCTTTTGAAGGGACCACTCCCCTTGCAGATATTTGAGGATATGGCGATACCCAATGGCTGTCATGGATTTAAGATGAGGGCTATACCCCTTTTTCATGAGATGCTCAGTTTCCTCTATAAGACCGCAATCAATCATTTTTTCACTGCGTTCGTTGATGCGGTCGTAAAGCTGTTGTTTCTCCACCTGCAGGCAGAGTTTTAACGCCAAAAATTCCTGGTTTCCAAACCGGTGCTGTTTCATGAGATCAGAGGCCGGTCGGCAGGTTTGTTGAATGATTTCAAGTGCTCTGATAATTCGAAGCCTGTCATTGGGGTGGATCGATTCAGCCCTTTCAGGATCCAGCTCAGTCAGTTTTTGGTGCAGTTTCGGTGCCCCTTTCTGGTCACATTCAAGATGTAAACGTTCCCGAAGCATTGGGTCTGAAGGGGGTAACTCAACCAGTCCTCCCAATAGCGATCTGATATAGAGTCCGGTGCCTCCCACAATAAAGCAAGGGATATTCTTTGCACAAATCCCTTTTGCCAGTGGAAGGGCCATTTGATGGTACATGGCCGCATTGAAGTCCTCGTCGGGATCCACAACATCGAGGAGGTGATGAATAACACCGCGCCGTTCTTCGAGCGTGGGCTTGGCAGTGCCCACATCCATATGCCGGTAGACCTGCATGGAATCGGCGTTAATGATCTCGCCGCCAAGAGAATGAGCAAGCGCAACGGCCAGCTCGGTTTTTCCGCTGGCTGTAGGACCCGCGATGACAATGATTTTTGGTTTTTTGGGGTCCAACATGGCGAATTTGGGCGTTCTTGCCGAGGCCCTTAATCGTGAAAAAGGAAAAAAACGAATCTATACAATTCTCTTGAACATTTTGTTCATTTCAAAATAGGTGAAGTTCTTAAGGATGGGCCTTCCGTGGGGACAATTTGTGGGCAGATCCATGTCATTGAGCTGATGCATCAAATTGGACATCTCTGTCAGCGTCAGGTGTTGTCCGGCCCGGATGGCACCGTGGCAGGCCATGATTTTAACGGCCTCGTCCATGATATGGGCGCCGTCAGGCGGCCCGCCTTCTTCCAGTTTTGAAATGAATTCGGAAATAAGTGTTTGCCAGTTCACATTTTTGAGCAGGGCAGGCACTGCTCGCAACAAAAAAGTATTGCCCCCGAAATGATCCAGTTCAATGCCGAAATCAGCCAGCACATTACCCTTCTCCAGAAGAATCCCTTTTTCTTTCAGAGAAAACTCCATTTCGTTTGGAATCAGCAGATTTTGTATTTCGATTTTGGCTGAAAGAAGGGATTTTTTCAGGGTTTCGTAAACGATTCTTTCGTGGGCGGCGTGCTGATCCACGATCAGAAGGCCGTCCTCCATCTGACACAATATGTACATGTTCCCCAATTGTCCGATAATCTGAGGCATACGGGTTTCAGCTAACTGAACGGGCGCTTCTTTTGGGGCTGGGCGAGTTTTTTGCGTAGGCGGCGGTAGATAGGTTTCGGTACGTTCGAAGATCGCGGGGGCCGGAGGTGTTGGTTTCTGGGTATTTTGGTTTTTGTAGGGTTGTGAGGTGCCCGAAAAAACCCGGCCAGCAGGCGCAAGCGTTTTATGGACGACGGCGGCAATGGCCCTGAAGACCTGCTGGCCGTTTTGGAATTTGATTTCCTGTTTGGTGGGATGTACGTTCACATCAATTTGGGCCGGATCTATGGTGATGAAGACCAGGGCCTGTGGGTAGCGACCTTTCATCAGACGCTGACCGTACCCCTCTATGATGGCTTTTGTCACAAACCGATCTCTGATATTCCGACCATTGACATAAACGAACAATCGGTCGGCCCGTTTCCTGGCAAAGTCCGCAGGGGCCACATGGATGGCAACATGGGGATCTTTCTGTTGGCTTTCACCACTCAATATGGATTGGCCGGTGGTCCTACCCAAGAGTTGGGAGAGACGCAAACGGGGGTTTGGGGATGCGGGAAGGTGAAGAATACCTTTATTCCCTTCTTCCAGGCGAAAGGAAATGTTCGGAAAAGGCATGGCAGCCCTTAAGACCGTATCCACAATATGGTTCATTTCCGTGCGCGGGGTTTTTAAAAACTTGCGCCGCGCGGGAATATTGAAAAACAGGTCCTTGATTTCGACAATGGTGCCTGGCGGGGCACCCACTTCCTCGATGGCCATCAGTTTTCCACCAGATATCCTGACCCGGTTTCCCAGGAGCTCCTTTTGCGGCAGGGATGTAATCTGCATGCGGGACACTGCCGCCATGCTGGGGATGGCTTCCCCCCTGAATCCAAAACTTGTGACCTTCACCAGGTCTGAGGCGGTTCTGATTTTGCTCGTGGCGTGTCTTTCAAGGCACAGGAGAAGATCATCTCTACCCATGCCCATGCCGTTATCCGTGACCTTGATGAGGCCTTTGCCGCCTCTTTCTATTTTGACTGAGATTCTATCGGCTCTTGCGTCGAGGCTGTTGTCGATGAGTTCTCTGACGACGGAAGCAGGTCTTTCAATGACTTCGCCTGCGGCAATCTGGGACGCAACCTTCTCCGGGAGAATTCTGATGGTGTTCATAAGTAGAGGAGTTTTTCATCCACCTCGAAGTGAGGGCTGGTGGCAGCTGCTTTGAAGATCCTGGGGGGGAAAGACCGTTTTCCCTTTGCAATGAGTAGGTTTTGGGTGCCCATGGGATCATAGTGCAGGCAGGGGGATGATTCGGGGTGTTTCAGAAAGTCGTAAACCAGGCGACGGGAGAGGTCTACCATCACGGCAAGGTATTCATGGAAAACGCGTCCCCGCGCGCCCTTGGTTTCAAAGAAAAGGTTGCGTGTTGTGTAAAGATAGTCTGAAAATTTCACGGTCTGGGTGAAAACACGTTTTTTGGTTTTAAGCCGGTTTCTTTTTTTTCCGCCAAGGAGCAGCAACAGATCGTCACACACCTGGTGGTCCATATTGAGGACGCCATTGGCAATACTGGTGTAACCGGTCCCGATCAAATAATCGGATCTTATTTCCCAGAACAGATGCCCCATCTTTCCTTTGCCCGGGTAGGCGCTGATGAGGTTTGGAATGAAATAATTATGGGCGACAATATCTGCTGCCAGATGTGACAAAAAGCCCAAGGCGTAAGACATTTCCCGGTCGTCGTTTACGTCGCTGAGGAATTTGAAGCCTCCCTCCCAGTTGTGGGGTGCCCCTGAGCGCTTCTTTTTTCCTTTTCCGATAAAAAAATCAGCAGAAAGCGACCCGTACAGATATTCAATGGGAAAGGCTTTAATGGTCCTGCCGATAGATGGCAGCAGTTGGTAGGCAGCATCAAGCGAACCCAATGCAATGGCGGTATGAACCCCCGGCCCCCAGGCAAAGGCACTCTCAGGGCGTAAGAATTGTACAACGAGATAAACGACAAAAAAAACAACAAACTTCAAAAAAAGGGTCATAAACCCAAAACCTCTTGTTATCCTTGGTCTTTAAAGTTTCTTTTGAAAAGAAAAAAATCAAGAACCAACCCACATGCGGCATCGTAACACAATGCTTCTGGGGGCTCAATGTTTTCTTGTTCATACAACTCAAACCGTGAAAAGCATCGCTAATTTGATAAAAGTAAGCCGGTCTTTTTTCCTGTCAAGGTTTTCTTTGGTTCGAACAGCGATGAATAAGATGAGATAGGAAGAAATGAT